>NZ_JBHSMH010000003.1:0-89113 GCF_042655365.1 Cohnella suwonensis | reverse complement strand
CTTTCCAGGCAGGGTTTTCACCTGCTAAGTTACTCAACCTACGCTCGGTCGCTTCTACCAGTATCCCTTCCGATCAGGACCGATCAGGACCGATCAGGACCGATCAGGACCGATCAGGACCGATCAGGACCGATCAGGAGGTTAACCCTTGTTCATGCTTTTGAAAACAAACCCGTAACGTTGAATTTTTTACCACATTTTTCTTGAACCGGTTCTCGTCGTTCCTTGGGTGTCTGGGGAAGCAAAGCGAAGTGGAAAGGTCAATATCTCAGTCTATGGAACGCCTGATGCAAGGGATGCTTGCTTTTTAAGTTGCCGAAAACCCGTTCCATTCTAATATGAAACGGCAATATCGAACGTGATATTCGGGAATCCGTCCTCCATTCTCCAATCAAGCATTCAAAAATCCGCTGATAGGCACTCCTTCTGAGGCAAGGGGATAATAGTACGATTGTTCCAAAATGACACGGAGATTAGGTTAAGCCTAAATGAGTAGATGTCCATAAAACGAATCGTGAACAAACCTAAATCGCCCTTCAGCTTGCGTTCTTGGCAAGCCGAAGGGCGATTCTTTGTTTTCCTTCTCTTAGTTATTGCTGAAACTTCAGTGCTGCGTTGACATCGCGGATCAGTTCGTCAATTCGAGCGTCCCGCCGGCTCCGTCCAAGATGACCCAGGGCGATGCGCCGAGCGTCTTCGGCCCTGGTGTCGCCGCTCCTTCTTTTTCGAATTTAAGACCCGCAGGCGCGCTGACGATGGTGTAAGTGCCTGCCGACAAGTCGGTTAATTGGCCATAGCTGGCCGTACCGCCGGCATAGGTGCCATGAGCCGCCAACGCATAGGTGTCAACCACCGTTCCGTTCAGTTTGACGGTGAGGTTGACGCTCGTTTGCGGCCCCGGGGCCGTAACGCTGCTCAGCTTGAAGCGGCGGCCCGATTCCGACTGGATGGTCATCACATTGCCGGTCTTCGTCCAGTAAACGCCTATCGCGCTCATCCCGGCCGCTCCGGAAGGTACCGCGGTGTAAGTCTCGTCAACGAGAGTCGTCGCGGCGGTATTGACTTGGACCTCCAGCTCAGGCGCATCTCCGGAGATGGAGATCTCCGATCCGCTCAGCGCGACGGTCGCAGGCACATTCGTTTGCAGCAAGGTGACTCCGTTCTTCTCCAAGCGAACCCCGTCCAGGAGCAGAACGTCGTTCCCGCGCACGGCGGCGGCCATGCCGTCGAATTTGAAGTTGCTGTTCACCGTGACGAGACCGCTGCCCGACAAGCGAACGTAGACCGTCGTTCCGTCAATCGTCAGGCTCTCATAAGACGTATTCCCCCCCTGCGTAATCGACGAAGGCGTCGAGCCGTCCAGATACGGCTGGTAGGTGGAGATAATCGTCTGCGACGCGGCCGGCGGAAACGTAAATTTGGCATGTTTCTGCGACGCTTGAGGCGGGTTGAGGTTGGGCGTCTTCGGGTTGTTGGCCGCGTCTGTGAAAGAAGAGGTTACTGCAGCGCTGTCGGGGATCGGATATTGAATTGAGGCTTTCATGTTCGCATCATTCTTCTCGATCGTGACTTGCTGCAGCCCGTCCAGTATCATATTGTCTGCGTGAAGCAAGTACTCGAACGAGGCGTTGGCCGATCCTTTGGCATCGAGCTTGTCGATGACAACGAAGGCGTTCGGCTTGACGTAGATGATCCCCCGTCTGGCCAAATCCAAGCCCCAGCCAGGCTGCGCGGAATTCTGATTGTACGCCGGCGTCGCGTCGCCTACGGTTCCGTCGAACGCTTCGATGGACGCGAACCCGGCAATCCTTCCGGATGCTTTCATGTCGTCGATTTTCTGGCCTTTATTGATGTCGTACGTGATGGCATTATGGGCCAGTGTCGTGCGGTAGTAATTAGTGTGAAAATCCGTACCGTACCCGTCGTAATAACCGGCGTCGATCGCCAGTTTTTCGCCGAAGGCATTGATCGTGAAGCTGTTCTGGTCGGCATGGCTGTGATTGTAGCTGCCGTATCCGCTGGACTTGAAGTACAACGAGATCCGCTCGGGATCGTACAGGCTGGAATGCATGGCCACCCAGCCGACGTCCTTCTGCCAGCGGGCCGAAGGAAGCTCGAAAGGCGGCCGCGGCAGAACGGAATTTTTGCCATAGCCGTAACTGAACAACTTGTAAGGTTCAAGGGAAACCGGAGCTGCCGCCGCGAACCACTGGGCCCACTGGGCAATCGGGTTAGGGTCGTACACCTGCGCTTGACGTCTCAGCAGATTGACGGTTTCTTTCAACATCGGTTTTTCCGAGCCGTCCCCGAATTGACCGCCGGGCGACCCGACCGGCATGAAATAAGTCACCATATTATGTTCATTCCGGGAGAACGCCTTTTGGTATAAGTTCACTACGGTGGCCTCCTTCAGGACATCTGCCACTCGTTTGTCCGACAGGTGAGAGACTTCCCAATAGCCGGTCCCGGTCGCCCAGCCGCCCTCTTCTCCTCCGATCGGAGGATACATGTTGATTCGGACGGGGACCGACTTTCGGAACCATTGTTTCGCATGCTCGGCCATGGTGGCGCCGTTTACGGTTTGCGTCTCGTGCATCATCGCCGTCGCAATGATCGCGACGTAGCCGGCCGCCGTCCAGCCGTGGGAATAATAAGGGTCCTTATACAAGGAAGCGGAGGAAGCGGCGTTCAAAATGTCGTCGTAGATCGTTTTGGTCCTCGCATGGATGGCCGAAACCAGATTCTGTCTGTCGGTATCGGAGAACGCTCCGTTACTTGGAACCTTCAACCAGTCGTAAGCGACGGCCATGAGCAATGCGATATCACGGGACGCTTGGTCCGCAGTCTGATAGCTCGTAGAACCGTTCGGGTTCCAACCGGCAATCGCCATGAGGCGCGGTTTCGTGACATCGAGTATCGAGACTTTGTATTGCGCGTCGTCCGTAATCATGTACACCAACGCGCCGGACAGAATGTTCGTCATCTCTTTGAAAACGACATCGTTCACCGTAGCGACCGAGTCCCCTGCCGACGGCTCTGGAGACATCGGGGTTTGGCTCGCGATTATGCCGTCCACCCTGTCTTTGGCAAAATCGTATATCGGCTTTCCTTCATTATCCTTCAAGTCTTTGAATGCATTCAGCGTACTCGGGGTGGTTAAAATTCGTGGACGTACGCTCGGTACGCTGTTTATCAAAGTCTCGATGTCGGGGACCGTAAAAGCGACTGCGTTCGACTTGATCCGGAACTGCTGCGTATCGCTCCATGCCGACCAGCCTTGCGGGTAGTGATAGCGCACGCGCCAATAATAGCTCGTGCCTGCGGTTAATGTGCTCGGGAGGTTGAATAAATTGACGGGAATCCCATCCTTCGAGTAAACGATCGTAGCGAAAGATTCATCCGAAGCAATCTGAAGCTCGTACTTATCGGCTCCGTCCACATAGGTCCAAGAGAAATCCGGCGGATTCTGCTCGGAGACCGCCCGATCGGCGGGTCGGAACGGCATCGTCTGATCCCCGGGCGAAGTGGCCGGCCATCCGAACCGAAGCTCGGCGGAATCGAAAACCACCGTATCGGAAGCGGACTCGGTGGCAAGGACGACTCTTACGGCCTTAGCCCAGTTGGGCGGCGCTACCGTTACCTTCAAGGTTTGCCAGCCGGATTTGCCGGTATCGGATTTAACGGTGACGACATAACCCGGTTCCTCGATTCCCGCCCAGTTCAAGGCTTTAAGGGTCAGGGTCGCCTTCCCTGAAGTTACGTATGCCTTCACCGATGCGGTATAGGCGTAGCCCAGCTGCTCGTGTCTCACACGGATGCTTTCCAGCGCCGACGCTGTATTGGTGAATTTGACCGCCTTGCTGCCTTGATCGATCGGATCTGTCTGGGCGGTTACCCAAGTTACGCCTCCGGCAGGGGATACGGTCCATCCTTCGATTGCGGTTTCCGTTCCGGACTCGAAGCTGGGGTTAAAGAGCAGCTCGCTGCTCGTGACGGATACTTCGTCGACGTAAGCGGTGGTCGTACCGCTTCGGTCGTAAATCATCAGGACGAATTTCGAAGTAAAGGGAGCTTTCGGCGTATAAGAGAAAGAAATCGTCTGCCAGCCTGAAAAAGCGTCGCCGCTTCTCGTCACGGCCGGGACCTGATCGGGATTGTTGTTGGCGTCGAAAGATCGGGCCAGTACCGCAACTTCACCATCCACCTTAACTTTTACGTGAATGTCGAAGGTTTCGCCCGGACGGATCGGAATATCCGGGGTTTTCAGGCCGGTCTCATTCCCTTGAACGAAGGGATTGCTGTCGTAGATCTTGACGCTTCGGCTACCGGCGCTGACGTTAGCCGAAGCGGTCTCCGTCGTCACGGAAGAATTCGGGGGGTTGGTCATGGCAAGCCAGCCGACCGGAAAGCCGGTCGGCGTTCCGGGATTGATCTCGAAGCCCCCGTTAGGCACCAGATTGCCCGAAAGGCTCATCGTGACATCATCGATCGTCGCCGTGGTTTGTGCCGTCGTCGTTCTTTCGTACACGTGTATGACGGCGGTCGCGCTGTGACTTTGCGGAGGGGAAAAGGTAACCGACAACGTTTGCCACACGCCTGTGGTCGATGTGGAATCGGCAATATATTGCTGCGTGCTTGGGTTTCCGTTTGAGTCATAAGTTCGAACCAACAGATGGACCATGCCTACACTCACGTTGGCCTTCACCTTCGCCGTGTACGTTTGGCCGTAGACGATCGGGATCGGATCCGACTTCACGCCAACCTCGCGGGTTCCTCCTACGCCGTCATCGGTGATCTTTAATCCTTTCAGTCCGTGGGTGTATAAAGAAGTATCCCGCATCATGTAAGTTGATGTTCCGGTATTCATAGGGGTCCAGTTGGAAGGGAAACCGTTATCAGGTTGTTCGAAACTGCCGTTAGCGACCAAATCCGCACCGTAAGGCCAGCTCGCCGCTTGCGCGCCCCGCCCGTTTAACCCAAGGGGCAACAAGCCGAATACAAGCGTGAGGATCAAAATCAGAACCGCCGGTTTGCGCCACAAAACCGCTTTTCTCATCGTACACCTCTCTCCGGGAGCGTTCTCCCTGAATTGTTAACGCTTTCGTAATCGAACTCGCGTCTATCAAGTCACCTCCTTTCCGAATGGTGTTGTGTTATCAATCTTCATTCAACATGTTAAGTCGTTACCTGTTTGAATTGAAATGAACAAATTCAGCGAAATTGTTACTATTTTCTGAAAAATGAAAATTTAATTAACATCTTGAAAAGTGCCCAAGATTCCGTAAAAAAAAGCTTCGGTCGTCTTCAATTTATCTACAGAGTTCGGGGTATGAACATGCGGTATAACGAAGCACAAATCAAACCATTAGAAGCCAAACGTTGGAGTGAGACCTACGCTACTCACGGTGAAGCGTAAAGAAGCAGCAAATCGTCCTGCCCAAAAATTCGCAGGACGACTTATATTTCCTTCCTATTTAAGCTTTAGTACGACACCGCTTGACGTGTTATATTTACCTCCAACGTATGCAGCAAACAAATACTCCGGTATGCCGTCTCTCATCAATAGCTGCGGCCTTTCAAATCTTCCTTCCCTTTCCAATCCTATCAATGGTTCATCAAAATAATGAGCCGCATTCAGATACGATATCATAGGCGTTTCTGTATTCCACTTAATTCCATCCTCTGATTGCATGAACAAACCATATTCGTGATTGTTGAAGCCCATATCTCTCATAATCGCATTGTATTTTCCATTTTCATGCCACATATAGGCATCTTCTACCTGCATTCTTTCGCCAAAACCGGAGAGATCAATGACGGGATTACCTTGATATTTTACGTAAGGTCCTTCTAGTTTGTCAGATTCTGCAAATCCATATTTTCGGTTGCCATTAAACTTAACTGCGGTTCGCTGATCCCACGCTTTGTAATAGATTCGATACTTCCCTTCCGGAGTTACCGTAAAGGCAGGATTGGAAGTACAGAAATCGTCCCAGGAAGGAGTTTCTCCAATATCAACAATCGGCTTATCCCCAACTCTCGCCCAAGGACCGTATAAGCTGTCCGCAATAGCCATACCGACACGCTTAGAGGAAACTAACTTGTGGAAATAGGGAAGATATTCCTCCCTTTTCATGGCCATAAGTTCATCTTGCGAAACCCCCAGGGAAGAACCGTCCGAACCCATATACAACAATATATAACGTCCGTCCACTTGGTAAACCGTAGGATTATGAATGGACCAACTATCCCAAGCATTGTCTCCTCTGCCAGACAAAGCAACTCCAACAACTTCGTAAGGCCCCTCCGGCCGTTCTGCCACAGCGTGAGCCACCTCGCAAGCAGCAACCCATCCTAAGTGATCATAATGATTCTTCCATCGAGAGAAGAAGACATGGACTTTACCATCAGGTCCATAAATGGGGGAGCAGCACCAAACTTGATAATCCGGGCTTTCAAGAATCCTTCCGGCTGGTTCCAATTTTCGAGCAAACTCTGACATCCGATCGATACTCATTTGTAGACCCCCGTTCTGAACAAAAATGGACTGTTATTGCTTTTTATTCTGCGGACCGGATAATGGAAACCGGATACGGCTCAGGCAGGTCGACGTTATGCAGCCGCCCGACCGTTTCTTCGAGGGCTTTAAGCAATGCGTCCTCCTCCTTCTTGTCGGCCAAATACGAATCCAGGCATTGCATGCAGTAATCATGCCACGGCATTCCCTTCAACACGGCGGAATAAGCCGTCTTGAGCTCCTCCTGATCGTCCTGCTCCGGATCTAGATTTACCCCTTGCAGGCTGATTTCCACGTACTTCAAATTCCGCAACCGCGCCTCCGTTTCCCTTCTTTGCCGATTCAGCTCATGAATATACCGCGCCCGTTTTTGCCCCGGATTCCCCGGCAAAAGCGCCAAATTAACTCCGGCCTCCCACTCCCTAGCAGTCGCTTCCGCCGCCGCATCACCGTCTAAATACAACGTATATCGGCCTGTCTTCAGCCCGTTCACGATGATCCGTTCCTGATTCAAGCCAGCCGTAATCGGAGCCAAGATGTCCGCCTCTCCATACGCGTCATCAGCCAGCATGGGCGATGCATTAGGCCAATACTGGAAGGATATCCCTCCTTCGGAAACAGACAAACCGGCGATTTCGCAGTTGGAGGATCGTACCACAGTACCCCGGCTTGCATCGATCGAAATGCCGGCAACTTCGACAGGCACACCCGTCTGCGTCAAAAAAAAATAGGCCATCAGCATATGCCCCATCTCGCCCGGATGAACCCGGTCATTGCCGATAATCGTAGCGGTCGGATCGCTACTCTGAAGGTGCTCGTTCATGACCGTCATCGGCTGATGAAAATCGATCACCGGGCAGCGATAAGCGTCCGCGATCTCTTTCACGATCCGCGACGCCACATGGAGAGCATCGTTATAGCCACAAACCGCCTCCGGCAGCTTCGCCGTCTGATCATACGGAGAAGGCGTAACCAGCCAAACCGGAACACGATGCTCCGCAAGTCGCTCGATAATCTGCGTCAAATGTCTCCAATAGGCATGCACGAGCTCTGCCCGTTGGCGGAGGACCGACTCCTCTGGCATACCTGGTGCATAAAGGTCGCGGCCCAGATCGTTCATGCCGAGCATGACGACGGCTTTAGTCGGGCGGTACGGCAATATATCTGTGTCCAGCCGCTGAAGGACACCCTTTCCTGTATCGCCGTTGATGCCGCCGTTGACAATTCGAAGCTTTTTCCCCGGGAATCTCGTCAAATAATATTCGTAAATGCGATTTACGTACAGCCCGGATTGCGTGATGCTGTCCCCGATAAAGACGACCGTGTCCCCATCCGCAAACACGGACGGCACCTTACCCACCAATTCTCTTTTCCGCATTTCCGATTCCTCCCCCAGTCTTCCGGGTGAACTGCGGCAACAGATCTGCGTGGGCCGCCAACATCCGCTCTAGCGCGCTATATCCGGCTTCCTTGTCAGTTATGGCCGGATCAACGAAGATCGCCTTCCGAGCCAACTCGATATCGCCCGTTGCGGCAGCTGCCGCGGCAAACTCGTGAACGTCAGATACCACGCACAGCAACGATGCCAGCCGTTCCGGAAAAGCAGGCAGGATAACCGGTTCCAGCCGTCCCCCTGCGACACGTACGGGAACTTCAACCACGCGATCGGAAGGCAGCTGCGGAATCCCATCCTCGTTTCGAACGTTCAGAATATCTATATGATCCTTTTGCCCACCATCTAGCAAAACAGCCAGATCAATCGGATGCTCCCAACTGCCGTGATTGAACAGGTCTTGCCAACCACAGCGACCGGCGGCAATGTCCTTCAAATTCAACAACCATTGCATGCGTTCATTCTCCGTGCCGTGATAGGGTGGCGTTATCGGATAATGGACGTCCGGATGAAACGGCAAATACTCCGCATGGTGGTCTACAGCTCCCGCTGCAACCGCCCCGTAGGAATGAAACCATTCCCGCATGATGCCTAGCTCCCGCCGGTTCTCCTCTGTCTCGTCAGACCAGTCTCCTCGTTCGATGTAGCTCTTGAGTGTCGGAAGCAGGTCTTCCCCCGTCGACTTGTCCTTGACGGATAAGACCCAGGAAAAATGGTTGAGACCTCCGGTCACGACTTCAAGTTCGTTCGCCGGCCTCCGCAGCAAGTGTGCAAGCATGTCATATCCGTCCGGTCCGCGATATGCGATGTTGCAGAAGCCGACGCTCCGTATGGATGAAAATCGTTCGATTGCCGTTACAACACGCGGCATCGGGTTCGTCACATCAAGCAGCATGGCGTTCGGACAAAGACGTTCCATATCTCTGCAAATATCCAAGAGAAGCGTAATGGATCGGAAAGAATTCAACAGCCCGCCTAATCCGCCGCATTCCCTTGCCTGGTCGGCCATTCCCGCTTCCTTCAAAATCTCATAATCCATCCGCCATCGCTTTGCCCCCTGAACAGATGCGGATACGATCACAAAGTCGGCTCCGGTAAGCGCCTGCTCCCGATCTACAGTCGCTGTGATCTCGAGTTTGACTCCAAGCTCGTTTGCGATTCGGCTGCCGGCTCCCGCCATCGCCTGAGCCGCTTCGAGGTTCGTGTCAACCAGCACTAGAGTTCCTTTCAGCCTGTGCTTAACGATGGCGTCCTTCAGAACCGTTGGTGCAAAAACAAAACTGCCACCGCCTATTAAGACTACCTTCATTGGTTATCCCTCGCTCTTCGATACGTTTATATCTACCCTCAATTACAAAATGGAATCCATCTCTTTCTAATCCAGAAAGAGATGGAATCCTTTATTCGTCAATTAGTAAAGAAAGACGGTTATCCTTTCTTATTCTTCAGGAATTCTTGGAATTGTTTGTTATACTCCGCCACTACCTTATCCAATCCGGCATCTTTAAGCTTCTTCAGGGCTGTGGGATAGTTCTTATCGAAATCGACTACGCCGATCTTAATCGGATAGATGGAAGCCATCTCGGCAACCACATTGGCATATTCCGTTTTTACGGTTTCCGGATTAAACGTAAAACCGGCTACGATACTGTTTTGTGCATTTGGATCCGTAGTCGTTTGCCGTTTAACGCTTTCATCCAGCTCATCCTTCTGGAATTTTTGCCATTTGTAATATCCAATTTGCCAGAAATCGAAAGCGTAATTCCCTTCGCTGTTACTATTCTCCGGATAATCGATTCTTCCGTTCGGGAGGTTATTATAATCTTGTCCTTCAATACCGTATAGGAAAAGATCATGGTTCGCTTGATCTTTGTACAACCAGTCCAAGAATTTGATTGCGGCTTCAGGATGCTTGGACGTGCTTGGAATTATGTTTGAGTTCATAAGCGGCATGAACGTATAGTTCACTTTTTCCGGCGAAAGCTGGAAGGTCGACAGATTAACATCGGGGACATTCTTCTTAATTCCCGGATATGCAATTAAATCGATGGTCCCCAAGCCGTAGACGAATTTGCCTTGATTCACCAACTTGGCTTTGGCGTCATTCGGAAGACTAAGTACATCCGGATGGATCAAGCCGGCTTGATACAGCTTGCGATAAACGAGAGAGTCTTGTTTAAATTCGGGCGTTTCGATCCATGACTTTACGTTGCCTCTTTCATCAACATAAACAATACCTGTTGTAAAATCAGCATAGAACGGCCATGTATCATAAGTCCGATGAAGCCACACAGGCGTTCTATCCAGCGCATGATCCCACGCGAAAGTATCATTGCCCAGCAGTTTCTTGATCTCCACACCGGTGTTAATCAATTCATCCACCGTCTTCGGAATCGGCAAATTCAACTTGTCAAGCAGGTCTTGCCTGACGGTGATATACCCCGCTTCCCCGCCCATTTGGGTCGAATCTCTCCACATCGCTGGGATCGTGTAGATTTTCCCGTTGACCTTAGCCGCATCCCACACGGATTGAGGGAACTTATTCATGAGATCGGGAGCATTATTCATTATCAGATCGTCTAATGGAAGTGCAGCGCCGCGAGCCACATAAGCGCCGGTCGGAGCAGAACTGTTTTCCATGACGTGCATGAGGTCGAATTCTTCTCCCGTGGAAAGCATAATATTCGTCTTGCTGTTCCAAGCATCCCAACCAATATGCTGGACGTCCAGTTGAATGCTTAAGCCGTCGGCCAGCAATTTTTTATTGACGGCATCGATAGCGGCCTTCATTCCGGGTTGATCGCTACCCGGCACCACATATTTAACGGTAACTACTTTCGCGTCGCTTTTCGCATTGCCGGTATCCGTTGGCTTCGCGGTATTGCCCGAATCGGAATTGGATGTACAGCCAGCCAGTAATATTGCCGTTAAAACGATTGCAACGGTAATGCGATTCAACATATTTGACTTTTTCATGCATAACCCTCCCTTGTTTTTTAACAGAAAATAATATATATAAATACCCTTTTGGGGTCGTTAGCCTTTAACGGAGCCGATCACTAAACCCTTAATGAAATATCTTTGCAAATAGGGGTACAAAAAGACGATAGGACCGATCGTAATGATGGCTGTAGCCATTTTCAGGGATTCGCCCGGCGGATCGCTATGCACGCTTGACTGCAATTGCGATAACATGGCAATTTCCGATTGAAGCTTAAACAAAATATATTGCAGGGGGAAAAGATTCTGGTTATCGACAAGCATGATGGCGTTAAACCAATTGTTCCAATAGGCCAGCCCATAAAATAATGCAATGGTTGCAAGGACAGGCTTACAAATCGGAAAGTATATTCTAAACGCGATCGTTGCATCATTCGCCCCATCGATTTTGGCTGATTCCATCAAGGAATCCGGGATAGCGGCCATAAAATTCCGGACAAGAAACATATTAAACGGATTAAATATGAGCCCCGGTATAATCAAGGATAAAATATTATCTTTCATTCCCAATTTGCCGCAGATCATATACCAGGGAACCAAGCCGGCGGAGAAGATCATGGTGATAAAAAAGTACATGGCCCAGGTATTCCGGTACTTCATCTGCTTGTTGGCTAATGCATAGGCCGCCATTGCGGTAACCAATAACGCCAACACCGTACCGATTAACGTAACGATGATGGAAATCATATAGCTGTTCCAAATAAGCTTCTGGCCTGTGAAGACCAGCTTATAAGCATCGAATGACCATTTATCCGGAAAGTAGCTGTAACCATTTTTTAGAATCGTTTGTTCATCCGTCAGCGATACGATAAAGACTAACAAGATGGGTAAGAAACAAAATAAAGCAAAAATCGTGTTTAGTGATACATTAATGCTGTTAAACAGGCTATGCCTTCGCATGAAGCGGCCTCCATTCACTGATCGTCTTAGAAAATCGCACCATCCGGATAAAATTTCTTCGTGATCTTATTTACCCCGAATACCAGGATGAAGCCGACAAGGGATTGAAAGAGTCCCACGGCCATCGCTTGAGACGGATCACCCGTTCTTCTTAAAGCTCTGTAAACATAGGTATCGATAACATCGGTTGTCTTGTATAGCAGCGCATTGTCGCCTACAAGGGCATAGATCATTCCAAAATCACCGTTGAAGATTTTACCGACAGCCAGCAAATTCAAGATGGCCACGGTCGGCATTAATAGGGGCAAGGTGATATTTTTGATTTGCTGCCATCTATTGGCACCATCCACAATCGCAGCTTCATACAAGCTTTGGTCGATACCGGCTATTGCAGCCAGATAAATGACAATTGAAATTCCCGCATCCTTCCAAATTTTTAAACCGACCAGTATCCAGGTCCATGCATCGGCATCCGTGTACCAATTTGTCGGATTCAACCCGACCGCCTTCAAGCCTTCATTTACGACACCATACTGTGTAGAGAATAAAGCGTAGACGATATAGCTCACGATGATCCAGGAAAGAAAATTAGGAAATAGAAAAGTGGATTGAACAATCTTCGTAAATCGTTTAAAGACAAGCTCATTCAGCAAAATGGAAAAGATTAAGGCCGTGATGGTCCCGGTAACTATGAATAAAAAGTTAAGATAAACGGTGTTCCAAGTAACGGTCCAAGCGCTTGACGATTTAAAGAAAAATTCGAAATTTTTAAATCCCACCCATTCGCTTAACCAAATTCCCTTCTTATAATTAAACTTTTCAAATGCAATAATGATGTAAGGAAGAGTAATGTAACCAAATACGAACGTGTAGACGGCAGCAGGAAGTAACAATAAGTAAGAAAAGGGATTTCTCTTGATGTCGAATAGCATTCCCTTCTTCCTTATTGCCGGTCGGCGTTGATTCGAAACCGTTTCTATTTGCAACTTGAGTCCTCCATTGTCTTTCGATTTGCCGTGCGGCACAGCTTAAATCTAAACACGAGAGGTCCCGATGTATAGTTTGAAGGGAAATAAAACTTTAAATTTACGCTCTTTTCAACCTTTAAATTTCGGCACTCCCTTTAAAATTCTTCACTTCCCTTTACGCTCAATAGATAATGTTTTACCTTATAAATAAGCGGTTTCTACAATTGCCAAGAGGACTTGCTTCTTCGTTTAGAGTAAGGAAAGGATGAGAACCTATGAAATTAAAAAAATATGATTTTTTTAATTTCAATTTCAATGTGTATAGAAAAATTCTCTTGTTTTATTTTCTGTTGGTTATTTTCACTGTACTGATTATATGTACGACTCTTTTTTATTTATTTTCCAAAAGCGCGATTAAGGAAATCAGCCAATCCTCTCAAGCCATGCTGGGCCAAACCAGCTATACCTCTGAATTGATTTACGAGAAAGTGAATTCTCTGGCCAAAATCATGAACAATGATCCCCAAATCGTAGATGTTATGTATGCAACCAGTAAAAACCCCGTTGACGAATTTAATGCGAAAGTACGGATGTCCAATATTTCCAGTGCTTATCCTTTTATCAGATATATTGGCGTTTTCAATAAAGTGACCCAGCGATATATTACGGACCAAGGTGTCCCGGTGTTTGCCGAACAGGACAGAGACTTAATCGAAAGCATAAATAATGGAGACTTTTCAAACTATATAAACTTCATGCCCAGAAAATCTTCTTTTTTCATAAACCAAGATCCTAATATCGAAAATGTTCTAAGCTACGTTATTTGCCCTAACTTTTACTTGTCCCAGGAAAAAAACGTTTATCTCATCATTAACGTGGATGAATCCTATATTCAAAATTTGATTCATTCGATGATCAGCAATAATACGGACAGCATCTTTGTAATGAATGCCCAAGGCACCGTCTTGTCCGATACTGATCACGCGCTTTTTATGAACAACCTCCATCAAACCCCTTATATCGATGGCATTTTAAACGCAAACCAGAATAAGGGTTATTTCACGGAGCGTGTGGGCGGAAAGAAGCAATTGATCACTTTTGTAAAATCGAATACGTTGAATTGGTATTTCGTCAGCGTGCAGTCGTATGATCAACTTATTTCAAATACAAAGAAGTTGAGAAATATAACCTTTCTTATTGCCATCATTCTTATCGTGGTAAGTGCCGTTTTTTCTTCTATATTTTTGAAAGATTTATATGCCCCCGTTAGAGCGTTAGTGGAGAGAGTAAACAAATCCGTAGGCGTAAAGCCCCCTTCCAGGAAACGATATAACGAATTTGATGTTCTCTCGGAAGCTTTTACCCACACGATCGACCGGGCCAACAATATGGAGTCCTCCTATAACAAGACCTATAACGTGTTCAGGGAAACCTATTTGTATTGTTTAATGGAAGGTACCTTCGAGAACATGACGATTGATAAAAAAACCTTTAATAAAATAGAAACCGAATTGGAATGGCCCTATTTTTGTATATTGATTATTAAAATCGACCAGTACGCATCCTTTAAGTTGCGAACCTCTAATAAGCATCAATTGTTATCCAAATACGCCATATGTAATATCTCAAAAGAAATACTCGAAACTCTGACATACTGCCAAACCATCGATTTGGGAAAAGACCAAGTTGGCGTGTTGTTATGTTTAAGCGAGAATGCTTTCCCCTCAGAATTTATGGAGGCATTGAAAAAAATTCAAAACACGGTGGAGAACCTTTATAAAAACTCCATATCGATTTCCATCGGAGATATTGTGAACCATAAAAACCAAATTTCTTTATCCTATGGGTCAGCGTTGGAATATTCGAATTATCGTCTGTTTTTGGGGCATAAAAGCATCGTTCATTATGATAACGTGAAGCAGCAGCTGGAGCGCACGATTGAATACCCTTACAATATTGAAAAAAAGATCTTGAGCGCGGTTGAATCTCTTCAATTATCAAACATGGATGAAGCGATAAGCTTGTTCATGGGCAAAATTTCAGAGTTATCGTTTCAACAAACCTTGTTCTATTACCATCAATGCATCGTATCTATATTTAGGTATTTTTCAAACTTGCTTGAGGTGAATACGAAGAATGGCTTGAATTATTATGACCTCATTAAAAACACGGAGAATTTAGAGACCCTTCAAGAAATCGATCAGTTTATTAAAACCTTCTGCCGCGATATTTGTAATACGATCCTGGAAAGTAAAAATAAGTCCTTCAGTCATAAGGTAGAGGAAGTTGAGAAATACATGCAGGAACATTATACGGATCCCAATCTATCCTTGGAATCCATGGCAGCATTTGCTGAAGTTTCTCCAGGGTATTTTGGAAAAATATTCAGAAGCGTAAAGAATTGTACCTTTAATGATTACTTAAATCATTTGCGGATGGAGAAAGCGAGACGATTGCTTATTGAAACGGATGAATCCATCGCTTCGATTTCCCAAAAGGTTGGCATCTACAATGACAATTACTTTTTCACCCTTTTTAAAAAGACATTTGGCATAACGCCGGCGCAATATAGAAAAAATCCAGAAAAACTGTCATCAATATAAAACAAATAGGCCTGCCGTTACCGGCAGGCCCAGTTTAATTCGTGCTATTTCGCGGCTTCCAAGCAAAACTCGACTAGTTCCCCTACTGTTGTCTGTGCCAAGCACATACGCGTATCTGCGCCCCCATAATAAATATTCAGAGTTCCATCAGGCATTTCAACAGCGCCGCTCGTAAACACAACATTCGGTGTCTGACCTACGCATTCATACTCTTTTTCTGCAGCCAATATAAATTCTTCCGGAGCCGCGATGACCTTGGATGGATCTTCAAGATCCAATAGCATCACGCCCAGATAGTAATTTTCGGTAGAAGCAGTGTGGGCAGTGGCATGGTAGATTTCAAGCCAACCCTTGTCTGTTTTTATCGGAATGGATCCAGCGCCATTCTTGATCACGTTCCAAGAGGTAGACGGCATATTCAATGGCATGGATCGCCCCCAGAATTCAAGATCAGGGGAATAACTTATCCAGGTTGATCCCTTTCCATTATAGTTTTGCGGTCTATCCAGCCGTGCGTACAATCCGTTGATTTTTTCCGGGAAAAGGACCGCATTACGGTTCGAAGGCTCAGAAAGATTATGCATAGGCGTAAATTTAACAAAATCCTCGGTAGTCGCAAGCCCGATGGAGCATCCAAACGGATCGAGCCATGCGGCATGAAAAACATAGTATTTTCCTTCTAACTGTGTAATGCGCATATCAAATCTATGAGCCTCTCCAAATCTCTCTTCGGTTCTGGACAGAGAATATTGGATAGGTTCTTCGCAGATTTCAAAATCGATGCCGTTCCCGCTTGTTGCCACGTAAAACTCCGTCTTGCGTCGTAAATTTTCAACACGGAGCAAGAGCAGCACTTTTCCATTGAACATAGTCGCTCCGGCATTCATCACGGAATAGCAATCAAACGGCATATCATTTGGCGTTATAATAGGATTTTTCTCATATCTCACAAGCAGTTGCTTTCGTTTTGTCGCTGTTGTCATAACTGATATCTCCCTTTGGATCATAGATTCCAAGCAATTCCGCGTTTCAATCCGGGAATCGAAACGCGGAACCCATTATCTTTCATTCCTTGAGCTTACAGTCACTTTCTTATTCAATGCAAGGCTGCGCCCCAGCGTTGGAGTTGGTGTTCACGGTGTCACTGTGATTTTATCTATGTTGACTAGACCCGTATCACCTGAATCGTATTTGTATGAGATCGTATTATTGCCGGCAAGAAGTGTTAACTCCTCCGGTTTCAAGCCCCAAGTATCCCAATTCGTAGTAAAAGGAAGCGAGGTTTGTTTAATTTTCGTGCCATTGACATAAATGCTGATCGTTCGTGCAGACGTTCTCCCGTTCGCATACCGCAGCTCAACATTTTTACTGCCTGCTGAAGCCACATTGACTGTGAAAGTCGTTGTCGCTCCTATTGACCAATACCCCCCTGCGAATCCGGTACCCGTATATCCCGTATGATCCGATTGAACGACCATACCTCCGGATAAAGCTGCATTTTCTGCCTGATATTCTGTTGGTGCGTAGTATTCATGTGCTCCTATATCCGGAGTTCCATTATATAGCGAATTCCCCCAGTAATCTTTACCTCCATTGCTTGCAATACTTACACCTGCATTTCTAAGAGGCGAACCTGCCTGCAACCGATAACCGCTTACTGAATGGATATCGGTTCCGCCGCTTCCCGGATTCACAAGAAGTGGATCCGCTGTAATATAACTAGAACCGGGATTCACAGGAGTATGTCCATAGAAACTGTTATTGCTGAATGTCCTGTAAGTTCCGTTCGCGTAAGTGATATATGAAGTGGCGTTAGTATAGAAAATGTTATTCTTGAAGTCACCCAGTCCGTTAGGCCGCCCTTGGTTAAAAGGGAAACCATATGAATTAGCGGGACTCTGGTAGAATACATTATTGTAGAAATAGATGGGAACTCCATTACCTAAGGAAAAAAAACCTTGATAGAAATCCTGGTTTAAGCCGTCATTTTGGCTGATGTTGTACCTCGCAATAAGAGTTGGATTATTAACTTGATCTACATAAAGGATAAATCCACCCTCATTATTACGGCTGTAGTTATATTGATATACATTCGTTCCGCCCATCCCATAGTCGAAATCCCATGGTTCCCCGTCATACTGCAACCTTTTTGTACCTTCTACATAATTATACTGGAATGTTGCGTTGTTGGTGTGCAGCGCCCATATGCCAGCGACAGCCACGCCGCCAATGGCGTTAATCCCGCCATTAATCGCTCTGTTGTTCTGGATGAGGGGGGTTTCTGCACCCTGAACCGTAATAGGGTTGCCGGAGACATTTGTAATGGTGTTGTTTTGGAGGAGAAGATTGTACATTCTGTAGGCGACAGGAGTGACAGGAGCGTTATCATAAAAACCTTGTGCCGACGAGTCATGGATATAATTATTGTCAATGGTAATACCGTCAAAATCCGTGTTTGGACTCATATAAATGCCTGCATTAAAATACTTGTTATATGGATCCGGGTGTGATGCATTCGATTGGCTGGAAAATCCCTTGATGTTATGGATATCGTTGTTTTTGATCGTAATCCCGTACTTAGTTCCGGAACCGGAGTTGGAAGTAATTTTTATTCCGCTTCTCAACCCTTCAAATGCGGCGTCATTTGTCAACTCTAGGCCATCCACCGTCACGTAGCTGACATTATCCAGAAGAACGGGAGCTTCCGTAGAACTCACCAACGATGCATCATCGATATATATTGTGCCTCCTCCGCCTGTCGAATCGGTGAACATAGGCTTTACGGATGTATTGGCACCGCTGGGAACCGTTAGGTTTACCTGAGTCCAGTTGGAAGTCGCGGTGAAATTCCGTGTGGCGAGAATGGTCGACCAATTATTGTTATAGACGCGCAACATGACTTTTCCGCTGCCTTTGATGTAAGCAGTGAAGTTATAATTTGTATTAGGATTTACAGCTACACTTGTTTTATAGGTATTCTCGTATCCGCCTGCAGCCACTAGCTTTAACGATTTGGTTCCGGTACGTGCATTTGCTGCATCTGTCTGGATCGAGAACGGCGAATTCACGACCCACCCGGACGTTGCATTCTCAAATCCCGGGTCAGACAGCAATTCGTTTCCGACAGAACCGGCAATAATCGGTTTGCTTGACGTTCCGCCGTATGATCCTATGACGATCGGGTTTCCGCTAGCGCCGCTGGAAGTCACTTTGAGCTGTCCGGTCCATGTACTGTTGTATTTAAATAAAATGTTGTCGCCGGGTCCAAAAGCGGTAGCATTTACTTTACTTAATGTTTTCCAAGGTGTTGAAGTAGAAGTGCCGTCATTACTATCATCTCCGGCTACGGAATCTACATAATACGTTGTATTGGCTGCGCTTACAATTTCAACTGGGCTTAAAACGAATACCATCGTAAACATCATGCAGATCATTGTAAATACCGAGGTGTGTCTCTTAAACTTTTTACTCATAGTGAATCGCCAACCTTTCGATTTTTTTAAAAATAATAATGCATATAAAACGCTGATCTTTATCTCAATATCACCTCCTTCATAGCTTCTTCAATAATTTCTACCGTGGCATCCTTAACCGACTGATTTATAAATGTTTCATATTTGATATCCATCAAAGCCTTCTTCATACTTTCCTTTACTTCCCCTAATGGTTTATAGTCCCTTGCGCGTCTTTCCAAAAACTTATATATCCCTATTCTATTGGTATCTTCAACAATGTCAGATACCTGGCCTACGCGGAAGTTTTCAATATCTTTAAGCCAAACTTGGCCTTCACTGAACTCTTCTTTTGTTTTATAGTCACCTAAAACTTTTTCCGCTGCAGTTACTGTTTGGTCCTTTTTATTAACCAGTTCGTCATAGATCGCGTCAAAAGATTCTCCCGCGTCCATCCTGTTCTTGATCGCTTCAAGTTTAGTCATTGAAGCATCCATCTTTGCCTTCTTATCTGTTTCATTAGAGAAAGATATCATGATGGCTCTTACTGTATTCAGGTCTTCCAATTTATACAGCTCATCCTTCTTGCTCTCGTAATAATCTTCATAATCCTGATCCGTAAGTTTAAAATTGTCTTTTAGCTTTTCCTTTAATTCCGTAATGATATTGCGAATATTCTCTTCTACATATAAAGGTTCCTCATAGGTAATCGGTCCATAGACAACCCCCCCTTTCTTCACCGTCTCCTGTCTTCTTTCATTCTCTTTCTTCATATCTTCCAGCAATGTTGGATAGCTAATGTCTTTGACGATGCCAAACTTTTTCCCGATCTCTTGCTGAATCTTTCTTTTCACGCTGCTTTCCAATGCTTGTTTTTTTAGCATTTCTATAGGTGTTTCTCCGCCATGCGCCGTTGTCCAAAACTCTTTACTGTCCTCCACGCCATATTTGTTTCTGAAATACTCATAAATAGAACTTCTTTGCGCATTCAAATCATGCAGAAGCTCGCCATAGGCAACAGGTTCTCCATTGACTACAGCAATCGGATCATAGATGCTAAGCTCTCTGCCGTTATTAGCAGACTTCTTGAAATACGCCGCTCCTGTCGATACAACCAATACAAGCAAGGTAAGACCTAACAAAATATATATGTTTTTGTTTTTTTTCGTCTTCAAAAAACCTTCAGCATTTGTTGTTTTGCGCATGCTATACTCCTTTCGTCAACGGCAAGAGGGGCTGTTCATTACGAACAGCCTCTATTCTGCGCTCTGAGCAGTAATCGTTCTCTTGTTATTTCACTGCATGGTATAACCTGTAAATCATCGTTGCCGCTTGGGCCCGGGTCGAATGTGCCTTCGGAGCAAACTCGCCGGCACCTAATCCATTAACGATTCCGCCCTGCTGCAAAGCATTTACGGCTTCATTTGCGTAACCCGAAATCTCGGACCGATCCATAAATTGGACAAATTCCATTGTTTTCCCTAGTTCAGCATGAAGCTGATCTGCCACTCGATAGATCATGACTGCCATATCCTGTC
Organism: Cohnella suwonensis; assembly: GCF_042655365.1. Taxonomy (NCBI): domain Bacteria; kingdom Bacillati; phylum Bacillota; class Bacilli; order Caryophanales; family Paenibacillaceae; genus Cohnella; species Cohnella suwonensis. The sequence continues at coordinate 68,742 of NZ_JBHSMH010000003.1, read as the reverse complement.
TGCTGATCTTCTCATTAATTCCGAAGCTTCCATCCGCCTTGCCATTCGCAATGCCCAACTTATGAGCGGATGCGATAGCGCTGTAGTACCAAGTGCCTTGCTTCACATCACTCAAAGTCGCAATTGCCTCCGAATCGGCAAGTCCAAATACTTGGATCAGCATTGTAATGAACTCTGCTCGCGTCACTTCGCCGTTCGGATTGAAATTACCGTTGCCGACTCCGCTAATTGCGCCTCTCGCAGCCAATCCCTCGATTGCATCCTTTGCCCAGTCCGTTTTCGCAATATCAGCGAATGTCACATCCGCATAGGCAGCGGCATACTTGCTGAAGTGATGGGGTTTAAACTCGATTGTTCCCGTTTCCGGATTGTATTTGCCGTTCGTCACGACCTCAAGCTTACCTTCATCGGTAATATAATAGATGACCACTTTATTCGGATTCTCTCCGGGCTCTAGCGTGTAAGGAACCTCTACCTTCACGTCATTGCCATCGAATTTGCTGATCTTGTTTTCGTCCACGCTCAGGTTGAAGACGTAGACTGTCGTACTGCCGCCCAATTTCTTCTGAACATCCTCCGATAATGTGGTTGTATCTACCTTCGCTACAGATAGCTGCAAATTCTCATAGGATGTACCGTCGTTCTTTTTCAGAATGTCCGGATTGATTGAGATTGTGGCAAGTCCGCTATGGACTGCAATCGTATCGATCTTATGATCTTTGGCCTCTGTGATCTGTTTGACCGGAATTTGCACTTGAACCTCTTTCGCCCCGGGTTCAGACTTCACTTCTATATTCACTTTCGTTCCAGCCGCGTCGTTGATTGCCTCTTGAAGAGCCTGAGAGTCAACTTTAGCGGAAGCTACGCCGTTGGCGTCCGTCGTCGCTTGGACTTCTACTGTCGGAGCTGGCGGGGCTGGGGTGCCTGTTGGCTTCGGCTTCGTTGTCGGTGTTGGCGTCGGTGTTGGCGTCGGTGTTGGCGTCGGTGTCGGCTCCGATGAAGCAAGCGTTAAGTCACCGAACAAACTCGGATTCTGATACGCGTTTGCCGTGCCGTCATTCCATGCAAGCTGCCCTGCGCGGATGCCCGGCTCATTACTGTCGTTAACCATGACATCGAAGCCAATAATCTTCCCTGAAGCAGGGGTGACCCCAAGCGTAGACCAAGGGATCTTCACTTCGATGCGATAACCCCCGTTTCGGTTAACACCGGCATAAGCGACACCGGTCATCGCATTATGCTTATTTTCTTTCCCGGCGCTGCCGTCATAATTGATTTGGTACTGGAAGTCATCCTCCTGATAGGTAATGGAGGCGTCATGATTCGCATCAAAGTACAGATCCACAGAGTCATCCGTGTGAATCAACGCAGAACCGCTATTCAAATTCGTGTCGTCTACATCAATCATCACATAAACATTTTCGTTGTCCCATAAAGTGCCGAATTTCGCCGAACTCAGGGGCATTCCCAGAGATACTTTGGCAATGGGTACATTTACCTTGCCGATCCAAGCCTGGTCCATTACCCCATCGATCATGATTGTCGTATCTGTGTAAGCAGCCTCGGTTGTTTCCGGCACCGGCAGCGGTTCCGGATCCGACTGTTTCGGCCCAGATCCATACAGCGTGAACGGAGACTGCACCTCCCAGCCCGATGTGGCGTTCTCGAACCCGGGATCGGCAAGCAATTCGGATGATGCCTTGAAAGAGACATCATCGATATAGATCGTGCCACCGCTTACTGAATCGGTAAATATGGGATAGACGGATGTGCTTGCGCCGGTAGGTACCGTCAAACTTACAAGGCTCCAATCGGAGGTCGCGGTAAAGGTCTGCGCGGCAAGAGAAGCCCAGGTATCGCCTTTGACCGCTTGAAGTATGAGAGATCCGCTTCCCTTGATAAATGCCGTAAACGTATAGTCCGTGTTTGGCAACACGGTTATGGGACTTTTACTGAAGGTATTCGCATAGTTCCCTTGGCTCTCGAGTTTCAACGAATAATTTCCAGTGTGGCTAGCGTCCGATGGGGGCGCCGTATACGTTTCGATAGAGAATGGTGATGGCAGCTCCCATTCAGGAATATCATTCTCGAAGCTTGGATCGGTAAACAATTCGGCGGATGTCTTGAATGAAACATCGTCCATATAGATGGTTCCCCCGCTTGCCGAATCGGTGATCAGCGGAATGACGGCTGTATTTGCGCCGGTAGGTACCGTCAAACTTACTTGGCTCCATTCGGAGGTCGCCGTGAAGCTCTGCCCGGCAAGAACCGACGACCAGTCAGCACTATAAACTCTAAGCATAAGTGATCCGCTGCCCCTGATGTATGCCGTGTACATATAATCCGTATTCGGCAACACGGTTATAGCGCTTTTCGTATAGGCGTTTGCGTATTGGCCCTCGGACACCAGCTTTAATGAACGGTTCCCGTTGTGTGACTGGTTGTTTGTCGATATTGGTGTAGGTATTGGCTCTACATAGGTTTCGATAGCGAATGGCGATGGCAGCTCCCATTCAGAAATATCATTCTCGAAGCTTGGATCGGTAAACAATTCAGCGGATGTCTTGAATGAAACATCGTCCATATAGATGGTTCCCCCGCTTGCCGAATCGGTGATCAGCGGAATGACGGCTGTATTTGCGCCGGTAGGTACCATCAAACTTACTTGGCTCCATTCGGAAGTCGCCGTAAAGCTCTGCCCGGCAAGAACCGACGACCAGTCAGCACTATAAACTCTAAGCATAAGTGATCCGCTGCCCCTGATGTATGCCGTGTACGTATAATCCGTATTCTGTGACACGGTCATAGCGCTTTTCGTAAAGGCGTTTGCGTATTGGCCCTCGGACACCAGCTTTAATGAACGGTTCCCGCTATGCGCATGGTTTGAATATTCGAACGCTCCTATATCAGGGGTCCCATTATATAGTGAATTGCCCCAATAATCTTTACCTGCATTGTCCGGAATCACCACACCTGCATTGATACAGGGGGAAGTCGATTTCAGTTGATAACCGCTTACCGAGTTTATATTCGTTCCGCCGCTTCCCGGATTCACGAACTCGGCATCCGCAATGACGGCATTGGAACCGGGATTTACGGGAACATGTCCCGAGAAGCAGTTATTGCTGAATGTTCGGGTTCCGCTGGCATTCGCATAAGCAATATTGGATGTGGCAGGCGTGGAGAAAATGTTATTCTTGAAGTCGCCTTTCGTATTCTGGCTCGATGCCGGCCATGGAAAACCATTGGCATGACTGGAATCTTGGTAGAACACGTTATTGTAGAATTGAACCGGAGTCTCTGCACCTAGCGCAAAAAATCCTTGGTAGAAATCTTGGTTTGTGCCGTCATTTTGGCTGATGTTGTACCTCATAGTAAGAGTCGGAGCTGGAGTCGCGCTTTGAGGTACATAAAGCATAAATCCACCCTCATTATTACGGCTGTAGTTATATTGGTATACATTCGTTCCGCCCATCGAATAGTCGAAATCCCATGGATATCCATCATATAGTAACCTTCTGGTGCCTTCGGCATAATTATGCTGAAAGGTTGCGTTGTTGGTATGAAGCGCCCATATGCCAGCGATAGCCACGCCATCAATGGCGTTAACCCCGGCATTAATCACGCTGTTGTACTGGATAAGGGGGGCTTCTGCACTCTGGACAGTAATAGGATTGCCAGAGACATTTGTAATGGTGTTGTTTTGGATGAGAAGATTGTACATTCTGTTGGCGATAGGAGAGTTATCATAAAAACCTTGTGCCGACGAGTCATGGATATAATTATTATCAATGGTAATACCGTCGAAATTCGTGTTTGGACTCATATAAATGCCCGCATTAAAATACTTGTTAAATGGATCCGGGTGTGATGAACTCGATTGGCTGGAATATCCCTTGATGTTATGGATATCGTTGTTTTTAATCGTAATCCCGTACTTTGTTCCAGTGCCGGAGTTGGAAGTTATTTTTATTCCGCTTCTCAACCCTTCAACTGCCGCGTCATTTGTCACCTCCAGGCCATCCACTGTCACATAGCTGACATTATCCAGAAGAATAGGAGCTTCTTCGTAGATGTCGAACGATGCGTCATCCATGTACAGGGTGCCTCCTCCTCCGGTCGAATCGCTGAACGCCGGATGCACGGTTGTCTCGGAACCTACAGGGACAGTGAGGCTTACCTGATTCCAGTCGGAATTGGCCGTGAAGGTTTGCGAAGCAATAACGGATGAAGATGAACTGTCGTAGACTTTCAATGTAATTGATCCGCTGCCCTTCAAATAAGCGTAGAAGGTATACGAGGTACCAGGAACTACCTGTACAGTACCCGTTGGATAGGAGCTTGCGTTGCCTCCAGCTGTAACAAGCTGCAATGATTTGGTTCCGCTGCGCGCTTTCGATGATACGCCCTGGATCGAGAACGGTGGCTGTACGGTCCACCCGGACGTTGCATTTTCAAATCCCGGATCGGACAACAACTCGGTTGTGGCAGAGCCGGCAATAATCGGTTTGCTTGACGTTCCGCCGTATGATCCTATGACGATCGGGTTTCCGCTAGCGCCACTGGAAGTCACTTTGAGCTGTCCGGTCCATGTACTGTTATATTTAAATAAAATCTTGTCGCCGGGTCCAAAAGCAGTAGCATTTACTTTACTTAATGTTTTCCAAGGTGTTGAAGTAGAAGTGCCGTCATTACTATCATCTCCGGCTACGGAATCTACATAATACGTAGTATTGGCTGCGCTTACCGTGGCAACCGGGCTTAATACGAATAGCATCGTAAACATCATGCAGATCACTATAAATATGGAAGTATGTTTCTTAAAATTTTTACTCATCGCTCATGACCAACCTTTCTATTTTTACTTTTTTTCCAATCCAATGAAACGCCAATCCACAAAAGCAAACAGAAAAACTAGTTGGATAGGCAAAATATGTCCTCCTGTTCTTGTTAATTGAATACTAATCAGTAGTGGAACTAACTGTATACTTTGAAAAAAACGGTGCCTTTAAAATCTGCTAATTTTGAAGTTTAATTTTTAGAATAACTTTGATTTTTAACACTTCTCTCTTTTCATTTGTTAAGGCCGTTCGATCTTGGAAGTTCTTATCAGTACATGCGGAATGTCTTCTGCGGCAGCAAATCGAGGCGAAACTAAGGCGATGTGGGCAAAACCACAGCGATGATCAACCTGGGAATCGGTTTGGCTGGCGATGAAAAAGAGCAAGCACATTCCAGAAAACGACTGGAGCCTTAGATTCTCCTCAAAAGCTCCTTGTTGGAGGGTCTTCCCGGGCTTCCTTTACTTCTTCGCTCTTCATGATGACCTTATGTTTGTCTCTGAAATTACTTTGCACGTTAGGATTGGCTTCTAACTGTTAGTTTTGTGCCTCGATATACCGCATGCTCATCCCCCGATCTCTGTAGATAAATTCGATTATTAACACAAAGAACCCGAGAGAGGCACTTTTTTCAAAGTGTCCATTTCTCGGGTCACAGTTCACATCGAAGTGGAACAGGATGTTATTAGTCGTCTATTACTTTGCGCTATTCGAACAGATCCGTACTTAAATATTTCAAGCCGGAATCATTGATCGTCAGCACGATGTTTGAGCCGCGCTCCTTGCCTTTCAACAATTTCAAAGCCGCAGCCACGTTGGCTCCCGATGAAAAACCGGCGAAGATGCCTTCTTTCCTGGCCAGATCCCTCGCGGTTTGAATCGCTTCCCCATCGGAAACCTGCACGTAGTCTTCGATTAGCTCCGGTTCATAAAGAAAAGGCAAATCCATGCAATACCCTGCGCCTTGAATGCGATGGCCGGGATTTATCACCGGTTTTCCTGCCAGATATGGCGCCGTATCCGGTTCGATCAGGTAACATCGGATAGATGGTTTATGCTTTTTTAAACCCTTGGCACAACCGGCGAATGTCTCTCCGCTGCCGACGAAATCGACGAATGCATCGATGTTCCCTTCCGTTTGCTACCTGGTCGACCAACACGACCTGCCCAAAGCCTTCATCATTCTTGCTCTTTCAGGCGAATTCCCCTTCGACATGACGGCGATAAAAGGATACCCTTTCCCAGCGCAAACGATAGCCAATCCGGTTCCGGTATTCCCGCTCGTCAGCTCGATAACCGTTTGACCGGGCGCCAATGTCCCGCTTCGCAGACTTATCCTCCTCTGCTGTAAATCCGAATCTCCCCCATCAAGCCGTAAGGACGCAGCACGTATTCCTCCGTATGCTCCTCCCCCGTCGAATGGAACGACCACCAATCGATCCACGACGAATCCGACCGGGCAGCGTGCAGCGGGCCGAGCAGATTGCGGGGGCTGCCGACAACCTCGACCTCGATCCGGTTCATTCCTTGGTTGAGCCCATCCGTAAGGTCAACGGTTCCCGCAGCACGCCAGGGTATAGGCTTCCAGCGGCTGCCGTTGATCCGGAAATTCAATGTAACCGCCTCGTAAGGCCCTAACTCCATTACGATCGAATGGCCGTCCATAAGATCCGCTTCGAGGTCGAAATGAAAAATCATGCTGCCGCAATAATGAGGGTAGCCTTGCAAGCACCAGTCTCCGAACCGAAGCTTTCCGGGCTCCTTGATTAGACAACGGCTGCCGTCGACCGCGAAATCACCGATCAGGAAAGCATCCTCGATTTCCATGTCGTGTGTATATTCGCAGCTTATCTCCAGCACGTTCTCTCCTAAGGCCGGAACCGGCAGCTTGACGGTTGCCATGCAGCGGTCGAGGTACCACCCTTGCGGCCCCTCGACGATCGGCACACCGTTCAACCGGAAGCGGAACCGCTCCGCCTGCTCGAAGACCACGAACGTATCGGTCGCGGGAATGTCCTTCACCTGGAAGACGAAACGGAAATCGACGGGCTTTCCATCCTTCTCGTGAGGCTCATGAACCCAGAAATGTCGCTGGAGATTGCCGTTCGCGTACACCTGCCTCATCCCCAGTTTCTCGCGGACGTTCTTCTGGGCTTGCCACACTTCCATCGACTCCGACCAGGCTTCATCACCGAAACGATATTGGCACCGGTCCAGCACGAGAGCATTCGGAGCCGTACGCCCGAACGAGACCGGCTCTCCGAGTCCGAGGGCGGAATCCGCGGTTGGCGTAAGACCGTCCGCTTCCCGACGGATTGTCCCGGCCGTCCTGTCCGCGCCGGACAAGACGTAAAGCTTGGATTCCGCCGGTCCGAACCGTTTATGGAATACAACGCTGCCGTCCCGCGACACGACTGACACTTCAGCCTTCTCGCCCGTCAGTGCATCCCAAGATTCCAGACGGCCGCTGCCCTGTATCCGGACTTCGACGTCATACGCATTCTCCCGGTCGTTATTGACGACGAACACGACCGTGCAATCGGGCAGTTCACGGCGCATGTAAAGCAGCCTGTCCGCCTGCCGTCCCTCCGGTAGCGTCAAGCTGACGGAACGGGATAGGCCGGCTTCCAGTTCCTCAATAAGGCCGTCAACCGCGGCAAGATGTGTAAATCGCGGATGCCGAATCATTTCCCGCAGCCGTTCTTCGGCCGCTTCCCCGTCCAGCAAAGTCGGAACCGTGCCGTAAGACAGCACGCACCCGCCTTCGTTCAAGTAATCGAGCAGCAGTTCGAGCGTAGTTCCCAGCAAATTGACGAGAGACGGCAGCACGACGACCCGATAGTCGGCTTCCCCGACCCGTAGTCGCCCGCCATCCACGCTTCCGACCTCCTGCAGGATCAGCTCATCTCCTAAATCGAAATCGTAGTGCTCTCCCAGCAGGCGGCGGACGAAATCGTTGAACTCTTGATCGTACCGGCCAAGCGCTTCGTTATTCCCACCTTGATTGAGCCAATCCTCCGCCTTTACGTCCTGGCCGAGCATGGCCCAGACCGACGTCGCCCGGTGAAGGACCAACACGTCCCGGACGACGCTCCCTTCGCTCAATACCGCGCCAAGCCGGGCGAAATAATCTTCCATCACGCGGTTATGCTCCCACCAGTTTACGTTGTAATTGAACGAGGGCGGATAGTCCCGCTTGCGGCATCCGCGAAGGGAGTATAACGCAAGGTGGTGGGTGAGAAGATTCACCCCCAGCGCGAACTGCCAATCTCCGATCCATTTGCGGCCTTCGAAAGAAAAATCCCAACCCGTCACGCCGTAGGTTTCCGTGATGACTCTCTTCTTCCCGTATTGGTTCGCTACGCTCGACACCTGCTTAACCGTCAAGCTTTCGTCCGTCTGCTCGCACAGCGTGTCGATGCCGGGAATATCCAGATAGCGGTAATTTGGCATAACGGCACCGCAATGCCGGGTCGCCCCTACCACGTCCACTTCGCAAAAATGGCCGGTGAAAGCAAGCCCGTTCTCCCGGCACCAGTCGCCGATTTGTTTCGAATAGCTTTCGCAGAACTGTTCGGTGACGGTCTTCCAGAAATCGAAGCGGATTTTGGAGGAGGGCCGGCCATGGTAGAAGAAATAGGGAAGACGATCCCATATCTCATAGCCGCACTTATCGGCGAACGTCTTGGGCAGCGTATCCGACCAAGGGATCCAGGTCATCTCCGGCTGATCCAGCCCTTCCTTGAACCCGAGAATGCTGGGCTCGTCGGTGAAGATCCCGGGAATCGTCCGTCCGAATTCTTCGCCGACGGCCGACTTATACCGCTCGTAAGTCGTCTCCAGAAAAATCGCGGTCGATTCGGGGTTCAAATGGTCCGGGTACGTTTCCCCATGGCACCACTCATTCCGGGCGGCCACGTGCCTGCGCATCACCAAATATACTTCATCGCCACTAACGCCGCGAGCGTCAGCATCCATTTCCTTCAAACGCACGCAGCTCAGCAGTTCATTCCCGTCCCCGCTAACCCTTACGTGATAGACGGCCAGCACCGAATCATCGGTCCGATCGAAGCTGCGGCAAACCGTCAGCGACAACGCTTTGGCGCGCACCGCGTCTCCGCCGATGCGGGGCACCATGCCGCCTCCCATGCCGGAGGAATACTTGTCTTCGTCGTATAACCACGCATGCAGCCCCTCGGCTTTCGCCTTGGCGACCGTATCCTTGATACGTTCCATGAATTCTTCGCCCAAATACGGCGTCTCGAGTCCTTCCCGGACGTGCATCATGAAGCCGCCCATTCCCTGCTCCTTGAAGCCTTCGACCTGGGCGTCCAGCTCAGCCTGCTCCAGCTTGCCGTTCCACGACCAGAACGGGACGGAGCGATTCTCGGAGGGAGGTTCCGAGAATTTGCCGATAAGCTCGGCATAAGTCAATCCCTGCATCTTCTTCAATTGGCTTCGTTCCTTTTCCGGTATTCGCTTGGCGTCAGCCCCGTGTATTTCTTGAACATCCGGTTGAATGAGGTAATATTCTGGTAACCGACCGACCGCGCGGCATCCCGAATTTTCAGACGGTCATCGTCCAGCAGGCTTGCCGCTTTCGCGATTCGGGTTTCGTTAATATAGTCAACGATATTCATCCCGGTTTTGGCCTTGAAATAAGAGGATAAGTATCCGCTACTCATCTTGAGCTTCGCCGCCAGAACATCCAAGTAGATCTCGTCCGCCAAGTGCGCGTTGATATAGTCGACGACTTGGGACGTAATCGGATGTTTCTCTTCTTTCTTCTCCCTTACGGCTTCCGCCGTCCTTGTTACCCATTCGGCCAATAACCGCTCCAATTCCTTAACCGTGCGGCAATTCCCGATCAACTCTCCCGTTTTGCCCAGCACGGCATCGGTTTCCTCGGGATCCAGGGGGAAAGGCGTAACCGCGTTCCGAATTTTGCCGGCGACGGATTCCGTAAATCGCGCCAGCGATGCCGCAGTCGGAATATGTCGGTGCCACCTTGCGAAGTGCTGTTCGATCAACGCCGCAAGCTGGGCGGCATTCCCCGCTTTCAAATTCGCTTCCAGCTCTTTATTCTGATCCGGCGAGAAGCCGAGGGCGACGGGCGCGACGCCGCGCTCGCGGATGATTTGCGTTTCGCCGGTCAATAGCCGTTCGCCCGCCAGTTCCTGCGCTTCCTCGTAAGCCGCGGTCAATTGATCCGAAGCCGAATACGCCGACGTGACGGCCATCGTGACGATGCCGTACTCCCGATCCTGGTCGAACACGCCCTTCATTTGGACGAGAAGCGCGACGACGTCCTCTTGCCGTTCCGTGAAGACGAGACTGAGAATCTGATCCCGTTCGATCTGAAACGTCAATGAATCCGGGAAATCCGGTTTCAGCTTGCTGTCTATGAATATTCTCAGATAATAGAGCCAGTTCTGAACGACTTCCGGCGTATGAAGCTCGTTCATGTCAGGCTGGATTTGGAAGAGAACGAACGCGAACGGCTTGCCCGTAAAATCGAGCTTCGGAGCGTGGGATTCATGGTTCCGTATCGCCTTGAGATGGTTGATGAAGCTCAGTTGGCGGAACAACATCCGGTTGCCGTGGATTTGGCCGCTGATGATATTGAATTCCTTGATCTTCGACCGGTAGGGCGGCTCGTCGTTCATGCGCCGGATCGATTCGATCACTTTCTTGAGCGGATCGTTGATACGCGCCGCGAACAGAAACGAGAACAAGATGCTAAGCGCGATGGCGGCCAAGATAATGACAAGGAGCGTGATATTGATCCTCGTCTGGGCGGCGATCCGGTCCACCGGCACCCGCGAGACGTAGGTAAACCCGGTTTGTTCGCCCGTATTCAGAAAATAATATTTCCCGTCCCGGATGAACGCTCCGTTTTTTCCGAGCATGCGCAACTCTTCGAAAGCCGGGAAAGACTCCTGCTCCGTTCTGCCGAAGAGCGGTTTTCCGAGGTCGTCGTAGATCATGAAGTCTTTATAAATGCTCTGGTGAAACGCGTTGTACATTTTGCCGGCATCGAGAAACACGACCATATAGAAATCATGATTGTCGATGCTCTTGATGATGATCGGAATCAACTCGCCGAGCAGCTGCGGACTATCGTGGAACATGGTATTCGCCATCGGGGCGGATGGAAAGATCCGGTACGTGTAAGACTCCCCGAATTGCCGCCTCCAGAATTCCAAAGGGTATTCTTTGCTCACGGAAAAGACGTCGAACATCGCCTCGGCGTTCGTGCTGGTCCCCTTCTCCAACACAAGACCGTCCCGCTTCGAGTAGAAAACGATATTGTTGATGTATAGATACGGAACGGTCGTCCATCTCGCGATTTCGCGAATGATCATAGGATAGTTGACGTTGTCGGGTTTCTTCCGAAGTCTTATAATCTCATCGCTCGTAAAAAAGAGAAGCATTTGCTGCTTAACGAGATTCAGGTGCTTTTCATAGCTGTCTTTCGTATTGTCGAGCAATGACGTGTTGTACTTGACGACCTCTTGCTTGACGTTGTTTTTGGATACGGACACCGAATACAAGGTAAGGGAAGCGAGCAGAAGCACGATGAACAAAAATCCCGCTATGAGCCGTATGAAGAGGGAATTCGTTCTGCTTCTGATGAAAAGGATCGGTTGAATCTTTTTCATGATGTCCCCGCCTTCGGTATGGCGTAACGGATTGTCGCCGGTTTTCCATATCTTATCAAAGCAGGTCAAGCCATGTATACCCTATCTCGGCGTCAGCCTGCGGAAGTGGTTTAACGAGACTTTGCCAAGCAATTTTTCGCCTTTCGCGAAACGGTGCAATTCATCGACGATAAAATCGCAGAGTTCGCGCTTCAGCAAGCCGTGAAATCCGCCGATATGGGGCAAGCACAGGACGTTCGGCATCGCCAGAAGCTCATGGTCCGCCGGCAGCGGCTCCCGGTCGTAAACGTCGAGGGCGGCATGGATGCGGCCCGTACGGAGCTCATCCGTCAACGCCCGCTCCTGCACGATCGGACCGCGCGCCGTATTGACGAAGAGCGCGCCGTCGCGGAGCCGCCTCAGCTGATCGGCGCCGATCATTCCTTCCGTGCGGGGCGTCCACGTATTGTGCAGCGAAACGATGTCGCTGCGCTCGAACAGCTCGTTCAACCCGCACAGCCGAGCACCGTAGGCTGCCGCTTCCTCTTCCGTACAGTAAGAGGAGTACAGCAAGAGAGTCGCGTTGAAAGGACGCAGCATCCGAATAACTTGCTTGGAGATTTCGCCGTGCCCCACCAAGCCGATGACCCTTCTGGTCACGCCGAGAACCGTTTCCCGATTATTGTCGCTCCACTGTCCCCGTCCGATCCTGGCGCTGTTTTCCTTCAAGTTCCATGCTCCCGCCAGCATCAGCGCAACCGCGCACTCGGCGGTCGAAAGCGCGAGCACTCTGTTGGCCGACGTGACGGCAATGGCCGTATCGAACACGTCCTCGTTCACGATGGAAGCGACGCTTCCGGCCCCGTGACCGATGAACTTCAATTTCCCTGCTCGAGCAAGTACCTCCGGGGTGAAGACGGGAGACCCCCATGAAGTGATGCAGGCATCGTAATCTCCGATGCGTTCGGCGAGATCGCGGCTGGCGAAAGGCTCGTTCAACGGTACGAAATCGACCTCGGAAATGCCGGCCAGCTTGTTTACCGTCAGCATCCGCCAAAATAATTCCCGCAATTCCGCGTTCGCGATCGCGACCAATGTTCTCACTTTGAAATCCTCCATTCGCGTGAGCGGAAATTGTCCCGCATGAATGCAACGTAATGCGGCAAAACGACTGCCGGTGCCGCGCCCGGAACCTGCAGTTCTTTTCGCCATTTGGTTTCCCATTCGAAAGAATAGTAACCGGCATACCCCGCTTGCTCAAGCAGATCGATGATCGCGCCGATCGGAACTCGTCCCTCTCCGACCTTCGTATACTTCCAACTCCGTTCAAGCGGATCCTCGAAAGGAATGCCGTCTTTGATATGGACATGAACGCATCGCGAACCGAGCAGCGCAACCGTCTCCGCCGGCGTTTCTCCTTCTTCAAGCGGGTGGATGATATCGTAAATCACCGCGCAATTCGGCTTCCCCGCGTCATCCAGAAGCTTGCGGAGCGACCGGCCGGTCGCGAATTCGTTATGCGTTTCGATCCATACTTGCACGCCGTGGGAGGCAGCGAAATCGCAGGCCGTCCGAATGCGGGCGACGATAGCCGAATAAGGAATATCCGGAGCCGGATGGTCCCTGCGGGTATTGAAATAGCCCAGAAAAATCCGCACCCCGCCCGCTTTCAAATCCCGCGCAAGCAAGACGACCCTACGGAATTGTTCGAATTCCGCTTCGTCCCCTTCGCCGCCCGTAAAACATACGCCGGAACCGATATTGGTAATGAGAATGCCGTTCTCCTCGATTTTCCGAAGCGCGGATTTCCGTTCCTCGTGCGTCATCAAGGCGGATATCCCCCAGGAACTCCCTTCCCTCAGCTCCATTCCGCCATAACCGCATTCCTTCGCCAACGCCGCCATCTCATCCAAAGTCCAACCCTCGCAAGGCAACGTGCTGAATGCCAGACGATTCATGCCGCTCTTTCCCTCCGCTTCATGCAGGCAGTTAATGCTTGCTTCCTATTATGGCGAGACGTTTCCGATCGCGCTTTCCCTTTTCTATGTTTTTTTTGCACATTTCCGAGAATCCTTGTAACCTTGTATGGAGAGGATGCGGTGCGAAGGAGGGCGTTATGCGCGATTATCCGATTTATGCGTACAAAGAAGTGCTGGACGAGGAATTCCCTTTTAAAATCGAGGTGCGGACGCCTCTGAACATGAATCGGTCCGTGCACGCGCACGAACACCTGCAGCTCTGCTACATGATGTCCGGCAGCTGTCTTCATTGGGCGGCGGGCAAGCAGTACGTGCTGACCAAAGGCGACCTATTCTCGATCCCTCCGTTTCAGGAGCATCGCCTCGGTCCCCGCGACTCGATGGATTTCACCATGGTTCAAGTCGATTTCATGCCCCATGCGATTAACGAAAGCTTTCGCGATCTGGCGCGAATGCAGACGTTCGTCGATTTCGCCTATATCCGGCCGCTGATTTCCGAAGCCGATCTGCTCCCCAAAATGGCGCTGCCTCCCTCTACGCAACCCGAAGCCGAAAATCTGCTCCGTGCCATCCTCTCGGAATGGGAGGAACAAGAGGATGGTTACCGCCTCGCGATCAAAGCCGACCTATTGAAGCTTCTCGTCATTACCGGCAGGCAATACAAACAATATGCGCTGACTCAAAGCCGGCATGAGCATCAGAAGGTCGCGCTGCACCGGGAAGCTTTCTATAAAGCGATTGCCTACATGGAGACGCATTATTCGGAAGACCTTCATTTGGAAGCAATCGCGGCCAAAGCGCTGATGGCGCCGTCCTATTTCAGCCACATGCTGAGGCTCGTGAGAGGAAAGTCCTTTATCGAGCTCTTGTCGGCTATCCGTATACAGGCATCGATGGAACTGTTGAGAGGAACGGACCTTAACGTAACCGAAATCGCGACGCGCGCGGGCTATAATCACATCAGCCATTTCAACCGGACGTTCAAGAAGATCACCGGGGTCACGCCCGGCGACTTTCGCAAGCATCGCTAGTGATAGGTTGCGGATGCTTCTGACGAGACGAGCGCTCCAAGAAAAAACGCCTTCGGCGTCCTTGGAAGCTGAAGCAGCTTTGAGGAGGTATCAGATGTACCGATTTGGCAAAACGTAACCGTCATAGCAATGTGAGCAGCCAGGATGCAAGCCTTCACAATAAATCGGTACTTTGCACAGAACCAATGTACTCGTATTTGTATATTTTACCCGCCGCACCTGATGGGATTGCTCGGAATTTGCCTTTTTCCACAAGACTTTGGCAGTACTTAATTATCGTTTGCTTGTGGACCTCAAGTTCGTCGGCTGCTCTCGACGGGCTAATGATACGATGATTTCGAATCGCCAGTCGCATCAACTGGCGTTCTATTTTAGGATATTTGCGACGATCCGTTCCATCCTTCCCTTCCGCCGCGGCAAGATAAGGGGCTAGAATGCTTCGAACCATAGCGAGCACAAACGTTGGATTTTCTTTCATTTCATCCAGGGATATGGAGATTACGTAACAATCCTGCGATTGCAGATACAACCCTCTATTCAAATCCGTTCGATATTTCGATCGATCCGTGCCATGCGATCCATAGTCCATGATTTCGATTATGAAACGCAGACTGCCCAAGATCCACATAAAGTCCACAAAATACGACCGTCCTCGCCAGTCTTTAACTTCATATTCCGGATGCAAACCAGCAAAATGCCCCATAAGGTTCCACCATATATGTTCCGCAAACATGCGATTGCCGAATCCATGCCCTCTATTCAGAGCATCTTTTCGTTCCCCGTGGCGTTTCGACAAGTGTGCTTTGATCCACTTCTCATGCTCGATCTCGAAACTCAAGCTGCGTCATCCTTTCCAAGCTATAAAATAAGCCCCGATTTCCCTTCACGCTAGAAGGAAATCGGGGCGTGCTTCGCCGTATTTTTCTTGTATATGTCGATCATACCGAAATCGCTCCACATGAAGCAACTGTTTTTTACGGCTTAAATTCTCGCTTCTATTGAATCGAACGATTGCATAAGCCGCTTTGTGCGATATTTCGTACAAAACCTCTGCTACGGGCTGCATCGCTCACCACTTTGTGTGATATTTCGTACAAAACCTTTGCTACGGCCTACCTCGCTCACCGCTTTGTACGATATTTCGTACAAAACTCTGCGACGGACTGCCTCGCAAGCCACTTTGTACGATATTTCGAACAAAACTTCTACGACGGACTACCTCGAACGCCACTTTGAACGACTTTCCGCACTTCACCAAACAAGCAAACACGCCTTCGGCGTACTTAGACGCTGAAGCAGCTTCGCGTAGGTATCAGATGAGTACAAAGGAAATCAATAACTTATACTTTCTAATATTCAAAAATAAGCTCCCCCTTCGGTCAATACCGAAGGGAGAGCCCTTTATGATTCCGCATCAAGAATGATAGCGGTAACGCAGTGCGATATATGGCTTCGCCGGAAGCATCAAAGCGTCTCCCTTGGAATATCTTCCTTCCGCGCGTGTGATCGTCATCTCCCAGGTATCGATAATATCGACCTCGAAGGCAATACCTTCAGGCAGATAGTCGAGCTTACGGAACGATGGGCGCTTAATCCCGAAATACTGCAAATAATAGCTTCCGTCTTGACCGATTACGGTATCATCCCATCCCCGAGCGACCGGATCCATGCCCATCATCGGTCCTTCCTCCATCACGCGCCGCAGGAACGCGATTCGTTCGGGACTCGTGCCATGCAGGGTTCCTCCCTTTGCCCACCAAAGGATGTCGTCCGGATGCATGTACGTCTCGCCGTGCCCCACGTAACCTCCGAGAACCGTTCCTTCCCAGAATCGGCGAACCATTTCCTCCCCGGTAATATTACCCCATCCCCAGTTAATGTCTCCCTCATAAACAGCATTCGTCTATGACGACCGGCTTTCCGTAGCGTTTGCGCCATTCATTTACTTGATTCAGGTCCGAGCTCTGGATACTGCAATGCGTAACCCAAGGGTGACTGTGATTATACCATTTGGCGCAGTTATGATTGGAACGTAAATGCTGGTAAGGGTCGAACGTTTGAACAATTTTGAAAAAGCGGTCCCAGTCTTCGAGCTTCTTTGCCCGCATCAGATCGAATTCATTGGCCATCGACCACCAGATATGACGGAATGCAGAGAGTCGGGCGATGACATAACGGAGATAGAAATCATCGGTTTCCGAGCTCATTTCGGCGTAGCCCCAGCGGTCATACGGATGGAAGAGGATAATGTCCGCTTCGATGCCCAGCTCCATCAGATCGCGCACGCGCTGTTCCAGATGCCGAAAAAAAGCAGGGTTAAATCGCGTATAGTCCCATTCGTAAGTACCGTTATTCGAAGTGCCTTCAAAAGGATGGTAGACCGGCTCGTTATGGTTATAATCATAATGCTTCGGGAATACGCACATGCGCATCTTGTTGAAGGGCGCATTCTTCAACGTCCGAAGCGTCTGGACTGCCAGCTCTTCCTCCTGGTGATTCCATACGTAGCAGGTAGTTCCGAATGGGAAGTAGGGTGTTCCGTCCTCGTAGGCAAAATGATATTGGTTAGTCACTCGAACAGAATCCGATAGACTCCGTTTCCGTCGTAAAATCCCTCCAGTTCGAGCACGCGATTCCGATACTTGAAGGTTGCGTGCAATTGTACGTCTTTAAATGGAGTAGCCGGTTCAATACATTCTCCGCAACTCTCCCACCGTCATTGTAGCACGGAAACCGCGCGGTTCAGACCGGTTGCGGGCCGCCGATGACCGAGGCTACCGCCCGCTTCCAGCCGTCGTAATAACGATTCCTGTCGGCCTGATCGATGTCCGGCGCGAAGGTGGTAGATTCGATCGGTCCCGCCGGGATATCGTCAGGAGACGCCCAATAGCCGACAGCGAGCCCGCCCATGAAGACGGAGCCCATCGCGGAAAGCTCGGCGACGCCCGGTCTCCGGACTTGTATATCCAGCATGTCCGCCTGGAACTGCATGAGCGTCGCATTGCTCGACGCGCCCCCGTCGGCCCGGAGTTCGCGCAATACAATGCCAGATCGCGCCTGAAGCAGGTCGACCGCATCGCACACTTGATAGGCGATGCTTTCGAGCGCGGCCCGAATCACGTGCGCCTTCCCGGTTCCCCGGTTCATGCCCGTGATCGCCGCGCGCGCGTCCGGCTTCCAGTAAGGCGCGCCAAGCCCGACAAAAGCGGGCACCAGATAAACGCCTTCATTATCCTTCACCCGCGCCAGCATCGCTTCCATATCGTCGAACGTATCGAAGAGGCCGAGATTGTCGCGAAGCCATTTGATGCTGTCGCCGGAAGTCCGGATGACCGCTTCCAACGCATAGGTCACAGCGCCGCCTTGTCCCCATGCGATCGCCTGCACCAAATCTTCGCCGGCAGGGGCGGGCGAATGTCCGGTATTCATCAGCACCGAAGTCCCTGTTCCGTATGTCGCTTTCGCCATGCCGGGCTCCCAGCAAAGCTGGCCGAACAAGGCCGCTTGGGAATCTCCGATGATTCCCGCGATCGGAACCGGATACGGGAACAGGTCGGGATCCTCCGTATACCCGACCACCTCGTCGGACGATTTCACTTCGGGAAGAAGATCGGCCGGAATCCCGAATAGCCGGCACAATTCCTCGTCCCATTTCAAGGCATGGATGTCGAACAAGGAAGTGCGGCTGGCGTTCGTGATATCGGTGACGTGAACTCGTCCCCCCGTCAGCTTCCAGACAAGCCAGCTATCAATCGTACCGGCAAGCAGCTTGCCTTCGGCCAGCAACAGCTCCGCGCCTTCCGCATTCTCCAGCATCCAGCTCCATTTGGTCGCGGAGAAATAAGGATCCAGTCTCAAGCCCGTCTTGGCGCGTACAGCGCCTTCATGCCCCTCCGACTTATACGCCTCGCACCGGTCGGCCGTGCGCTGGCATTGCCAGACGATCGCGTTGCATAGCGGACGTCCAGTCGTCCGATCCCACATGACGGCGGTTTCTCGCTGATTCGTGATCGACAGCGCGGCAAGCCGGGAAGGTGCGATCCCCGCACGCTCCATTACATCTCGTGTGACCCGTTTGACGTTCGCGTAGATTTCCATAGGGTCGTGCTCGACCCAACCGGGCTTCGGGTATATCTGCCTGTGATTCGTCTGGCTCTTGGCGATGACCTGGCCATAACGGTCAACGATAAGCGCTTTCGTGCCCGCCGTGCTTTGGTCGATCGCCAGAATGAATTTATCCATAGACCGCATCCCCTATCGACCCAACATCTCGCGCGCGATCCTCTTGATGTTAGCCGCCGAGATGCCGTAATGCGCGAACACTTCCGACGACTTGCCCGCGATCGCCGGCTCGTCGGGGATTCCTAGAATGCGTACGGGCACCGGATGATGCTGGACGACGACTTCCGCTACGGCGGCGCCGAGTCCGCCGTGAACGCTATGCTCCTCGACGGTAATAATTTTCCCCGTCTCCCGCGCTGCCCGAAGAATCGCTTCCTCGTCGAGCGGCTTGATCGTGTGCATGTTGAGCACCCGCGCCGAGATGCCTACTTCGCGTAGAGCGGCTTCCGCGTCCAACGCGACCCGCACCGTCTCGCCCGCGGCGATGATCGTCACATCCGTCCCTAAGCGTAACGTCACCGCTTTACCGATGACGAATTCGTAGTTGTCGTCCGAATCGTACACGTCTTCGACCGGGTTGCGTCCGATTCGCACGTAGACGCCGCCCTCATGGTTAACGAGAGCCTCCGTCATCCTCTTCGTCTCGTGCCGATCGGCCGGCAGGATGACGGCCAACCCCGGAATCGCCCGCGCTACCGCGATGTCCTGCACGGAATGGTGCGACATGCCGAGCGCGCCGTAGCTGACGCCGCCGCTGATGCCGATCAGCTTCACGTTCGTTCCCGAATACGCGACGTCGACTTTAATCTGCTCGATGCTTCGCATGCTGAGGAAGCAGGCGGGAGACGTCACGAACGGCTTTTTCCCGCTATGGGCAAGCCCTGCCGAGATACCGACGATATTCTGCTCGGCGATGCCGACCTCCACGAATCGCTCCGGGTACGCCTTCGCGAACGGCGCCATCGCCGCGGAACCGCGGGAATCGCTCGCGAGCACCATGATGTCGCGATCTTCCTTCGAGAGCTCCAGGAGAGTCTCGCATAGGACCTGTCTGTTCGGAATCGTATTCGCCATGCTTATCGCACCTGCCCTTCCTGCCGTTGATGGCTTTCGAGTACCGCGGACAACTCGGCCAGCGCGAGCGCCAACTGCTCGTCGTTCGGCACATGGTGGTGCCATGCGGGCACATTCTCCGCGAAGGAGACGCCTTTGCCCTTCACCGTATTCGCCATGATCAGCGTAGGCTTGCCCTCTGCGACCGGCACCGCTTCGAATGCCTCGACGAGCGCCTCGATGTCGTTGCCGTCTAAGATGACGACGTGCCAGCCGAACGCCGCCCATTTCTCGTCGAGCGGATCCAGCCCCATGACATCCTCGGTCGAGCCGCTGATCTGCAGCCGGTTCCGGTCGATGATGCCGATCAGGTTGTCTAGTTTATAATGCGCCCCGGCCATGGCCGCTTCCCATACCGAGCCTTCCGCCTGTTCGCCGTCTCCCATCAGGCAGAACACGCGATAGCTTCGGCCGTCCTTCTTGGCCGCAAGAGCCATGCCGACGGAAATCGCAAGCCCGTGGCCGAGAGCGCCGGTGTTCATCTCGATTCCCGGCACTTTGTTGTTCGGGTGACCGATGAGCCGGGTGCCGAATTGGCTGAACGTCTTCAATTCTTCCTTCGGGAAAAACCCGAGGTCGGCGAGAATGCACCATAACGATTCGACCGAATGTCCTTTGCTGGCGATAAAACGGTCGCGATCTCCCCATTTCGGGTTGGCCGGATCGATCTTCATGACGCGATAATATAAAGCCGTCAATATGTCGGTGTTGCTCAAGGATCCGCCGGTATGTCCGGTCTTGGCGTCGTAAATCATTTGCAGCAAATCCATACGGATCTGTGCCGCTTTCGTCTTTAATGCTGTCGTCTCCGTGCTAATCACCCTTCCTGTCATAGGCTGGCGCCTCGTAGCCAGGCTTGAATCTCTCGTTCCGTCGGATCGACCGGGTCCGGCGTAAGGCCGGGAATATAATTGCACGCTTCGTATAAGGCTGGAATGACGTTCGCATGAATGCCGACCGAGTGATGAACGTAAGGTCCTTTGACCAGTTTTTCTTCCCAGAGTGGCCAATCGTTGACTTCAACCCAGACATAGGAGCCGCGCGTATAAGGGCCTTGGATGCCGCGGGCTTTGCCCAAGAACAGTTGATACTCGCCATGATCGCCGTCGAAGCGGGCTAGCGTCATGCCGCCGCCTTTGATCTCCCCTTCGTGCGTTCCCGGCGCATGGTCGTCGAACAGAAAATGCTTGCGCAGCTTCGGTTTGTCCTCCACGGAAAGGGATACGGGGAAGTTGCCGCAGTGGAACAGCAGCTCGCCGTTGGCATTCTCCGGATGACGGATCGTCAGATCCGCGAAAAAGGTCGGATGCGCGTTCAGGGTCGCAGCCTGAACCATGACTGAAGTGATGGCGCCATGAATGTCCGTCTCGCAGGTAACCGGAATTTGCTCGTCGGTCAGGATCGCGTTCGCGAGGCACGGCATGATACCCATCGCGTCCTGCAGCGCGGACCAGCATTGAATCGCGATCGCCGTGCTTCCTGTCTGCAGCGCATTTTGCTTCATCGCGACCTTCAAGGCGGCGATGCGCTTGACATCCGCTTCCGTCACCTCCGACCAGTCTAATTTCGCTTTAATATAGTCGACCGCTTCCGCCAGCTCGGAGCCGTTGCCGTTCTCGATCCGTTTGGCGGCGTTCCGGATATCGATGAGCGTAATCGGATAGAGCTCGATGCCGAACCTTTCCAATAGCTCGCCTTCGTTGCACATCATCGTCCAGAACGACGATGGGCGGGGTCCGATCTGAAGGATCCTCAGGCTGCGGAATCGTTTCACAACGTTAGCCGCCGCGACGAAGTTCGTGAACCCGCGCTCGAACACCGGATCGTCCACCCGGCTGTTCGTAACGTAAGTGAACGGGACGTTGAAGCGGCGCAGCACCTTGCCCGTCGCGAAAAGTCCGCATTGCGTGTCGCGCAGCCGCATGCCGTCCTCCAACGGCGCTTCGTCGCGCGGTCCCCAGAGCAGGACGGGCTTGCCTAGCGCCTTGCCGACGCGGGCAACGGTATCCTCCGTTCCGAAATTGCAGTGAGGGAAAAAGACGGCGTCAACGTTCTCCTGTCGGAAACGGTCGGCAATGAGGTCCGCGTTGATATGATCGTCGTACAGCAGCCCCTCTTGGTTGAGGCCTTCCAGATCGACGATATCGATGTCCATGCCAAAGCTTTCGATCTTTTCCTTGATCAGAACCTTGTAACGGAAAGCGTCTTCCGCGCTAAACACGAAACGTCGCGTAGGGGCATAACCTAACTTGAATTTTTTCATGACATCGTCTACTCCTCGGTTTACGGAATGGGTGGTGACAATGAAGTTCCTTTGATAAACAACAACTAAACTAGTCAATAATGTTGAGCGAATATTACTGATTTCAGACTCAATTTATCACTTAAAACGATTAATAGTCAATGATTTTACTAAATTATAGCTTTACAATTTATCTTTAAAACTAAACTTTAACTAAACTAATCGATCTTCTCTTGCATCTTCTAAGTTCGCCATGTAAACTAAACTTACTAAACGGATGGAATAAGAACGGAGAACAATGCCGCCATGACAATGGATGAGATCGCTAAACTCGCGGGAGTATCCAAATCGGCTGTCTCGATAGCCATCAACGGTAAACCGGGAATCGGCACCGAGACTCGGGAACGGATTCTCAAGATCGCGCAAGAACACGGCTACGCGCCTAAAAACCGAGAAGAAGATCAGGATTCGCCCGCTAGGTCGATTACCTTTCTCGTGTTCGCCAATTCAGGCATCGTGCTGGAGCAATATTACCAACAGCCTTTTTTTCGAGAATTGATTCATCATATCGAAGTCAGGAGCCGCATGAGCGGTTACTCGCTGCTGTTCTCCTCGGTGGATATGGGCTCCTTCGAACGGGACATCCGAAATCTGGCGGAAGAAAAGCAAGGCGACGGCATCATCCTTCTCGGAACCAATCTCGATAAACAACACATCGAAGAGATCTTGGCACGGCTGTCGACTCCTCTCGTCGTATTGGATACTTGCTTCGAAACGCTCCCCGTCCATTTCGTGCAGATTAACAACGTCATGGGCGCCTATCAAGCAGGATCCCATCTGTGCGAATTGGGTCACAAGAACATTGGTTATATCGCCTCCAACATCCGGATGCGGAACTTTGACGATCGCAAGCAAGGCTTCATCGCCGCCCTTCGGGAGCACGGTCTTGAGATCGAGGAAGGGAACGAATTCTCCATTGCACCGACAATCCTGTCTTCGCAGGAAAGTCTAAAGAGCCAATTGACCGCGTATCTCCAAACCGGACGTCCGTTGCCGACGGCTTATTACTGCGAATGCGATTATATCGCCATCAGCGCGATCAAGACGCTGACGGAGCTGGGCTTCCGCGTGCCGGACGACGTCTCGGTCGTCGGGTTCGACAACATATCCGAATCCGTGATCGTATCTCCCGAGCTTACGACCGTACACGTGGAGAAAGAACGGATGGCCCAGCTGGCCGTGGACCTGCTGATCCAATCCATCGAATCGGAACCAGCCGCCAAACACAAAATCATGGTGGACACCCGGTTTATCGAAAGGCTGTCTTCCTCGTCCCCCGCCCACGCCTCTCTTACGGCCAAGTAGCCGAACCAAAAATAAAAAACGCTGTCATCATCCCCTTCTGCAGGGGAGATGACAGCGTTTTTTAATCGACTAAATACTTATTCATGCTTCATTTGAACTCACTTCAGAGTTATAACTACATTTCCTTTTTTATGGCCTTGATCCACATATCGGTGAGCCTCGACCATTTGCTCCAGCGGATAGTAGCGGTCAATAACCGGTTTCAGCCGGCCCGTCTCGGCAAGCTCCTTGAGAAAAGCGAGATCTTCTTTGCGTGGGACTGCTCTTGCGTGTAGTCTATGGCCTTATCGGCTTCCAGGGATTTCACCATTCCCGGGCTGAAGGTCGATGCAAAAATCGGGTCGCCCGCCTTGAACCGCGTTACAGCTTTGCCGACTGCTTCGACTTCGCCGGCGAGTTCTAAAGCGATACGAGCAGGAAGCCAGAACATTGGGGGAACCGTAATATTGAGTTGAAAATTTGATTGTTTGACATTATCTCAACTTAGTGAGCCTGATTGCTGTTTGTAAGGGGGCGGCTGCTTACGGATGGCCCATTCGGCCACCGCGAGGTTGATCACCCAGGCTGCGCCATTAAGTAAGTCTCCGCCGATCACACTCGGCGGGCCGGCGATCAATGTCCCGACCATACCGGTCAGCACCTGCGTGCCCGCGCCAAGCCCGATCGCGTAGCCGCGCATCATCCATGCGCGGTGCATGATCACGTCCCCTTGCCGGATCGCGGTAAAACCGAGGACGATGGACACGACCATGGCCGACCCAAACAGGAGCCGCAATGCATAAAGCAACTCGCCGGTGCCATCCTTGAGGGGATAGAACAGGGTCATCCACAGCGCTGAGAGCCCAACCAACAGTCCGCATATAACCAGGAACCGCCCGGCCGCACGGTGCCAGCCGGGCCTGCGCCGCCGGAAACCGGTTGCGAATTGAAACGGGCCCAGGATGGCAAATACAGCAGCGCACAGGATATGCAGCACCACAGGCAGGGGCGACGTAGAGAACCGTGCATCGGCCGGCATGATTTCCGCGCCGCCGGCCAGCTCGATTAGGCGGAAGGCGCCGAAGACGAGTGGAACGACGCTCAGCAAGAGCAGTGCGGCGACGAGCCTCTTTGTCGAACCTGCGTTTGCAGGCGCTTTGGGCTTCCGAGACGTCGGTTTCCCTGCCTTGTTGAGTCGAAGCTCATCGTGGGCTCGACCATCATCGTAGACATTCACTTTCATTTTCAGCTCCTTGGATAGATTTCGTTGACATCCGGCCCGTTCGCTTGTGATTACGAGGCTTGCTTGCGCCGTTCCGCCCAGAGCGCATAGCCCAGCCAGGCCAAAGCTCCCCCCACCGGCACCGCAATTTTCGGCTCGTGCTCGGGCGGTAGCAGTGCAGCCACGGGGGCCAACACGGTCCCGACGGCAAGCAGAACGGCCGCCCAGCGCGGCAGGATGCCGGCACGGAATGTCGCGATGCCAAACAACAGGCCGCCGAGGATATACAGGGGCCCTGTTAGCGTCCATATATTTGCGAGGACTCCGAAGTTCGTCTCGCCGGCGGAGCTGGTGAAGATCCCTATGAAGCCCTCCGCAAGCATCGGCGCCTCGGTCGCCAACAGCGGCAAGATAGAGACTTCGGCGAAGGTAAAGGTCGCTGTGATCACCGCCCAGAAGCTAAGCAGGACAAAGCCGGCCAGACCAAGCCATCCAACCTTATCCACTTGCCTGGCATAGAGCCCCGTAATTCCGAGCAGGAAGAAGAAGCACATGGCGGTGGCCAAGCTGTGGACGATTGCCCATTGGGTGGTGGTGACTGACGAAAGAACATTAGGTTGATGGAACATCCCGACAACCACGTAAAATATCCCTCCCACCATAGCTGAGAGACCTGCCCAACGGATGAGGCTCGAGGTCGTTATCTGTCGATTGGAATTCATGTGTTTCTCTCCTTTTTCGAATGTTTGGAATGAACCTGAATGACCGAGACCAACGGCAAGCCGAGATCACGCACTCTCCTCAGCAAGCCATGTAATGCGGCCTGATCGACCACCGGGCCAGAGAGGATGGTTGTTCCGTCGCTTTCGTGGGTGAAGCTTAGACCCTCAAACCGATCGACCCACCGGGCATCAAGGTGTCCCTTGATGCGAATTTTGTACAGTCCCGTCTCGTGACGGTCCTCCGTTGATTTGTTTGATTGACTCATTCTGCATCTCCTTCATGTTCCTCCTATGGATGTATCTCCACACGTCGTTCCTTTCTTGATTAGAAGATACACTTTCATGTGGTGAGACGGCATCACCACATATGGTGATTGATATTGTGAGTTGACAATTTAGAGGCTGTGCAGGAATAAGAAAAAGCCCCGGCACATGCACTAAGATCCAAATAAATAAAGGTTGCCGCTTTCGATCATAAAAGACCGTAGTGGCAACCTTATGTCGGGAGAAACTTGATCCCAAAATAGAATCACTAAGCATGGCTCTAGACCGTATAACTAAGCGGCTCAAATCTCGAAGTCTTGTGTCCTAATTTTTCTCTAATATAACAAGTGAATAAACGATACCGCCAGCCTCACCACCAGACATAGCACTTTGGCTTACAACTTTCCAACCCTCTTGCAAAAGTTGATTTAATTCAATTAAGTTATTTTTTTTATCGTTAAAATAATGAACAACGATTGCCTTTTGCATGAAATTATACCTCCAAATAGTTGCAGATTAGATATTAGCGGTTCCAACGCCACCAACACGAGCGTTTTACATAGCCCCCCATTATAACCTCGAACAGTTGATATTTGGGGGTTCGCTAGAACAAGTCGAGTTCCTTAGCCCGTCGGACCGCTGCCCGACGGCTGTTCACCTCAAGTTTGTCGTAAATGTTCTTGGTATGGGTTCGCAGGGTGTTCAAGGACACCCTGAACTCGCGGGCAATGTCCGGGCCGCTCAAGTCGGATCCGAGCTGCCGAAGCACGTCGCGTTCGCGTTCGCTTAGCGGATCGCTCACAACCTGCTTGGCAAGCGTTCTGCCCTCGGCCTTGCCAAAGGCTGGCAAGAGGCGACGGACATAATTTACGGCGATCCCCTGTTTCAACGCCGCTTCCAGCAGGGCCGCCATGGGTCGGCCTTCGTCCACGAAGATGCGGACGTAGCCCTCCGGTTCAGCCAAGGTTAGGGCGCGTTCCAGCGGTACGAGCGCAGCAGGGATGTCGCCTTGCATATGGCGAGCAAGTGCCTGCAAGACCAGGATTTCAATCGCGCTTCCTGTCCTCTCGCCTACTTCAGCTGCTTGGAGAAGGCGCTCCAGGAGTCCCGTAGCCTCTAGCATGGAGCGATCTGAACGGTCGCTCTTATTACCGGCAAGGAGGACCCTGGCCAGGGTAATGTGTTCGAATTCGCGCAGGTAGATAAGGTCGTCCCGGGCGGATAAGCCATGCTCCCGTGCCCAGTCGAGGGCTTCGCCCAACCTACCCTGCGCGATCCACACCCGCGTCTTCATCGCGGCTACTGGACGAACATTCGGGAAAAAGTCGCTGACATACAGTCGCTCTGCCTCGTGGAGCAGGTCTAGCGCACCGTCCAGATCATCTTGGGCTTCCCGTATTCGAGCCATTGCGACGCGCCAGCGATACCGGTTCTGCGGGAACCCGGCGTGCTCGCCCTGTTCCTTGCTTCTCAGCAGGTGCTGCGTGGCGGCCTGCAGATCGTCATGCTCACGGTAGATCTGACTCATTCCCACGTACATGTCTGCCGTTCCCCGCAAGGCAGGATCGCCCTGCTCCTTCGCAAGCTGCAATCCCCGCTCATAGGTACGCATCGCCTGGCGGAGTCGACCTTGCGCGATCCGTATATCGGCCGGAGCGATTGCGCCACCGATTGCGTCGGAGATGTTCCCGGCCAACTGCACATTAGCCATGCCATCGGTAAACGACCGGTGCGCTGCCTCGAGATCCCCGCTCGTCCAGGATGCGAGTCCCAGGAGCGCAGCTGCCGATCCCCGCAGGAGATGGTCGTCCTCAGGTACGAGGTCGAGCACCCGCCGGGCGTATTTCATCGTTGCGGATACATCGCCCAGCGCTTGGGCATATGCGGCTCGGTACAAGGAGATCGAACCCGGGAGACGGCGAAATTCCTCTTCGTCCACGACGACCCTCTCAGCCGATGGGGTTTCCGGTCGCTCACGAATGTCTTCTGTCGAACTCAACCACCGTTCGGCATCTTGCAGTCGGTCGAGTGCGGCTTCAAACTCGCCGCAAGCCAATAACGCCCAAGCATACCCAGCGCTGAGCATAGGCCTGCTGCGGACGATCTCGTCGGGGAGCGCCTTCAGCCAGCTGAGCACCGCAGCCTCCTGTCTGCTCATGCGCATGGCTGGACATGCTATTTCGACCAGGTCCGCCGCTCGCGCGAGATCCTCGGAGGCCAGCGCGTGGCGGATCGCATCGGCCGCCGAGCCATGCTGCTCGTACCATATGCTCGCGCGCCGATGCAGCGTAGCTATCTGATCGGGCTGATCCTCTCTCAAATGTGCAGATAGAACCTCGGCAAAGAGGTGATGATAGCGATACCAGTGACGCCTGTCATCCAGTGGAACGACAAAGAAGTTGCCTTGCTCCAGGGCATCCAACCGCGCGTTACCATCCTCTTGGCCGGTGACGGCATCGCACAGCGGGCCATGCAGCCGATCGAGAATAGAGGTCTGAAGCAAAAAGCTCCGGATGTGGTCGGGTTGACGCTGCAGGACCTCTTCGACCAGATAATCCACAACGTACCGATTGTCTCCGGCGAATGCTCGAATGAACGCGGGAATGTCCTCGCGCCCCTGCATCGAGAGAGCCGCTAGCTGGAGCCCGGCAATCCATCCTTCGGTACGGGCCTCCAGCGCAGCAAGTTCGTCGGCCGAGAGATCCAGACCCATCGCCTGCTGAAGGAACGTTGCCGCTTCGCCGGGAGTAAATCGCAGGTCGGCGGCACGCAGCTCGGTCAAATAGCCCCGGGCGCGTATCCGGCCTAGAGGGAGCTGCGGATTTTCGCGCGTGGCGATGACCAGGTGCATCTGCGGCGGGAGATGCTCGAGCAGGTAGATTAGGGCATCGTCGATCTGTTTGGCGCCAATAACATGGTAATCGTCAAGGACAAGGACGAATTTGTGCGGAAGGGCTGAAATTTCATTCAGCAGAATCGTCAGAACGGATTCGGTTGACGGCGGCTGCGGGGATTTGAGCGCGCCAATCACGCTTTCTCCAATAGTCTCAGCAATCGTCTGCACAGCGGCGACAAGATGAGTAAGGAACCGTAAAGAGTCGTCATCCCCTTCGTCCAGCGACAGCCATGCGACAGGCCGATCGCAACCGGCGACCCATTCGCTGACCAGCGTAGTCTTCCCGAATCCGGCGGAGGCGGAGACGAGGGTCAGCTTGCGGTCCAGACCCTCGTTAAGCCGCTCGATCAGGCGCGGCCTTGGGACGACTTTAGTCCGTGGCAGGGGGATATATAGCTTGGTAGCTAAAATTGGCATATTCATAGATTAATAATAACACGGAAATGACTTCTCTCTACAGAAATACGAACGAAGATCCGCCTAACCCACCAGTTATAACGTTCAGCGAGCGATGAGAGAGTCGTAAACATTCATATAACCGAGACGGGAATGGCGCTTCAGGCTATCAACCAGCTTGAGATTCAAGGCTTTTTCATGGCGACGCAAATGCGGCAATCGTCCGGTACAAGCTATTTACTATTCTGTTGATGGTAGTCTAATCGTTTCCCCCCGGCTAATCTTCACCTTTTCGTCATTCGCGCTGAACCACACGTCGATCGCAGAAGGATTGTGCACCAGCCTACGGTCTACGGAAAAGCGCATCGCCCCAAGCGCTCTGCGATACGCGATCAATTCGGCCATCGTAGCGTGCCAGACGGATTCATGGCCGTGAAGCAAATCGCCGATCCGATCCATCAGGTCCCAATTGCCGTCGTTCTCAAATTCGTAGCTGTGCCCCCATACAAACAATAATTGCATCCGGTTACGATAAGGCTGCGATTGCAGGAAACGTTCGGCGGCATCGACCATTCCCTTATGGTGGCAGGTCGGATGCCATCGGAGCGGATCGGCAGGCATATCGAAGCCGCTATGGCTTAACACCGTGCGGGCATACTCTATGCCGAGCGCAGGCAGCATCGCCACGAGCCGATCGTCGTACGTGCCGAACGGATAGCTCATTCCGCGTACGGGATAGCCGACAAGCCCTTCCAGCGCCTCGCGGTCCGTCATGATTTCATGGACGATCTGATCGTCGGGCGACTGCTCCAGAAAAGGATGATCGACGGTATGAGTCGATACCTCATGGCCCTTGTACAGTTCAGCAACCTCTTCCGCGCGGATGTACCCGTCACGGCCGAGGAGGCCTGAATTCAGGTGGAATGTCCCTTTCAATCCGTACTGATTCATCGTCGCGACAAGCCGGCGGTCGTGATCCCGTCCATCGTCAAAGCTGAACGTCGCCGCCTTGTGCAGCCCGCCCGGAAACCGATCAAACTTAATATTTACTGTTACCATAAGACAGTTCACCCTTCCCTTCTTGATTTAGCATAATTCTAATCTAGTATAAATATTCGTATAAGCGCGCATAAATAACAATACAACAGGGCAGTCCAATCATGAACGGTATATGCCGCCTGAAGAAATATCAGTTCTCTACTCTACAGGAGATGAACTGAATTTAATAGGCCCCAAAATGAACGAAAAGCAATGGATATACTATGAAAAAAATGGGCGATCACCATTTTGCAATCCATTACATGCTATGCCAAGGGCAAATAGAATAGGCCCATGCGTCTTTGCATGGGCCTCGCATAGAGCAGGACGTGCGGGTCGTCGCATCCGGTGATGGCCTGAACTTCTTAACGATATGCTCTAATCGACGACCGATGTATGGCACGCAATCGATCAAAGCTTGAAGTAACTGACGGCCGTGTTCAAGTTGCGGACGATACCGTTCAACTGCTCCGCCGAATGCGCGATGTTCTCCACGAGAGCAAGCTGCTCTTCCGTTACCGCGGCGACGCTTTCGGCTTTGCTTGCCACTTCGCGCACCGACGAGGTCGATTCCTCCATGCTGGCGGACACCTCCTCGGAGCTGGCCGACATCTGCTGGGTAACCGCCGATGCGTCGTGGATCTGGGCGGCTACCTGTTTAATGGAAGCGACGATGGCGAGAAAGCCGCCCGAAACTTCTTCCATAACCGAGGTCCCTCTTTCGGCTTGAGCCACCGTCGAATGCATGTAACGGGAAGCGTTGCCGATTTCGTCTCTAGTCTCCAAAATCAGGTTGTTAATGATGTTGACCGATTCGAGAGAGTTTGCCGCCAGCTTGCGAATCTCTTGAGCGACTACGGCGAAGCCGCGGCCATGCTCCCCCGCTCTTGCCGCTTCGATGGAGGCGTTCAGCGACAAGATCCCTGTTTGATTAGCGAAGCCGGTTATGTTCTCCGTAATGGCGCCGATTCGTTCGGACTTTTCATTCAAGATGGCTACGCTTCGGTTCATATTCGCGATCGATTGGGCCATCTCTTCCATTTGCTCTTTCAATTTGGAGAGAAGCTCGAAGCCGCGGTCGGCCTGGCCGTTCGTTTCCGCCGCATGGTCGGCGATGGCGGCGGTGCTTTCCGCGATCCGTTGTACGCCGACGGCCATTTCTTCCATCGCTTTGCTCGTCTCTGTCGTTATGTTCAATTGAACGTCGACGAGAGAAGTCACTTCCTGAATGTTGAGCGCAACTTGCGAGGCGGCCGAAGACGATTCCTTCGCGCTTGCGTCGAGCTCCTCCGACGCCGCGGCCACGGAACAGGTATTGTTGGCAATGCTGCCGACCAGCTCCCTTATTCTCGTAATCATGGTGTCGACGGACTGTTGAATGCGGCCGAGCTCGTCTTTGGCATAAACGCTTTGCTGCGGCATGTCGAGGTAACCTTCGGACACCCGTTGGGCTTTATTCATGACGTTATGAACGGTGCGGCTGATTTGACGGATAAGTAGCGCGCCCGCAAGAAGCAGGATGATCCATTCGGCGATCAGAAAGGAGTATGTTACCATGTTCGTTCTCGAATTCTTGGCGTTCGTTTCGTCGATGACTTGTTTCCCGTATTCCTCGATAATTTCGCCGAATTGATTCACGTTTTCCCGGGCTTCCTCAAAGGTGGCCAGCAGCTTGGCTTCTCCGTTGGAAGCGCTTTGTTTATTCCGGATATTGTTATCTGACTGCCCAACCCACGCGTTAAAATCTTTCTGTACGTCAACGGCGATTTGGGATAACGTTTTGCCGCTTTCCGGATGGGCCGTATGTTCCAGCCCATGCGCACGGACAATTTCGATCGCCTTCTTGAGGCGGCTGTTTACTTGAGTCACGTTGTCCTTAAAGTCTTTGTAAGCGGCATCTTTCTCTTGCTGATCGAAGGAATTGGATTGCACCACAAGATAGTCCGTCAACGCCTGATACATATCCCGGTCCGCATTCAGCACCAAGGTCGAAGACTGGTTACCTGTTCCGTAGAGCGCGTCGGACAAATCGTTGATGTTCGCGGTGTTCAACCGGAGCAAATAGATGGCGGTCCCCGCAAATAAGAGCAATGGAACAATAAGCATCAGCAGAAGTCGGGTTTTGACGGAAAGGTGACTCGTTTTCATTTTCATTTTCTTTTTTCCCCCAGTTTCAATTTAGCCCGACGATAGGATGAATGCGGGTTTCATATATTATATCGAACAAAAATCAACTTTTTGATAGCTTGCTCCCTTAGGGGACGAGCTTTATTTTTTACTTTCAGGCGCTGATTCATTTCTTCTTGCTTCTCCTATCCTACTCCGCGTCCGCTATATCGGAAATGACGATGTCCGGCGAATGTTCCATGATCGCGTTCAGAAGCTCGTCTCCTTTATAGACCTCGCCGATAATCGTCAGTCCGAGCGCGTGCCAATCGACCAATTTCATCAAGCCTCGTAGCTCTCAATAAAATTTAGAAATTTTCTCACTAATTTTGACAACATAAAAAAAGCCCCCGTGTGTGGTGTCATAATTGTTGAGAAAACTATGGCAATAATCGTTGATTTATCAAGGAGCGTTTCACAATTAATGAGAAAGACATTTGCCTAGTAAGCCCGAGAACGTGCTAATTTTCATAATTGATGAGAATATCCGCCAAGATCCGAATGCATATTTATGCATGAGTTGTATGATGATCCAAACATACTGCATTTGGGCCGGAAGTACAAAAAAAGTGCTTGCCATTGACTTATCAAGCCAATAGCAAACCAGATCAGGAGCTTCTATTAATTGAGCCTATAAGTTGTCAAGAACTTGATGTCATAAATGACAAGAACTTGACCCCGTTTCCTTGCAAATCGAGTAGGCCCATGCGCAATTGCATGGGCCTCTCACAGAGCCGGACGTGCGGGTCATCGCATCCGGTTCCTCCGGTGCTATCCCCTCTGGGGACGTTTTTCATTGTAAAGCTTTACAAGTGTGCACAGACCAGCTTCTTCAAACCACAAGTTAGGCAAAGCGACATGGACAGGCATACATAGCGAACTTCTCCAAGCTGTCATTCTAAGTCGGGGGAGCTCGCCATTGTATTTTCTTCGCCTGAGTTCTCGGTGTAACTTTCGAATTTTCCTCCAACTTCGCAGTTGTACCGCTCGTAGTCTACGGCGTATCCAACCATCCATCTCCCTAAAGAACGCTATGCCGTTTCCCTGCGTGAAATAGTTGCCCCACCCTCGCACATACGGGTTCAACTTTTTCTTTATCAGCTTCTCCACATTAATGGTTTGGTTGCGACGCGTAATCTCCTTCACGCGCTCCTTGAACTTCCGCTTGGCCTTATCCGACGGATATCTCCTTCCAAGTCGAAAATTCATAGCCCAGAAACACAAAAGGCAGGTTGGACGATGGTTTTTTACACTGAATTGAATAAATCAAATCATATTGTCAGTCTCGATACATATCGTTCTACGTGGTGTTACGAACCTGTTTACTTTAGGTCGAAGGATTATCAAAAACCTTCATTTCAATACATAGTTCTCTCATTCCGTAGCTAATACACGTTAAACTCTGCGACGGACCACCAGTAACCCTCGCTTCCAGTGCAGACGATCTTGATGTATCGAGCTGTCTGCTCCGGGAAGGTGACCTCTTGGAGCGGGCTGGTTCCTGTTACAGAAGTAACTTGGGTCCAGTTCGTTCCATCCGTGGATACGAATACGTCTGAGCTTCGCGCATAGTCATTGCTGCCGCTGCCGGAATCGATCACAAGCTTGTCGAAAGTCTGCGATGACCCCATATCCACTGTAAACGAAAGACCATTGTACTGACCTGTTCCGGAGCTATACCGGGTGCCAGCATTACCATCCAGCATGTTCCCAGGCACATCGCCCCACGGACTTACATCCGTAGCCGTTGCGGTCCATCCCGTCCGATAATCCGGCACTTCTTCGTTATACACGTTAAACTCTGCGACGGACCACCAGTAACCCTCGTTGCCGGTGACGACAACCTTGATGTAGCGAGCGGTCTGCGATGAGAAGGAGATCTCTTGAAGCGGGCCGCTTCCGGTTACAGAAGTAACCGGGGTCCAGTTCGTTCCATCCGTAGATACGAATACGTCTGAGCTTCGAGCGTAGTCATTGCTGCCGTCGCCGGAATCGACCACAAGCTTGTTGAACGTCTGCGGTGACCCCATATCCACTGTAAACGAAAGACCATTATACTGCCCTGTTCCGGAGCTATACCGAGTGCCAGCATTGCCATCCAGCATGTTTCCAGGCACATCGCCCCACGGACTTACATCCGTAGCCGTTGCAGTCCAACCCGCCCGATAATCCGTAACTTCCTCGTTGTACACGTCAAACTCTGCGACGGACCACCAGTAACCCTCGTTGCCGGTGACGACAACCTTGATGTAGCGAGCGGTCTGCGTTTCGAAGGCAACCTCTTGGAGCGGGCCGCTTCCTGTTACAGAAGCAACCTTGGTCCAGTCGGTTCCGTCCGTAGATACGAATACGTCTGAGCTTCGCGCATAGTCATTGCTGCCGTCGCCGGAATCGATCACAAGCTTGTTGAACGTCTCCGTTTGCCCCATATCCACCGTAAATGAAAGACCATCATACTGCCCTGTTCCGGAGCTATACCGGGTGCCGGCATTGCCATCCAGCATGTTTCCTGGCACATCGCCCCACGGACTTACATCCGTAGCCGTTGCGGTCCAAGTCGTCCGAGTGTTGTACACGTTAAACTCTGCGATGGACCACCAGTTACCCGCACTGCCGGTATTGACGACCTTGATGTAGCGAGCTGTCTGCGTTGCGAAGCCAGCCAGTTGGATTAGTTGGCCGTCTGATACGATAGAAGAAACCTTGGTCCAGTCGATTCCGTCCGCAGATACGTACACGTCTGCGCTTCGCGCATAGTCACCGTTACTGCTGCCGGAATCCAACATAATCTTGTTGAACGTTTGCGTTTGCTCCATGTCCACTGTAAACGAAAGACCATTGTACTGCCCTGTTCCGGAGCTATACCGACTGTTAATATCGCCATCCAACATATTTCCGGGCACATCGCCATACGGACTTACATCCGTAGCCGTTACGGTCCAACCCGTCTTCGACAGCGCAGGAGGTAGAATTCTGACGTTAAACGAAGATCCGCCTGCATATTCTCCGCTGCTTCCGTTCACAGAAACCGCAACCGGCCCCGATGGAAGTCCGTTCGGAACGTAAGCGGTGATGCTCGAATCCGACCAGCTGCCGATAATAGCCGGGATCGATCCGAAATTCACCGTACCGAACCCCTGAATGCTGCCGAAATTAGATCCGTTGATCGTTACCATGCTGCCTGCCAAGCCTTCATTCGGCGTCAAACTACTGAAGACCGGTGTCGGCAAGCCTGACGAATCCTTCGTTGTGAACATCGCTGAAGTCCCGCTGGGTAGCTTATAGGTAAACGAGCTGTCGGCGGATATCGGGAAACTCTGGCTGCTGCCGGTTCCATTGTATACTACGGTAACCTGCGCCCCTTCCGGGCTGGTCCAGTTCTGCAACTGAAGGCCGTGTGATACCTTTGTCGGAGCAGCGATCGAACCGGTTTCACTCGACGACCCATACACATTGATTTCACCGATGGACCACCAGAAGCTGCTTGGTCCGGTATTGACGATGCGAATGTACTGCGCCGTCTGGGTTGGAAGCGTGATGGCTATCCTTCCTATGCCTCCGCTGCCGTTCGCAATCGCACTGCCCCAATTGACGCCGTCATTTGAAACATATACCTGATATTTATTAACGTAGTCGAAGGAACTGCTTTTGCCGTTCTCAAGGACGATTTGATTGAAGCTCTTGGAGCTTCCCAAATCGATCTGATACCAGTCGCCGTTCTTCATCCCATGCCCGGTGGTCCACCTTGAATCGATATCACCGTCAATCGCGTTCGCGGCCGCATCCCCGGACGCATTCCCTGTTCCGTCCCCACCCGAATTCGACGAAGCCGTGACGGTCCACCCGCTGCGGTCTAGCACCGCTCCTCCAGTCTGGATAGAAGCTCCGGCCGGAAGGGAATACGTG
Source organism: Cohnella suwonensis (assembly GCF_042655365.1). Taxonomy (NCBI): domain Bacteria; kingdom Bacillati; phylum Bacillota; class Bacilli; order Caryophanales; family Paenibacillaceae; genus Cohnella; species Cohnella suwonensis. Next base: position 32,819 of record NZ_JBHSMH010000003.1, on the reverse strand, counting down.
ATCAAGCTATTTCCGGTGAGGATGGTATTCTGGTACGACAGTAACGCCGGATCGTACGTAACAATCGGATCAGATCCAAATTTCTTCAGCGGCTTAAACTTAAAGTCATGTGTCGGATCCGAGACATTCGTCGCTGCAAGTGTCGTGCCGCTCTGCGCAGGTCCCGTCCACTTAAACGTGACGGCACTACCTGCGTTCAACGTGTAGTCGAATGATTGTGTTCCGTCTGCAACGCTGAAGGTCTTCAAGCTGGTTCCCGAGTTATGCGCAATCAGAACCTTCGATCCATCCGGGTTCTGGAACGCAACATCCTCTATGCTTCCATCCCCAAAGGTATTCGAATAAATCCGATAGGCTCCTGGATTGACAAACTTGCTGGCATGAGCGAGTTCATAATAGTCCACATTGTAGGATACGTCTCCATTATCCGGATCAATGGTAAGCAATCCGCGCATCAAAGGTATGCCATTCGTGTCGCTGTTGAGCGGGCCCCTATCGGGGTCGAGTGCAATGTTCCATAGGATCACGCCATTCGCCCAATTACGCGTACCATTGATAATCCAATTATTAATCGAATCATTTAACGCTACATTATCATTAGCTTGAAAAGTACCCCCAGTGGCTTCCGTGATGAAAGCTTTTTTACCTGGATAGTCGTTGTGGACTTGCGTTTGGAAAATCGGGCTGCCACTATAGACGTGCCATCCCGTTCCAATGGTATACGGGGAGGCAGCGGGATCGTTGAAGATCGTCTCGGGATACGTGGGGATATCCCAGTTGTGATCCCAAGCTAAAATCTCCGTCGAAATTTTGTTAGCCTTAAACGCCTCGCCCATCTCCTTAATCAAGGCGGCTTCCTGGTAAGCGGACAGGAACATACCAGGCCAAGTGGGAATGCCCATCGGTTCATTTTGCGGCGTAACATAGGAAATAGGTACTCCGGCATTACTGTAAGCTTGTGTGAACTTTACAAAATAGTTGGCGAGCTCATCGTAGTACCCATCCTTAAGAGTACCACCTATCATATAATCGGAGGTCTTCATCCAACCTGGCGGGCTCCACGCGGTAGCCATGATGTTGATTGACGGATTAAGCGAGAGTGCCTGCTGCAATGCCGGAATGATGTACGGCTCATCATGCTGGATCGAGAAGTTGGCCAGCGTCGGATCCGTCTGTCCTGCTGGCATGTCGTCATAGGAGTAATTCCCGCCTACATTGACATCCGTAGCTCCCATCGGAGTGCGGATGAAGTTGAGGCCGATGCCTGTCGAGGGATCAAACAGATTACTCATCAATTCATTCCGCTTAGTCGTAGACAACTTATCGATAAGCCAAGCGGAAGAGTCGGTCATGGCCGCCCCAAAACCTTCAATTTGTTGATACTTGATGTTATTGTCGACCTTGATCGCAAGCGGGTTAGTCGTTTGCGCGGTTTGGAAATGCACATTACCTTCCTCGGAAAGCCACTTATTGATTCCTGGGTCTGTCAGCCAAACTTCCGCAGGGCTGCCATTATTCGACGACGGCGGTGCCGCCATGGTTGGTGTGACAACGAGGCTCACACACAAAACAGGCACTAAAAGTAACATTTTATTAAATTTGCCCATGCTCATTCCCCCGAATACAAATAATAAGTTTGTCAATGGATCATGATGTCGAAGCGTTTGTATGCGCTTCCAGAGTCACCAAAAAACTACCCTCCGCATTACGACGGAGAGCCGGTGTTTCAAATCGGATTCACCGATCACGCTATTGAACCAGAACAACTACAATTGATATATCCTTACTTGATAGGGAATCTCGTTCTTCCCATTGCAAAAGAAAGATAACCCTAATGAGGATGAAGACGGGAAAATCAAATCTGTAATCACGACAAGACCGTCGTCCGCAAATACTTCCACTGATGAGCGATCTACAATAAGACGCAGCTGTAGACACTGCAGATCCGACGGCAAGATCGCTTGATGTATGCCAGCGAAATTCTTATGAAAATCAACGACTCCCGAACGAGTGCGGTTTACAAATACGACCGAATCCTTCACCGAATAACCTGCCACGGTTTCTTCCCGCTCCGAGGTTCTTAGCTTAAACCCGAAGGAGTCAATGCCCTGGGCAAGCTCAAATTCGGCTACAATCTCATACGTTTCCAGTTGCTGGTCCTTCAATATCAAATTCAGCTCGTTTACAGCTTCCCCTTCCACCTCTAGAAGTGGAGTTCTGATCTTTTCCAGTTCCAACACAGGACGTTGAATCAATACGGCTTCGCCATTCCTTGATTCCAGTGTAAGCTCTCTAGGAATCGTCATGGCGCCCCTCCAACCTTCGGTAGGAGTCTTATTCGAATATTTCCAATTGCTCATCCAGCCGATATAGATTCGGCGTCCGTCTTCTTCCGGTATGTCCGACCAACATACGCCTGCATAATTATCCCTGCCATAATCAAGCCAGCGAATCGTTTGGGAAGCTTCATCCGGTACGAAGGTACGACCGTCGAAATGCCCGGTAAAGTACTGGGTTCTTGAACCTTCCTTGATGTCAGGCTCGGCTCCAATGCTAACAAGCAAGACCCATTTTAGTTTCGTCCGATCCCCATCAACGGGCAATGCGAACAAATCAGGACATTCCCAGACGCCGTCATGGGAACCGATTCCTTCACCGAATTCGCTGTCAAAGGTCCATTCTCTTAAATTTGGCGAATGGTATAGGCAAACCGTTTGGCCGCAAGCGAGAACCATCACCCATCGCTTCGTTTCTTCATGCCAGAAAACCTTCGGATCCCGAAAATCGCGATATATGTCAGAAGTGATAACCGGATTACCCTCGTATTTGATCCAGGTCCTTCCGGAATCTTTACTATATGCAATACTTTGGGTTTGCTTTTGTGTCAACCCAGAATCATTATGGTGAGTAAAAATTGCTATTAGACCAGGCTTTCCGCCGAAAAAACCTGTTGTGTCGTTCCAATCTACCACAGCGCTGCCTGAAAAAATCATGCCCTTCTCATCGGGCGCAAGCGCTACAGGGAGTTGTTCCCATGTCATGAGATCCCTGCTTACCGCATGTCCCCAATGCATAGATCCCATTTCCGTTCCGTATGGATGGTGCTGGTAGAAAAGATGATATTCCCCATTAAAATAAACCAGCCCGTTCGGGTCATTCATCCATTTCTCCGTAGGAGAAAAATGAAACTTGGGACGGTACTTCTCAACTTTCACAGTAGACATAGACAAAATCTTCTCTCCCTTTCCATCCTTATTGCGGGTAAACAATGAGTTCTGTCAAAGACAGAACTCATTGTTTACCTATATTGCCCTTACTGTTTTACCACGCTTTGAATTTCTTTAGTGACTTGGTCGCCGCCTTCTTTTTTCCACTGTTCTACAAATGAATCAAAGGTGTCGATCGGTGCGCCGATAATGATTTTGGAGAACGTTTCATTCTCGAGTTTCTTCAAATTGGCCCAACGTTTATCCATTGTAGCGGTTTTTACATAAGTTAAGGTATTGACCCATTTGAACTTCCCGCTAACATAAGGCCTCAAGCCTTCGCCAAAGGAATAAACCAATCCGAAATCATTCGCCTTGTCCCCGGAGAAATCCCAACCCGAGATGTTCAAATTGTCGTACGGCTTGGTTTTAAAAGCGATCAACTTGTCGAAGATCGGGTTTGCGCCAGGATCGTAGCTGTCAAATTTAGCGTGGATCTCGTCAAGCGTACTCTTGCCCTCCTGATAGTCAAGCATTCCCTTCAAGATTAAGGCGGGACCGTCTGCGAGAGAGTACGTCAGGTAGAACGGGTAGGGATAATCCGACAAAACCGACCGGTCTTCCTTGGAGACGAATTTATCCAGGCTTTCTGTTTTAATGTTCAGCATTTTAATAATAGCTTCCGGGTGTTTGGCGTTCTTGCTGATGACCGCAAATTGAGAGGCTGCGTTGCCGCCTTTCGCCAAGGTAATACCGTCAGATCCGGAAGGCAGAAGGTAAGCCTGCCAGTTGGCGTTTTTATCGTTTTTCCAGCTGTTTCCGATCTCCGTGAAAGGGTTCCACCAAGTACCGAAGAACAACCCCGCTTTGTTGTTTGAAGTCAGTTCCTCTGTATTAGATGTCAACATACCCTTGGAAATCAACCCTTGTTTGTACATGTCGGACAACTTCTGGAGAGCCGTCTTTGTTTCGGGCAGAATCGAACCGTAAACCGCTTCACCTTTGCTGTCCTTCAACCAAAAGCCGGGGAAAGCGTTGAAAGCTGAGAATATAGGATCAAAGTGCAAGCTGAAGTTCTGGTCATCCATATCCTGGTACAGTTTCCCGTCTTTCTTCGGACCCACAAGGCCCACCGTATCCTGTTTGCCGTTGCCGTCCGGATCTTGCTCGACGAACGCTTTCGCCACGGCGGCAAGCTCATCCAGGTTCGTAGGCGGCTTGAGTCCCAGTTTATCCAGCCAATCTTGACGAACCCACATAACAGGCAAGAAATCCACAAGCGGTTTAGAGCCGGGAATGCCATACATCTTACCGTCTTGCTTGACCATGCTGTCGAACAATTCCTTGTTGGAGTCGTATACTTTCTTCACATTCGGGCTTGCGTACTTCTCCCAAACCTCGGAGATGTCCATGGCGAGGCCCGCTTTGACAATCGCTCTGTACTCGCTATAAGTCAGATTCGTCAAGTAATCCGGGATACTCCCGCTTGCGATTGCCAAATCCACTTGCTTCGGATAATCGGATGCGACGAATGCATTCTTGATCTCAATGTTGTAATCCGACTTAAGCTTCCTTGTGTACGCATTGTCTTCCATGGATTGGCCGTCAGGGTATTTCGCATCCGGGTTCGTCCATGTTCCCCTCGTAATAACGGTCAGTTCGGGTTGTTTGCCAAACGGATCCGCTTGCGTCTCCGCTGAAGTCGAAGACTGGTTAGCAGAAGATGTGGCCGAAGGCTCGCTGGAAGTAGCCTGCCCGTTGTCGTCTTTACCGGCACACCCTGCGAGCAAGGAAGCGCCAATAGCCAAGGACAAGGCTACTGCGCTTGCTTTTCTAATAATGCTTGATTCCTTCATACGTATGTTCCCCTTTACTTTTTTTTATGTCAAAGGACGTCTCCTTGGACAACAACGTTATGGACACGCCGGTTAGCCCTTCACGGACCCCAGCGTAATTCCTTTTACAAAATATCTCTGCAGGAACGGATAGATCGCCATCACCGGAATCATCGCCACAAATATCTTAGCCGCATTCAAGGAGTCGTTGTTCAACTTGGAAACCCGGTCGAGTTCTTCGAGGGACAAGTTCCCCACATTTGTTTGGTTCGACGAGACGACCAACTGTTGGATATAGGTTTGCAGCGGATAATTCTTCTCTTGCGTGGACAGGACCAGCCCCGAAAAGAAATCGTTCCAATGACCGACCATCGTGAACAAAAGAACGGTCGCCAACACGGGCTTCAGGAGCGGCAGCAATACTTGAAACAGAAATCTCCACGGACCGGCCCCGTCGATTTTCGCCGCCTCTTCCAGCTCTTCCGGCAGGTTCTTGATGAAGTTCGTAATTAGAATCAGGTTGAATATCGGAACTCCGCCGGCTAGGACCAAGCCCCAGACGCTATCCAGCATGTGGTAGTTCCTCATAGTGATATACCAAGGAATCAAACCGCCGTTAAACAACAAGCAGAAGACGAATACCCACATCAGCAAATTGCGTCCCGGAAATTGCTTGCCTGTTCTGGACATCGGGTACGCAGCCAGCAATAACACCAGCATCGTAAGCACCGCTCCAAGAACGACTCGTTCTGTCGATACCCAAGCCGATCTAAAAAATTTGGCATCCGACAAAATCGCGTCAAACGAATATAAATTGAAGCCAATCGGATAGAAAGAGACGATTCCCGCTTGCACGGCTTCTTTTGCACTAAACGCAAGCATCAAGGTATACCAGAGCGGCAACAAACACGCCAACGTTAAGATAATAAGAATGAACAAATTAATAACGTCAAATATTCTTGATCCCAATGAACGATCCTCGATCACTTTTGCTCCCCCCCAAACTTAGAAGACTCGGTAGCCTATAAGCTTCTTCGCCAGCCAGTACCCTGTCGTAATGAGTATAAAGCTGACGACCGATTTCAATAAACCGACCGCTGTGCCAAAACTGAAATCCAACCCCTGCAACCCTGCGCGATAAACATAAGTATCAATAATATCCCCGGTGCTGTACACGAGCGGGTTGTACAAGTTGTATACTTGGTCGAAACCTGCATCCAAGATGCTCCCAAGCGACAATATGCCTAGAAGTGCAACTGTGGTGCGTATGCCCGGCAAAGTTACATGCCACAATTTCCTCCAGCGACCCGCCCCGTCCACCACTGCCGCCTCATAGAGCGTATGGTCAATGCCGGTTAAGGCAGCCAAATAGATGATCGAGTTGAAGCCGAAGTTCTTCCATACATCCGATCCGATTATGAAACCTCTGAAAAAACCCGCATTTTGAAACAATAGGACTGGCTCATGGCCCATGAATTTCAACAGGCCGTTAACCGGACCCGTTAACGAAAAGATTTGCAGAATAATGCCGGATAAAATAACCCAGGACAAGAAATAGGGCAGGTATACGATCGTTTGAATAGGCTTGACCAAGAACTTTTGCTTTAGCTCATTCAGCAGCAACGCGAATAATAACGGAATGGTCAAATTGCCGATGATTTTACCAAGAGCAATCAACAATGAGTTCCTCAAAGCAACTCGCGAGTCATTTAAATCGAACATGTATCGAAAATTTTCAAGGCCGACAAAGTCCGAATGAAAAAAACCTTTTCCCGGGTTGAAATCCTCAAACGCCATCACAATCCCAAACATCGGAGTGATTTGAGTCATAACCAACCAAACAAAAACCGGAAGAAGCATAATCCAGTAATGCTTGACATCAGAATTCTTAAATCTCTTGTGCTTTAACCCCGCATTTTCAATCTTCAGGTTCGTATTCATTAGCGGGAATCCCTCCACATTCCAAAATTTACAAAGCAGGTGCAATCAAGATGTTTCGTGAATAACTGTGAATACGTATTACCAAGTTGGAAGCACTTACAACGACAGCATATCACTTTGATTAATTGGCTGTCAACATTGGATTTCGGGTTTTATCACTTAATCACACTGGCTATATAGGGTTGGATTATTCAAATCTTGGGAATACGTATTCTGAAATTATTTATACATTCCTGAATAAAAAAACTTTATTCAGAATTTATTATTACGCTTGGTTTTATGATATAGTAACTCTGAAAGGAGCTCATCCCGATGGCAAAAATGACGATGAAGGAAATCGCCAAAAAGGCGAAAGTGTCCCAACCGACCGTATCCCGGGTCCTTAATGGCCATAAAGGCGTCAGCGAAGAAATCGTAAATGCCGTTATGAAAGTGATTGAAGAGGTTGGCTATGTTCCCAATAAAGCGGCTCAAACATTGAAAAGAAGCAGCACGCACATTATTGGCATTTGCACAAGGGAGATCGACAATCCTTATTTCGTGGAGATCATTGATTCGCTGGAGCTTGAAGCGAGGAAAAGCGGATACAACATTTTGTTTCACAACTCCAAATACAATCCGGTGACGGAATGGGAGAACATCCAAAACTTCGTTTCCCGGCAGGTGGATGGCATCATCATCGTGCCTTCAAGCGATTTTAACCTGGAAAGGATTTCAAAGCTGGATATCCCCACCATTGTCATAACTAATAATAAAAAAATGCTCGACAGTGTCGGAATCAATCATTTTCAAGCAGGCAAATTGGCCGGGGAAAGCTTCGTTCATTCCGGGCACAAGACATTCGGATACATTGGATCGATTCAAGACGACGAAAAATTTTATGGTTTTGAAAACGTTTTGCAAGAAAACGGCTTTACATTTGACACAGATAACTTTCTCCTGGTCGAATCCTCCAACAGCACCTTTATGATTCGCAGATATATCGAAAAATATCTGGATGAGTCGGAAAAGCTGGAATTTACATGTCTGTTCGCGGAAAACGACATCATGGCCCTTGAGTTCATGAGAGCCGCGCAGCAAAGACAAATTCGGGTTCCCGAAGACGTTAGCATCATTGGTTTTGACGATACGTATCTGTCGAAAATCATGGAGATTTCAAGCATTCATCAACCGATTGGGGAAATGGTAAAGACTAGTTTTGAAATACTCCTGAACCGTATTAATCAAGAGGTGCCCACCAGTTTGGTAAATATTATGATGGAACCCACATTAATCGAAAGAAAAAGCTCCAAGTTTAGACGAAGATAATTTACCATGAGATCCTCAGAGTTTAAGAAGCGGTTGTACCGGAGGTTATACCGGGACAACCGCTTTCATTTTTTGAAACGAAAAAGAACCGGGGCACCCCGGTCCTTTCCGATCAACTCACTCTATCTTCCATAGCCTGCAATCCTAGCGCCAGGGCACCGCATAAACCGGCATTGTCGCCTAAACCGGGAGGAACGATATAGTCGTCGATGCTGTCTAAAACGGCCTTAGCGCTGACATAGCCGTTCAAATTGTTTTGAACCTCTGCGCGTATCATTGGGAAAAGCTGCTTCTGGTGCATGACGCCGCCGCCCAGAATGATTTTCTTCGGGGACAGCATAAGAATAGATGCTGCTACAGCTTGTCCGATGTAGAACGCTTCCATTGCCCATGCCGGATGGTCCACCGGAATGTCGCTGCCTTTCACATTCCTTCGCTTCTCGATCGCCGGACCGGCGGCCATGCCTTCCAGGCAATCCCCGTGATAAGGACACGTCCCTGCAAACCGATCTTCCGGATGGCGCCTAGTTAATAAATGACCTCCTTCCGGATGCACAAGGCCGTGAACCAGTTTCCCTTCCGCGAACACACCTACGCCGATTCCAGCACCTATCGTGTAATAGACACAGCTGTCCAAGCCTTTGGCAGCCCCCCACCTTGCTTCTCCGAGCGCAGCGGCGTTGACATCCGTATCCCATCCGAACGGAACGTCGAACACCTGCTTCAAGGCCGTTAGGAACGGATAGTTCGCCCAACCCGGCTTCGGAGTCGTCGTCACACATCCGTAGGAAAGAAAAGCCCCCGTCGCCGGGGGCTTTCCTCATTTAAGAACACTTGCTATAGCCGCAGTTGCCGCAAGTTTTGCAGCCTTCCACGTTCAGCAGCGATGCCGAACCGCAGGACGGGCACAAGTCCTTGGACGTATACGGGACTTTCGTTTTCTCCGTGACGACCGGAATCTCGGCCGTCGCGGCATGCTCGTTCTCGTGGTCGCCGAAGCCGGCGTGCTGCTCGAGCGCTTGGGCGACGGCGTCCGCGATCGACTCGACGCGGTTCGGGCCGAAGCCGACGGCGCCGGAGCCGCCGATGCCTTTTAAGTGCTTGACGAGCAACTGCACCTTGTCACCGTGGTCGCCGTACCGGAGGAACAGCGAGCAGACGCGGCCGAGCGCTTCCGCCATCGCGAACACGTCGGAGCCGGCCTTGCCGACGTTCAAGAAAATCTCTCCGGGCGTACCGTCGATGTCGTTGACCGTAATATACGCCATGCCGAACGGCGTATTGTATTTGTAAGTCGCGCCGCGAAGAATCTTCGGTCGGCTCTTGTATTGCTTGTCGAATGACTTCTTCTGCTCCGGCGAGACTGATACGTTAAACGACGCGCTGAGCGTTTCCGCCGGCGATGCGAGCGCGACTGCCGCCGCTGCCGGAGCTTCCGTGGAGGCTTCCGCTTTCGCTTCCGCCTTCTTCTCGTCCTTCGCCGTGCTCAGCACCTGAACGTCACGGCTGCCGTCGCGATAGATCGTGACGCCTTTGCAACCGAGCTCGAACGCCATCTCGTACAGCTCGGCGGTCTCTTCGATCGTGAAGTCGTTCGGGCAGTTCGCCGTCTTGGAGATCGAGCTGTCGACCCAGCGCTGGATCGCCGCTTGGACGCGGATATGATCCTTCGCGGACAAGTCCATCGAAGTGACAAACCATTCCGGAAGCTCCTCGCCCGGATGAGCGTCCTTCCACTCTTGCGCGATCGGCACGAGCTGCTTGTCGAAGCCGAGGCGGCTTTGACGGAAAAATTCGAAAGCGAAGTACGGCTCGATGCCCGTCGACGTGCCGACCATCGTTCCCGTGGAGCCCGTAGGCGCCTGGGTAATGACCGTGACGTTGCGCATGCCGCGCTTGGCGATCGCTTCGCCGACTTCCGGATACGTCTCGACCATGTTCTTCATGAATCCGGACTGCAGGAACGGCTCCGCTTCGAACGCCGGGAACGAACCTTTTTCGGCCGCGATCTCGGTCGAAGCGAGGTAAGCCTCGCGAGCCATGAAGCCGTACAGCTTGTCGAGGAATTCTAAGCTATCCGGGCTACCGTAACGGACTTCCAGGTGGATCATCAGCTCTGCAAGGCCCATCGTGCCGAGGCCGACGCGGCGCTCGTTCTGTTGGTTCTTCTCGTTCTCCGGGAAGTGATACGGCGTCTTGTCGATGACGTTATCCAAGAAACGCGTCGAGTAGCGAACGACTTTGGACAGTTCGTCCCAAGCGACGTCATGCTTCTCCGCGTCGTAGAACTTGGACAGGTTGATAGCGGACAAGTTGCAGACGCCCCAAGCCGGAAGCCCTTGCTCGCCGCACGGATTAGTACAGATAATCGGGTTGAAGTACCAGCTGTTGGACATCTGGTTGTAGTATTCCATGAAGACGACGCCCGGCTCGGCCGATTTCCACGCGCCTTCGATAATGCTGTTCCACACGTCGCGCGCTCGCACCGTACGGTAGTGAACGACGTTCTTTCCGAGCTTCTTCCACTTGTCCAAGTCGCCGTCCCACAGCGCGTCGTAGTCGACGTCTTTGGTATCCGGGAACACGAGATCCCAATCCGCGTCTTCTTTGACGGCTTTCATGAACGCGTTGCTAACGCATACCGATAGGTTCGCGTTCGTCACTTGGCCCATCGTCTGCTTGACGGTAATGAAATCCTGCACGTCCGGATGCCAGTCGTTGATCATGAGCATTAATGCGCCCCTCCTGGACCCACCCTGCTCGATCAAGCCGGTCGTGTAGCTGAACAACCCGCCCCACGATACGGCGCCGCTGGAAGATCCGTTTACGCCTTTAACGATCGAACGGCAAGGACGAAGGGACGACAGGTTGATGCCTACTCCTCCGCCGCGCGCCATGATCTCGGTCATCTCGGTCAGCGTCTGCATGATCCCTCCGCGGCTATCGTGCGGGGACGGAATCACGTAGCAGTTGAACAGCGTCAGCTCGTCGCTGGCGCCCGCGCCCGCCGCGATCCGTCCGCCAGGGACGAGCTTCCAGTCGTCCAGCAGCCAGCGGAATTTCTCGGACCATGCTTGTTGTTTCTCGGGGGTATCTTCAACGGAAGCCATCGCGTTCGCGAGCCGCGCCCACAGGTCTTCCGGCGTCTTCTCGATCGTAAGCGTCAATTTCTCGACGTTCGATTCAACCAGCTCGCCATTGCGAAGCTTGACGGTAACCGCGTTTCCTTCGCGATTAACGACTTCTCCGACTTCTTTGGCCGGGAATTTCGGATCGTCCTTCGTCAGGACGAGCACGACGTCGCCGACTTTCGTCAGGCTCGTGTCGGCGTTCTTCCAAGCGTAGCGATCCAGGAAAATTTTCTCGCTAAGGCCTTCCAACCGTTTCGACTGCATCGTGTTCAATGCGTTACACCCTCCCAAAATTCTTGATAAGATGAGATTTCGTCCGGTCTCGCAGCACGTTCTGGTGTATGTAAATTGTACAATATATTGTGTGCGATAACCAGTATACATCACCACATGTGGTGCTTCCATAGGTCGTTCAGCATGTCCCCGCAAAATAGCGAAAAACCGGGAAAGCGCACGATTAACGAAGATCGTTCCCGCGCGCGGGTTTCTACGCCGATCCTGTTTTGAATACGTCACGTTTGCTCATACTAACAGTGAGTGTTCAAAAAAAGCCGCGAAACGAAGGTCGCCGAGGAGGAGCAAACGTTGCAAACCCCCTACCCTTACTCTTCTCCCGCCGGCACGCCGTCCGGCTCGGTTTCGCCTGCCGCTCTGCCGCATGCCGGAATGCCGTCGCTAGACGAGACTGCGATCCCGCCTGCCGAGAAGCCGGCTATGAAGCCGTTCGGAGGCCCGGTATCCGACGTCCCTCCCCGCAAGCTTCACGCCCTAGTCGATCTGCATATCGAACATTCGGCTTTCGAAGAACTGGAGAGACGGGTCGAACGCAACGGTCCGTGGGACGATTGGACGATGTATCAGCTGTCGCTCGAATCGGAAGAATCGGCTCTCGTGACCGATTTTCATGCGCTGCGTTGCTTGTCCCTGCTACCGCACTTCGAGCCTCTTCCCCATCAAGTGGAGACGGCGCGCCGAGTGCTTCACGAGATGAGGGGACGAGCCATCCTTGCCGACGAGGTCGGACTCGGCAAGACGATCGAAGCCGGCTTGATCCTGAAAGAATACTTGATCCGCGGTCTCGCCAGAAAAGTGCTCATTCTCGTTCCCGCATCCCTCGTGTTGCAGTGGGTTCGCGAGTTGAACGGTAAGTTCGACATTCCGGCCGTCGCGCAGAAGAAAGCTTATACATGGGACAACGACATCGTCGTCGCTTCCATGGACACGGCTAAGCGCGAGCCTCACCGGGATGCGCTGCTGAACGAGGAGTTCGATCTCGTCATCGTCGACGAGGCGCACAAGCTCAAGAACAAGCGGACCGGCAACTACCAATTCATTAACGAGCTCCGCAAAAAATATTGCCTGCTGCTGACCGCGACGCCCGTCCAGAACGACTTGTCCGAGCTGTACAACCTGATCACGCTGCTGAAACCCGGACAGCTCGGCGGCGAAGGAGACTTCGCGGCCAATTTCGTCGCCGACCGCCGCGTGCCGAAGAACGAGGCCAAGCTGCAGGAAACGCTCGGCCAAGTGATGATCCGGAACCGCCGCAGCGACGGCGGCGTCGAGTTCACGAAGCGCGTCGTCACGAACGTGCCGCTTCGGCTGTCGCCAGAAGAGATGGCTCTGTACGAAGGCGTCACCGATTACGTGCGCAAGCACGCCACGGCGGACAACGGCGTCGACCTGGCGAGCATGCTCTCCCTCGTTACGCTGCAGCGCGAAGTATGCTCCAGTCGCGACGCGGTGTTCCTGACGCTCATCAACCTGTTCAAGAAGACGTCCGAGGAATCCCCGCTTCGCGCTCGCATCTGGGAACTGGTCGAGCTGATCAAGAGCATCAAGTCGAACACGAAAGCGGAGAAAACGATCGAGCTCGTCCGCGCCATGAACGACAAGGTGATCGTATTCACGGAGTATCGGGCGACGCAGGAGTATTTGCTGAAATTTTTCAAAGAACACGGCTTGACGGCCGTTCCTTACCGGGGCGGCATGAACCGCGGCAAAAAAGACTGGATGATGGACTTGTTCCGCAGGCGCGCCCAAGTCATGATCGCGACCGAAGCCGGCGGCGAAGGGATCAACCTTCAGTTCTGTCACCATGTCATCAATTTCGACCTGCCCTGGAACCCGATGAGAGTCGAGCAGCGCATCGGGCGCGTCCATCGGCTCGGACAGACGCAGGACGTCGAAATCTATAACCTGTGCACCCTCGGGACGATCGAAGAGCATATCGTACACCTGCTCCACGAGAAAATCAATATGTTTGAATTGGTAATCGGAGAGCTCGACGAGATCATCCAGCAGTTCGAGAAAGAGGAGTCGCTCGAGCGCAAGCTGGCCCAACTCGTCTTGGAATCGGCGGACGGGAACGAGCTCCGGGAGAGGATCGACGGACTCGGCGACACGCTCCTCGCGACAAGGGACCAAATGAAACGGGAGAGTCGGCCATGAACGCGAAGCAGGTTCAGAAATACGTCATGAGTTATCTCGAATCGACAGGCAGCTTTATTCTCGAGAAGAGCCCTTCGTACGTAACGGTCAAGCTGTCCCCCGAAGCGGACCGGGCGCTCACGAACCGTACTTATTATTGGAGCTTCGTCGACCGCACGGGCGCGGAGCCGGAGACGATGACGTTCCGGTGGACGTTCGAGCCGCCTTCGATGGCGGAAAGGACGTCGGCCAATCCGATCTCTTATATCGTGACGGAGTCGGGGCGGATCGTTCAGGAGGATGCTTATTACGGCTCGCGCAGGCTGTTGCAAATATTCGAAGCGGCCCACCAGTGGGGACGATGCGTCACGATGTTCGAGGAGCCGCCGCGCGGCAAGAGCGATCCTTTCGGTTCGCGACCTTATACCGCTTGGCTCGGGGCTAATTTCAAGGTCGGCTACGAATGCGACATGAAGAGGGAAGAAATATACGGGTGGGGCATTTCATTGGCGACGGGAATCATTAACGAGAAATTCATGGAGTCGCTGAAAGACAAGAAGCTAACCCCCCGCCTGCCGTCCAATGTGCATCTGCTCCGGAACGGCCTATCGCTGCGCAAGGCGATGAACCAGCTCGAGACGACGATGGAACGGAAGCTGAAGGGCGGCGACTTCTCCTGGGCGGCGGACGCGGAGGAACGCAGGCAAGACGAGCTCGGCCGCATTCGTCACTATTACGAGCCGATGCTGGAAGCGATGACCCATCCCGACCAGCAGCCGCAGAAGGAAGCGGTCGCCGCCCGCTTCGAACAGAGACAAGCCGAGATCGACTGGCAATATCGCCCGCGCGTGACGCTCTCCGTCATGAACTGCGGAATTTTTCATCTGCCGGGTATCGAATGACCGACCGTTAGCCGCAAGCTACGAGGTTCCGCCGAGAATCGGCAAAAATAGAACCCGTATCGCACGCTCCGGCCGACACGAAGCAACAGTCTCGGCAACGCTTGTCCCTTACAATATAACGACGCGGCGCCCCGCGCATCCAAAGCCGTCGGAGCCTCACGGTTTCGATGCCGCTAGCGCGGGCGAGAGCCGCTCCATCCCCTACCCGCAGGAGGTTCTATGTCCGACCGACAGCGTACGATCCGCATTCGCGCCTCGAAACTGATCGTTGCCGCCGCGATGCTTGTCGCCTTGTTACAAGCTTTTACGCCCGTTCGCGCCGTCTCCGCCGCCAATGCCGCCATCGTCGCCAAAGCGACGGAAGCCGCGCCGTCCAAGCTCGAACGTCAAGTGACGGAGTGGGTCGCCGCCCTTTCGAAGCAGAAGCCTTTCAAGGCATGGCAAGGCACCGACCCGCAGATCGAAGCGCTCGGTCCGGGCACGCATAGCTGGCTCGTCTTATTTTCCAAGGAAGGCAAAGATATCGGCTACATGGTCGTCCATGCGGTTACCGACGGCACGTTCCAACTGGGGGAATACGGCACAGGACCGTTCTCGCTTTTCTCCAAAACGATTCTGAGACGGTCGCTCGTCGACAGCGGTCTTGCGACCGCCGAGCAGCTCCCCGGCATCGTCGCCGTCAAGCATTACGTCCATCCGTTCGCGGCCGCCTGGGAAGTGACGATCGGAGACGAGACGTACTGGCTCGACGCCAAGACGGCGGAGGAGCTTCCTCTGGACGGCAAAACATGGCGACTTCTATTCTCGGAGGACAAGCCGTCATACCGCGCGCCTACTACGACCGGGGCCAAAGTGTCCGCTCTCAAGCTGAACGATTCGTTCGACGTTTACGAGAAGCTCCCTTGGCTGACCGGGGAAACGCCGTTCAACGCCAAAGACGCCGCCCTGTTAAGGAAGCGGCTCGAAGGCGGCAAGCATTTAAGATATGTAACCGAACCATTCGGCGACGCGATGCTGTATGCCGTGCCGATCATCGGCTATCAGCGTTGGTCGAACGGCCGGATGGACCTCGCGATCGACATGGAGGGCAACCGGTTCATCCCGATCGGCGCCATGCTGGATCAAGGCTTTTTCTATCGATAAGACGATGATTCGACCGAACGCGCCGCTTCTTGGCGCGTTTTGTTTTTGCGTTCGGCTCGTCCCGTCCACCACATCTGAACCCCGAGCGGGGCGACGCCGAACCATCTCGTCAGCCAAGGCTCCCGGCTGATTTTGCCGGCATGCGGTTGTTGCCCTTCCCGGTCTTCCGTCTGCGGTTCCGCCGGCCTATCCATGTAGCTGACGAAACGTTCCGTCACGTACTTCAAATATTCCGATCCATCCATGGCTTACTCCTCCTCCTTGCTCTTTAGCATGTCCGACGGGAAGCCCGTTCAATCTTCCTATGGCTTATTTCCATGGCGTTTGTTTACTTGAGGTTGTACGAGGTTGCATGAGGTTGCCCGATTTGTGCCACGATAACGGTACAACCAAGCGGATGGGGTTAGCCGATCCGCCGAAGGAGGAAGCGCCGCTTGAGATCGACGCCGTTCAACCCGAATATTCCGACGAGTCTGCCGCGAGGCGTCGGCCGGTTGTCCCGTCTCGCGCTGTTCGTCGGCGCGTTGCTCCTTGCGACCGGATGGACCGGACCAACCGGCGAGCGAATCGAACCGCCCGTCGAGTACACGTTGCCGACGGCCGACGTCCTTATCGACGCCGGACACGGCGGCATTGACAGCGGCACCCACTGGCAAAACGTACTGGAAAAAGACATTAACTTGGACATCTCGCGCAAGCTCTATTTGCTGCTCCGCAGCAAAGGCGTCAAGGTCATTCTGAACCGGACGGGCGATTACGCGCTAAGCGACGATAATCGCTGGCATCTGACGCGCTCCCGTCATCGGAAGGACTTGTCCCAGCGGCACGGCCTCTCGGACGAAGTCGGAGCCTCCCTGTTCATTAGCGTACACGTGAATTGGTCGCCCAAAGGCGGGAAAAGAGGCCCGCTCGTCATCCATCAGTCCGAAGGGCGGAGCGCGATATTGGCCGGTTTTATTCAAGATAGCTTAAACCGCCAGCAGAACCGTTTCCGGCTACCGCAGGCGGCGAATAAGTTCTATTTGCTGAACCGGGTCAAAGTACCGAGCGTCATCGTCGAAACCGCGTTCCTGAACGACCCCGGAGACCGGGAGATGCTGACGTCCATCCCCGGTCAGAATCGGCTGGCCGCGGCGATCGCGGGCGGCATCATGAGCTATCGCTATTTCTGCCCGTAGACGATCGGAAGCGGAGAAGGCAGCAAGCGGGACAGCGGAACGAACGTCGCTTTGCCGCTCAGCTCCGGAATCGCGTTCTTGAGCACGCCGGACGTATATAATCCCGGCGGGCCGACATGCCCGATGACGACGCAGCGATCGTGGTCCGCGATGAATTTCTTCAGGACGGAAATCTGATGCAGCACGTGGTTCTGCGTGTACACGTCGTCGAGGAAGACGTCGTTGCGCAGCGTCGTGACGCCAAGCTCGCTCGCGATTTTCGGCACGACTGTCTTGTACGACGTGCGGCTATCGAGGAAGAACAGCCCTTTTTCCTTGCACACTTGAAGTACGACCCTCATCACCCGAGCGTCCGCCGTCGCCTTCGACCCCATATGGTTGTTCATGCCGATCGCGTGGGGAACGTCGGCGATCGCCGCTTCGACGCGGCGGCGGATCTCGTCGTCGTTCAGATCCGTCGTTATCGCTCCGGGTCCGAGCCATCTTTTGAGCCCTCGTACGGGCTCCATCGGCATATGGACAATAACGTCGTGGCCTTTGCGGAATGCCGCTTCCGCGTCCGCTTTCGTCGTCGGCAGGTACGGCATGACCGCGACCGTCAGCTTGATCGGCAATTCCAGCATTTGCGGCGTTCCTTTCATGCCGTTGCCGAAGTCGTCGATGACGACCGCGATTTGCCGGTTCGCAGGATTGTCGGCCGCACGCACGCATGCACCTCCCAGTAGAAGCCCCGCCGCGAACATCAGCGTTATTTTCCGTCCTAACGGACGACCGAGCGTAATCATGTTCGCCATCCTCCTGATGATGAGCAGAGTCATCGATGCTTATCTTCTCTCGCTCAGTATCGGTAGGATTGGTAAAAATTATGTGTCGTCAGTCGACTCGGGTCGCAAGGTTCCACCATATTTGTTCCGCAAACATGCGATTGCCGAATCCATGCCCTCTTTTCAGAGCATCTTTTCGTTCCCCGTGGCGTTTCGACAAGTGTGCCTTGACCCACTTCTAGTGCTCGATCTCGAAACTCAAGCTGCGTCATCCTTTCCAAGCTATAAAATAAGCCCCGATTTCCCTTCACGCTAGAAGGAAATCGGGGCATATCGCTCCACATGAAGCAATTGTTTTTTACGGCTTAAATTCTCGCTTCTATTGAATCGAACGATTGCAAAAGCCGTTTGTGCGATATTTCGTACAAAACCTCTGCGACGGGCTACCTCGCTCACCACTTTGTTCGATATTTCGTACAAAACCTTTGCTACGGACTACCTCGCTCACCGCTTTGTACGATATTTCGTACAAAACTTTGCGACGGAATGCCTCGCAAGCCACTTTGTACGATATTTCGAACAAAACTTCTACGACGGACTACCTCGTACGCCACTTTGTACGACTTTCCGCAATTCACCAAACAAGCAAACACACACACCTTCGGCGTACTTAGACGCTGAAGCAGCTTTGCGTAGGTATCAGATGAGTACAAAGGAAATCAAAAAATTATACTTTCTGATATTCTATAGAAAACCTCCCGGCGGAATGCCGGGAGATCCACTAGTTTCCGGTTTCGGATTAATATCCGAGAGCCGCTCTCGCTTTTTTCCATCTTTCGTTGAGGCCGTCGTACGCCTTTTGCAAGTCTTTGGCGACGATCAGATCTTGCGTCGTTTTGCCGACCCACAGATCGATTTCCGCTTTGTTCGCGATTTCGTTGAATTTCGGATCGCCCGCCACGTCCTCGAGGAACGTCGGGTTGAACGATTGAAACTCGGACAGTTGAGGCACTTTCGGTTGTTGGGACTTGTCGACCGGCATGAAGCCTTGGGAATCGACGTAACCGGATTCTTTTACGAAGAACTCGACCCATGCCGTTGCCAGCTCTTTGTTTTTGCTGTTCTTGCTGACGCCGATCATGTAGTCGGAGCCGAGCGGAGCGTTGTATTTGCCGCTGTTGTCGTAAGGAAGCGGGAAGAAGCCGATGTCTTCGGATTTGGCGCCCGCGCCGATGACTTGCGGGATGACCCAGTTGCCGAGGAAGTACATCGCGGCTTTGCCGGAAGCGACTTCGCCTTTGGACATCTCCCAGTTGTTCGTCGCGAGATCTTTCTCGACGTAGCCCTTCTGAACGAACGTCCGTGCGATCGTCATCAGCGTACCCCAAGCGTTATCGATCTGCCATGGCGTGTCGGACGTCACGAATTGATCGGTCCATTTCATGTCGCCCGCGACATACTTGACGGAGCCTTCCGCCCAGTTCCCGATCGGCCATTGCGCGCCGTAGTTCATATAGAGGGGAATGATTCCCGCAGCTTTCAGTTTCTCGGCCGCCGCATACAGTTCGTCCAGCGTCGTCGGCACTTTGTCTACGCCCGCTTTGGCGAACGCTTGCTTGTTGTACACGATTCCTTGCGTGTTGACGCCCGTGGACAGCCCGTAGCGTTTGCCTTCGAACAGCCTGTAGTCCGCGAAGTACACGTTGTCGAACATCGCGTCCGGAAGCGGCTCGTAGTAGTTCGGCAATTCCGTGTTCGGCAAGCTGGAGTCGATCATGTTGACGTCGCCCGCTTCGCCTGTCGTCAAGCGCACTTTAATGTCGCTCGCGTAGTTCGTGATGCCTTCGAACTCGAGCTCCGCGTTCGGATACTTTTCTTTGAACGCCGCGGCGTATTTGTCCATCGTGCCGTCGTCGATCAAGTCCGTGCGGTGCGTCAGAATTTTCAGCTTTCCGCCGAGCTCCGCGGCCGGGCTTTCGCTGGCGGGAGCGCTTTCAGAAGCGCTGGCGCTGGCGGACGGAGACGAAGATGCGCTAGGAGAGGCATTCTCGTTATTGTTGTTGCTGCCGCAAGCCGCGAGCATGGATACCGATAATAACATCGTCGAACCGAGAAGGAGTGACTTCTTCATCTTTGATATTACCCCCATAAGCTTTATTGGTAGGCGATCGTTAGCGTTCGTGAAAGCTTCATGAGATCGCTTACATTGCTCATTATATGGCTTTCCGCCATACGAAAAAATGCGCTTCATTTGTTTTTATTGTTTCTGATTATGATAACAAATAAATAATTTTAGGTGACAAATTAGTCTCAGCGCCAAGCCGGAAGCGCGCATTACCATAGAATATCCTTAATCCCGCGTACAAGCAAAACACCTTAGGCCTCCTAAAGATTCCCCGGTTGCAATGCGGCGACCGTCAAACGGTTAACGCAAACACCCGCAAGCCTTAGGGCTCGCGGGCGCTCTTCCCAGCAAGATCAGTCCTTCAGAAACGCGAACTCCGGCGTCTCCATCAGTTTCAAGTTCGCGGAGATCAGCGCGGAACGCTTCTCGACGCTCGTCCGGGAGCGGAGAAGGTCTTCCGGCGTGTTCACGCAGGCATCGACCAGCTTCTCCACCGTCGTCGCCGCGACGTGGATGCGCGTATCGGAGGAAGCGTAGTAGATATATACCTCTCCGTTGTCCTTCGCGATGACGCCGTTGCAGAACACGACGTTGGATACGTCGCCGACCCGTTCGATGCCTTCCGGCGCGATCAGATGTCCGCCCGGCGCGTGAATGACTTTGCTCGGATCCTTCAGCGACGTCATGAACATGTACAGCACGTACCGCAAGCCGGCCGCGGTGTTGCGAACGCCGTGCGCGATGTGCAACCAGCCTTTGTCCGTCTTGATCGGCGCTGCGCCTTGGCCGTTCTTCACTTCTTTGATCGTATGGTAGTGGCGTCCGTCCACGATCGTTTCCTTCTCGACGACGGCGGGGTTCATGCTCTCCGACAAGCCCCAGCCGATGCCGCCGCCGGATCCCGCGTCGATGAATCCGTCTTGCGGACGGGTGTAGAACGCGTATTTGCCGTCGACGAACTCCGGATGAAGCACGACGTTGCGCTGCTGCGCGGAAGGCGTCTTCAGATCGGGCAGGCGTTCCCAGCTTTTCAAGTCTTTCGTGCGCGCGATGCCGCCTTGGGCAACCGCGCTCGACAAGTCGCCCGCCTGCGCGTTCGGATCCTTGCGCTCGGAGCAGAAGACCCCGTAGATCCAGCCGTCTTCGTGCTGGGTCAGGCGCATATCGTAGACGTTCGTGTCGGGATCGTCGGTCTCCGGAAGCAGTACCGGATAGTCCCAGAACTTGAAGTTATCCACCGGGCTGTCGCTCTCCGCGACGGCGAAGAACGATTTGCGGTCGACGCCTTCGACGCGGACCATCAGGTAGTACCTCCCGTTCAGCTCGATCGCGCCGGGATTAAATGCCGCGTTGACGCCGATCCTCTCGAGCAGATGGGGATTCGTCTCCGGGTTCAGATCGTAGCGCCAATAGATCGGCGCGTGCTCGTTCGTGAGCACCGGATATTGATACCGCGTATAGACGCCGTTATCGCTCTCCGCCGGCGCGTTCGGCCGGCGCGCGAGGAGATCGTGATTTTCTTTCAAAGCCTTCAGTTTCCGCATGAATTCGCTCATATTAATGAACCTCCGCCATCGAGATGCGTGCCAATCTTTCCCATGCTTCCAAGCAGGCCCTGCTGTTGTGATAAGGGCATTTCCACGGATCGACTTTGGCGTGCGCCGGATTCGGCGTGCCGTCCCGGGACACTTGCCAATGCCATTCGCCGTTCTCGCGATCGATCATATAGGTCTTCGTGAAATGCCAGCTTGCATGCGCCGCTCGCAGCATATCTTCGTTTCCGCTCAGCTGGTAGGCGTTCAGGAAGCCGACCATCGCTTCCGCTTGCGGCCACCAGTCCTTCGTATCGTCGAGATGGCCGTGTCCGTCCGCTTCATTGAAGACCGCGCCGTCGGCGTCCACGCCTTCCGCGAGCGTCGCTTCCGCCATCGCCAGCGCTTCCGCGTTCGCGCGGGCGATTCTACCCTCGTCGCCGAGCACCTCGGCCGCTTCGCACAACAGCCAGCTTCCTTCGATATCGTGGCCGTACGAAATATGATCGGACTTCGACGCCCATTCGTCGTCGAAGAACAACAGGAAGTGATGATTGCTTTCGTTCACGATCAAGTCCAGATGAATGTCGATCAATTCGGCCAGCTTCAAGCGCAGGCCTTCCGGCTTCCAGACGCGATATAAGTTCGTATAAGCCTCGAGCACGTGCAGATGCGTATTCATCGATTTGCGTTCGTTCAGGTCCTTGCCGCTAAGGCTCAGGTCGCTCGTCTCCGTCCAGTCCCGCGCCAACGCTTCCACGTAACCGCGATGGACGTTGTCGCAGGCATGTTTCTCGAGCAGCACGTACAGTTCCTTCGCCCATTCGAGCGCATTCTCCAAACCCGTCGCTCGGTAATATTCGGACAACGCGTAGATTACGAACGCTTGCCCGTACACCTGCTTCTTGTCCTGAACCGGAGCTCCTCCCTTGTCCACCATCCAGAACAACCCGCCGTGCTCCTTATCGCGGAACCGGTCGCGCAATTCCCCGTAAGCCCGTTCCGCCATATCGGAGTAGGCCTGATCCCCGTAAACCCGGTAGGCGGTCGCGAAGCTCCACAGGATGCGGGCGTTCAGCACCAGCCCCTTGTCCGCGCCCTGCAATACCGTCATGTCGCTGCGGATTTCCCCGACGAAGCCCCCGTTTTTCTTATCGACCGCATGCTCGATCCAGAACCCGAGAATGTTGATCTTCAGCGTCTCTAACAATTCCGATCGCCACTGTCCGATGGCCGATCTATCTCCCATCTCTCTCTCCCCTTTCGTCCCTTCTAGACCTTTCTAAACCTTGCTGGACTTTGCTAGCCCTTGTCCTCGTCGCCTATCAGCTTCGCGACGTATAGTAATCGCGAACGACCGCCTCCGCTTTCTTCGCGTACATGCAATAATCGTCGTTTGCCGCCGCTTCCTCCGGCGCGTACAGCTTCGCCGGCCAATCCCACAGCATGAAGCCTCTCATCCAATCCCTGCGCGAGCAAGCCTCGAACATCGCTTCGTAATAGGCGGCCTGTTCGTCTTCCGACGGCCCTCCCGGCAGCGACCAATCGTTCGGCTTTAGACTTGACCCTTCCCGGCTCGGGCAACCCGCTTCCATGAAGAAGAACGGCTTATTCCAGCGGGCGATTCCCCGCTCGATCCGGTCGAGCTGCTCCTCCCACTTGTCGATCGGATAGTATCCGCTGGAAGAGATGATATCGACCGCGTCCCACCAGGTCAGTCTCTCTTCCTGGTACTTATCGCAGTTGTAAGTGACGAGTCCGGAGTAGACGGTCCGTACTTTCACGATCAGTTCTCTCCATTCCGCTTCCCTCGAGTCGGCTTGCACCATCTCGCAGCCGACGCAGAACATTTCGCAGCCTTCCCGCTCCGCGATGGCCGCGTAGTGTAGGATGAACTCGCCATACGAAGCGAACCATTGTCCCCACGTCGGTTCTCCCGGCGCTTCGTCCCGGAAGAACGAGATATGGGCGCGCCACGTGCCGTTCGCGCAGTTCACGACGGGCTTTAAGATCACTTTCATGCCGAGCGCCTTGGCGCGTCGAATCGCGGCCACCGTCTCCTCGTCCGTTACCGTCGGCGCTTCCCGGAAAGGGATGGAAGTCGATTGCGCCGTTTCCTGTACCGCGGACAAGGCGATCGCCGTCCAATTGACGCCTATCGCCCGCATGCTGATCATCGAATGGTCCGCTTCCTCGCCGGTCCATGTGCCCCGAACCCCGGTCCATCCCCACGTCATTCCGTTTACCGTCTCCGTCCATGCGCTCACGGCACGCAGCTCCTTTTTGTTTCGCCAGTATGCTAACAAATTTTATTGTTAGTTAATTATTATTAAATAATGATAACATTTCAAGAAAATTGTATCACCGCCAGCCGGTTTGTCAACCGGTTTTCGGGCCTTTCGGCAAAGAAAAAGCCGCCCTTAAGAAGGCGGCAACAGACGCATCAACTACAATAACAAAAGGCTGAGTTCCGGGTGAATTTACTTAGAAACAACGGATTGGAATATTTAAATGTAAAATGTGCAGGTAAAAAGATACATGGTAAGGCCTTTGCATGAATTTCATGCAAAAGATGCACTTAATTTTGCAGGTTTTCAACTGAATCAGGATGAATCTGGTGAAATTAGTGTATATATTACATCTATTTCACCAGATATCTGATTTTAAGACGAAATAACTGTATGTTTTACAGTTCATTTATCCGTCATTAAGCCACAACAGAGTGGAACTCATTATAACAAATCGACTCAGCGAGCGACGGACGTCGATTCGCGCAGGACGAAATCGCCCGCGAGGAGAATTTTCTCCTTCGGGTCGTCCGGATGGCTAATTCGCCACAGCAACGTCTCCACGGAGCGCTGGCCGAGCGCTTCCTTGTTCACATGGACGGTGCTCAGCTTGGGCGAGGACAAGCTGGCGTCCTCGATATTGTCGAAGCCGCATACCGATACTTCTCCGGGAACGTCGACGCCCATCTTCATGAGCGCGGTCATGATGCAGATCGCGATCGAATCGTTCGCGCAGACGAACGCCGTCGGCAGCCGTCCCTTCCCCTTCAGCTCGCGCAAGATCGGCTCTAGCTGTTCCGTTATCTCCGAGCGGTTCACGCCTTCGAATTCGAGCAGCTTCTTTTCTTGCCGGAGTTCGGTGTCCTGTTCCTCCAGCATGGAGCGGAAACCGAGCCAACGGTCGTAAAAGCTTCGGGAATAGCGGATGTTGCCGACGAACTGAACCTCCCGGTGTCCGTTGCCGAGCAAATAATTCGTCGCCCTGCGGACGCACTCGTAATTGTTCATGAACAGGACGTCCGACGGAATGAGGGAATCCTCGTGATCGACGAGCACGAACGGAATGCCCAGCTTGCGGATTTCGAGCAGCAGCTGGTTGGAGATCAGCCCGACCCCGATCAAGCCGAGCACGGCGTCGGGATTGATCAGCTTCGTGAAATTGTCCGTAATATGCTCGGTCACGATCATCATGCCGAGGTTGTTGTTCTCGAGCCCTTCCGTGATGCCGTCGATGATCCGTCCCCAGAACGTCGACTGGCGGTTTTGTTCCCGGACGTTCGGGATGAGGACGACGATCGTATCCCGTTCCGCCGACGGGCGCCGGTTCGGCGTTGGCTGGCGGCTGACGGCGGGCTTATTGCGCTTCTGGGAGAAGTAGCCGAGCTGGGTCGCCGCCTGGATGATTTTCTCCCTCGTATCGGGACTGACGCCGGATTTGCCGGATAACGCCTTGGACACCGCGAATTTGGATACGCCGACATGATCCGCGATTTGCTGCATGGTCACTTTTTTCGACATCGCACGGTTCACTCCACTCGCATAAGCGACGATGATAACAAACTATTTTCGTTATCATAACATACATTTACTTGACCGCGCCGTTCGTTACGCCCGCGAATATATAACGTTGCAAGAACAAGAAGATAACGACCGTCGGAATGAAAATAACGAGAATGCCCGCGGAGATGACGTTCAGCTGCGCGGCGTTCGGGCCGACGAAGCTGTAGATCGCCGTCGATACCACTTTCAGCTTCTGCGAAGGCATGTAAAGATACGGCGTATAGAAGTCGTTATAGATCGAGATCGTCTTCAGGATGATCAGCGTCGCCGTCGCCGGAGCGAGCAACGGGAAGATGATCGAACGGTAAATCTTGAAGAGCGAAGCTCCTTCGACCATCGCGCTTTCGTCGAGATCCCTCGGAATGTTATTGATGAATTGAAGGTAGATAATGATCTGAAGCACGTCCGCGCCCAAGTAGAGCAGCATCGGGGCGTACATCGTGTTATAGACGTCGAGCGCCTGAATGACGCTGAACGTCGCGACTTGCGTCGTGACGAGCGGAATGACTTGGGCGATCAAATACAATCCCATGATCGGCTTCTTCATCGCGAACTCGAACCGTCCGAGCGCGTAAGCGACCATCGTGCCGATGAGCACGTTGCCGGCGATCGCCACGAGCAGGATCGTGAACGTGTTCTTGAAGCCGAGACCGAGCTTGCCGACTTTGAACACCCGCTTGAAGTTATCGAAGTTAAAGAAGTTGTCCGGCAACCGAAGACCGGACTGGTAAAATTCCACCTTCGTCTTGAAGGCGCCGATGAAGACGGAGTAGATCGGGAAGAACACGATAAAGACGGCGACGGCGAGCGACGCGTATTTCAGCGCTTGAACGTACCCTGGGTTTTTTTGCATCGCTTATCGTCCCTCCCTGAACAGAACTTTGCGCTGGATGACGATGAACAGAAGCACGATGAACAGGAGCACGACCGCCATCGCGGAAGCGAGGCCGGAGTTGTTGAACTTGAACGCCATGTTGACCGTCTGGGTGACGAACGTCGACGTTCCGTTCGCGCCGAGCATCATGATGTACGGAATGTCGAATGCCTCGAGCGCGCCGGTCAACGTCAGGACGAGCATGAGCTCGATGACGCTTCGGAGGCTAGGCAGCGTGATGAAACGGAACGATTGCCAGCTCGACGCGCCGTCGATCGTCGACGCTTCGTACAGGTCTTTCGGAATCGATTGCAACGCGCCGATAAAAATGACCATACTGAGCCCGAAATATTTCCACATCGAGATGAATGCGAGCGAGAAGTTGACGAGGTGCGGATTGCCGAGCCACATTTGTTGCCAAGACTCGAGCCCGATGGCGCCGAGGAACACGTTAAGCGAACCGTATTCGGCGTGGTACACGTTCTTGAACATGATGACGGTGGCGACGCTATGAAGCACGTACGGCAGGAACAGCATGACGCGGAACGCGTATTTGCCTTTCAGCCTGCCGTTCAGGATGACCGCGAAGTAGAGCGCGATCGCCGTCTGGACGAGCCCGCCTCCGAAATAGTACAAGTTATTCTTGAACGCGCCGAAGATTTCGGGACGCATGAATATTTCCTTGTAATTAGCCAGCCCGACCCACGATTGGTCGTAACCTAACCCATCCCAATCCGTTAGGCTAAAGTAGAACAACGCCGCCGCCGGATACAGCGAGAACGCGCACAGCAGCGCGACCGGTAAGGTCAGAAAGCCGAACAAGATCAAGTATTTCTGCGCTTTGTAGCTGATGTTCAACGGAACTCCCCCTCTAACCTGATCTCTTTCAAGCCTGCCGGAATCCCACCGAGCAAACGCTTTCAGAACCATTATAGCGGGTTTCGTTATTCGGTTTAATGTTCTTCGTTTGTTTTAATTGTCTTCAATTTAGATAATACTCAGCTAACAAATCTATTTGATAGCCTAACGGAGCACGCCAACGGTTTTACCTTACCCTATCCTTGAATTCTTTCGGCGTGCAGCCGACGACTTTCTTGAACACTTTGTTGAAGTACGCCGGATCGGGATAGCCGACATTCTCTCCGACCTCGTACGTCTTTAGCGCGTTTTTGTCCCGGAGCCATTCTTTGGCCCGATCGATGCGGACCGAGATCAAGTAATCGGTAATCGTCTCTCCCGTCTCCGTCTTGAACAGCTTGCTTAAGTAGCTCGGGGTCAAGAACACTTCCTCCGCGAGCCGGTTCAATTCGAGCTCCGCCGCGAAGTTCCGCTGGATATACTGCTTGACCGTATCCACGACGCGGTTGCCCTGGGTGGACTCCTGCAGCTTCATGAACAGCTTGTCCGCCTCCCCGATGAAGAAAGCCGCGAAAGCCTCTTTGTTCGGAAAATGCTCGGGATGAAGCGAAGTCGAATGATGCCCGGCCGGCGAAGCTTCCCGAAACGCGGCGGCATCCCCCGCCCGGTCCGCCCGATGCTTGCCGATGAGCGCCAGAACCGTCTCGCAGCCGTCCCGCAGCTCGTTCCAAGCCGGGGCGAGCGCCATGCAGCCGTCGAACCAACGATGCACGGAGTCCTGCGCCCGCTTGTAGTTCGACGCCGCCATCTCGGCTTGGAACTCTCCGTCAAGCAGCACGAGCAAAGGTTTCACGGCGTTCGCATTCAGCTTCCTCGCCGCTCGCGCATAGTCTGCAAACGCCCTTCTGCCGTTCTCGTACCAAGCATGCTCCATGGCGATTTCCGCTTGCCGGTAGGCTTCGCGAAGCCAAGCGGAGCCGCGGAACACGTCGCTGCCTCCGACTCTTCCTTCGAATCCGACGGGCAATCGCTGCAACAGCGTCTGACCCAGTTCCCGGATACGGTCCGCATGTTCGGCTTCGCCGATCGGGACGATCGCCACCGTTCGTCCTCCTAGTCGGAGAAGGACCCGCTTCTGAAGCCAATCGAAGATGGCGTCCTCCGGCGTCGGGGACGCCGTCTCGGAGTCCGAAGATGGCGCCCCCCTTACGATTA
This sequence comes from Cohnella suwonensis, assembly GCF_042655365.1. NCBI lineage: Bacteria > Bacillati > Bacillota > Bacilli > Caryophanales > Paenibacillaceae > Cohnella > Cohnella suwonensis. The sequence goes on along the minus strand of NZ_JBHSMH010000003.1, from coordinate 4,529 downwards.
GCACGCCGTACGCTTCCCGGAACGTCTCCGTTCCGTCCAATCGGCGGCAAGCTTCCAGCCGGAGATGCTCCGGCAACGATTCCGTCTCGTTAAACAGGAGCAGCTTGAGCCGGTCTTCCTCTTCCGAGAGCTCGGATTCCTTGCTCCTCTCGATCCCTTGGGCGACCTTGCGGATCAATCCGGCGAGTTCCTCCTTGTCTACCGGCTTCAGCAAGTAGTCTTCGACGCCGAAGCGGAGCGCCTGACGCGCGTACGAGAACTCGTCGAACCCGCTGATGATCGCCATCCGCGGCGAAGGCTCCCGTTTCTGCAACTTCTCGATCAGCTCCAGCCCGTTCATGACCGGCATTTTGATATCCGTGATGACCAGATCGACTTCGATCTCGTCGATATGCGCCAGCAGCTCCTGTCCACCTGCGAAGATGCCGGTCACCCGGACGTCCTCGCCCGCTTGGGCGACGAGCTTGGCCAGCCCTTGCCGGATCCGTTCTTCGTCGTCCACGACGACCACGTTAACCATGCTCCCTCTCTCCTCTTGCGGCAATGTCCGGGAAGCGCACCTTCACGACGGTGCCTTCGCCGAGCTCGCTGTCTATCGTAATGCCGTAGCTTCCCCCGAACAGCAGCTTCAGCCGCTCGTTCACGTTTCGCAAGCCGATCCCTCGCCCGCTTTCCTCGCGGGGCGGATTCGTTTCGTTCAGCCGCCGGCGAAGGCGCAGCAGCGTCTCTTCGGACATGCCGACCCCGCCGTCGCTGATCGCGAAGCAATGATCCGTACCGATCCGCTCGTAGGCGATGGAGATCGTCATCGACGTCTTCGATTCGTCCATGCCGTGATAGACGGCGTTCTCGACGATCGGCTGGAACAACAGCTTCATGACGGGCAACCGTTCGTCCGCGATGTTCGCCGTCTCGAGCGAGAACCGGTTGCCGTATCTGAAGTTCAGCAGCTTGACGTACATCTCCAGATGCTCGAGTTCCCGTGATAGAGGCACCGTCTCGCTGCCGGGTCCCATGCCGTACCGAAGCAGCTTGCCGAGCAATTGCGTCATATCGCTGACCTCGACGTTGTCATTGATGACGGCCGTCATCCGGATCGACTCCAGCGTATTGTAGATGAAGTGCGGATTGATCTGATTCTGAAGCGCTTCCAACTCGGCTTCTTTTTTACGTTGCCCGGCCATGTAGACGTCTTGGACCAAGCCCTTGACGCGGGCGATCATCCGGTTGAACGCGTTGCCGACGATTCCGATTTCGTCCCTGCCCCTGACCGGGAACGAGACGTCCAAATTTCCCGTCTGGACGACTTTCATCAAGCGGACGAGCGACCGGAGAGGCTTCGTCAAAGCGAACGTCAGAATAAGCGAGATCAGCAAGCCGAACCCGATAATGAGCGACGCCGAGACGATCGTGAACCCCCGGATGCGATTCGCTTCCCCCATCAATTGCTTTTGCGGAATCGTAATGAAGATTTTCCACCCCGTGTTCGGGGACTGCCTATAGATCGTCAGCATCTTCTCGCTCTCGACGTCGGCGTGGAAGCTGCCTTGGGAACCGGAAGCGCGGAGCAGCAAGTCGCTGCCCGCCAAGTTGCTCGCCAAGTATTTCTTCTCGCTGTCGTAGACGACTTTACCGTTATGATCGACGATGAGCGTCGTTCCGCGGGTCGCCTTGTCCAAGTCCTTGACGATGTTCTCGATGACGACGATGTTCGCGTCGACGGCGATCAAGCCGAGCGATTCGAACGTCGTGTCGATGATTTCCCTCACGATCGTAAACACGTAACGGTTGCCCGACCTGCCGCCGCCGACCGCCTGCGTGCTGACGAGAACGGGATATCCGTGGGCTTCCATGGCAAGCTTCTTCCATTCCTCGTAAGCGGTCGGCAGATCGGAGCGCACGCCCCCGCTCTTCGTCACGAAGTACGAATGCCCGTACCGGTCGAACAAATACACGGAGTTGGCGCCGTTCTTGATGTTATTCAGGAAGTAGATGCTGCCTTCCACGCGGCGAAGCAGCTGTAATTGCTCGTCCGACAACGAATCGCGCTTCTCGACGATGCCTTCGGCCATGCCCCCGGCTCCGGGAGCATCGGGCTTTTTCTCGTAATAGGCGTTCGATTCCTTCAGTCCCGACTTGATCTCCGCCAAGTACGACGGAATAATCGCGATTTTTTTCATGTCCTCCATGTAATCGTCCAGCTTGCTGATCATCAGATCGGACACTTGGGACGCATACGTGACCGTATTCCGCTCGATCGATCCGGAATATCTTTCCGACGCGATATAGCTTAGCACGCCGATGGGCAATATAATCAGGAACAAAAAAACGATAAATAGCTTGCCTTCCATTCTGCCCGCAAGCACCGACAGCCGTCTCCACGACCCGCGCACCATGCCGTTCAACCCCCGTACGACGTTTCTGATTCCGGTAACAGTGTATCATAATCTTAGGCTAACAACGCGAATTGTTCGGACAAGCCTCCCAAACCGGCGACAGGATGGTAAACTGTATGCAAAAGGGGGAGAGCTCGTGGAGCTGCTGAAAAGGAAAATCGTCGAAGAAGGAATCGTGTTAAGCGACCAAGTGCTGAAGGTGGATTCGTTCTTGAATCACCGGATCGATCCTCCGCTCATGCTGGAGATCGGGAGAACGTTCGCTTCCCTCTTCAGGGAAAGCGCAATCGACAAGATCGTGACGATCGAATCGTCGGGCATCGCCCCGGCGGTGATGGCCGGCCTCGAGCTCGGCGTCCCGGTCGTGTTCGCGCGCAAGCGCAAATCGCTGACGCTGCAGACGGATTTATTTACGGAGAAAGTGTACTCGTTCACGAAAAAGGAAGAAAGCGAAGTGTCCGTCGCGACCAAGTTCTTGTCCGCAGGCGACCGGGTGCTGCTGATCGACGACTTCCTCGCGAACGGAGAAGCCGCGCTCGCCATGGCCCGAATCGTCGAACGCGCTGGCGGCCAAGTGGCCGGCATCGGCATCGTGATCGAGAAGTCGTTCCAGAACGGGGCGAACAAGCTGACCGAGAAAGGCTACCGCGTCGAATCGCTCGCCCGGATCGCTTCGCTCGCGGACGGAAACGTCTCGTTCGCGGAGTAGGCTTCGGAATACGCCCTGCGCGAATTTTCCGGTCCTTCGCCGACGCTAGGCAAAATCCCCGCTGCCGCTTCTCCATATCGGAAAGGGCTGCGGGGATTCCTCTTATTATCGCGGTTCGAGTCGTTTGTTCGTCGCCGTTAGCGCGCTTCGTCGCGGTTTCGGCTGCGCATGCCCGCCAAGCCGAACAAGCCGAGCAAACCGAGCCAACCCCAGTTGAACGTCCGTCTCGTCGTTGTTCCCAATGCGCGTACCGTTTGGTTCGTTTTCGCTGTGATGCCCGTGTTGTACGCTCCGTTCGGACGATACGCGTTCATCCGGGTCGAATCGTACGCGCCGTACGTTCCGAAAGGACGATTCGTGCCGTTGTTGTACGTATCAAATCGAGTGCCCGTCGTCGTATCGCTGAACATACCATTATGAGTGCCGCCGTTGTAATTGACTTGGTTGTAGCGCGGATTATAGGTCGGACTCGTTGTATTCGTCGTGCTGTTGATCGTGCTTGGATTTGTTCCCGGCGTCATGTCCGCCGTTGTATGCCCCGGGGAATGGGACGCGAAGGCGGGCACGGCGATCGTGAGCGACAATGCGGACGCCAACGCCAAGCTGGTCACTTGCTTTCTCAAAGTAAAACCTCCCTCGGATGATTGGACTGCGTCATTAAGGTGTCCGATTCGCATCCGGTTCATCCGAGGGAAGGAAGCCCTGTGCGCTCGCCTGTTTTTGAGCCGACTGGGTTAATGTACTGACCACATACGTATCCCGACATAAGCTACATCGTGACCAATCGTCATAATACACGCTCGGTGGTGATAGACTTGGGATACCCTGTAGCAGGTGAAGGCGTAGGCGGCGTTCACTGTGGTGGCGGAATGGGAGCCGCTGCATTCGCACTCGTACTTTTCGTTCTCCTGGTAATCATCCTGCGCGCTGGATATTGCTAAGTTTTTGTAACTGGCATAACGAACGCCCCACGGCACCGAGGGAGGCCACTGAAAAAGTCCATTTCCGCTAAAAGGTACAGACTCTCATTAATTTGAGGGGGCTGTGCCTTTTTCTTGTATAATTAAAGTATTATGTTGGAAGGATGAAGGCCTCATGATCCAGCCTCAAATCTCATTTGCATTCAGTCCCTATACGGCGTTATATGACCTCATTGTCCCGAAAGACAACATGCTACGCCAGATCAATGAGCTGGTGGACTTCTCCTTTGTTTATGACGAATTGAAAGCAAACTACTGTTTGGACAATGGCCGGAACGCCATCGACCCCTTACGGATGTTTAAATATTTGCTTCTCAAGGCTATTTTCGAGCTATCGGATGTGAATGTGGTTGAGCGCTCTAGGTACGACATGTCGTTCAAGTATTTTCTTCAAATGGCACCGGAAGAATCGGTCATCGACCCGAGCACTTTGACCAAATTTCG
>NZ_JBHSMH010000002.1:0-17562 GCF_042655365.1 Cohnella suwonensis | reverse complement strand
AATGACCGACCAATACTTTTCGGAATGACTGGCTAAGACTTTCCGGAATCGGTGACCAATACTTTCCGGAATGGGTGGCTAAAACTTTTCGGAATACGCACTTAAACTGTACCAGACCGTGCTTATAATCATATACAACGCCGCTCCAATGGCAATGATCATTAGAGTTGTATCGCTCAGATCGTCGAATAAACCGAATAGGCTTGTCTTTACCATCGTAAAGAATGCCACATTAAACGATCAGCCGATTAGAATAACGTACCAGATTGATTTCAATTTGCTATACATATAGCCGTACAGAAATCCTAACGGGATACCAAGAAGCTGCATGGCAATCCCACCCGGCTGCAATGCCGCAATAATAAGCGCGATGGTAAGCATTGCCCAGAAGTTAGGTACTCTCCTTCGCGCTTCATTAAACATAATGCCTATAAAAAGAACGAGCTCCAGCGCAGTGTTTAGGACAGCGGAAGCGATCAAATAAAAAGCGGGTACATTGCTGTATTGAGCCGTAAAATCCTCCAATTCCGACATACCCTGATGAAGAAGGAACTTCATGACCGAGGTGAACAGTTCCTCTCCTAATGTGCAATCGACTACTCTTAACCTATGTGCAAAATTTTGATAGCATTCCAAATATAAGAGGCTGCGTCACTTAAGGGAAAACGCCAGCTGGAGCGATTGAATTTCTTATAGTGAGAATCCGGTGGCTGTGAGGGATGAGTAAGAGGCGAAAGACTTCTAGTAGTGCTTTACTTATGAGTACAGAGCATGGTGAGATGACCGCCGTTGCTCTGTTTTTATGGTCGAAGTCAACACGGAGTCAACGCTTAGAACGCCGGAACTCCTCGCAGGGGGAACTCTACGGGCAGAATAGTTTCATTCGAAAAGTTGCATAATGGTTATAAAAACATAGAAAGAGGGGCTGGAAATGGATTGGAAAAAGTTTTTTCGATTCGGAAAAAACAAAAGTGATACACTAAACGAAGAATTGGTTTATGAAATGGGATTTAGTCATGATGCAATAGACATTTTTAAACAAGTGTCTAATAACAACTATCAGCGATTAACCATAAAAAACTTGGATGACAAAGGCGAAAAAGATGTTGATGGGATTTCTTTCTCGACTTCAAATGAACAAGCTGAAAAAATAATCATTGAACTTAAATCTAAGCTAAATCCTTTAGGGTGCTTAGTCTTTATTAGTGAACAAGAAAATAATCGTTCTAAGATAGGCGCAATAAAAGGGAACGACCAGTTTGATATTCTAAAAATCCAACAAACGAATGGTGACAATTACGATATAGGAAACGAAGATGTAATTGATACTCTGAAGAAATGGAATAGTCGATACCCCTTTGATATTATCGGGGCTGATTTCGATTGGGTTGAGGCAAATTTTAAGGTTCTTCCATCTGATAAAGAAATAAAATCTTTTGCAAAAGAAATTTATGATTTTTGTCCAGATGTAGTTGAGCAAGGTGCTGGGGATATTGAATCACTAATTGAAGAAATAAAGAATTCAAAAAAACTATATCTTTGGTGGGATTAGGCTGTCATCGGCGGTCTGCTTAAGGTCATTAGATTTCATTAATGAAAAAGCTCATAGGAGAATTGAAAATATAAAGTCACAGATTCAAAGAGCAAGTTTGCTATATAGGTTGAACCAAAGATTACCTGGTGTTGGCACGGTTTAACGTTATGGGATCACCCTATTATGATTATTTTCTTCGCTTTCAAGAAAATAGAGCCCTGCTGTAACGCTAATTTCTCTTCTATGGCCTGAATTAGCTCCATAATCAGGATTTAACGTTACTGCATCATCTTATTTTCCATCAATAACCGAAATCGGCGTGAATAACGTTATGCCGCAGCCTTATTTTGCTCCAGTTCCAAGATGGACTTCATGCACGGTATGTCGGTTCTTAAGTTCAACTTATATAGACACAAAGAATGCCGGAATTCCTCGTGTTTGAGGACTCCGGCCCTTTTGTATTTTTAAGGGGAAGCTCAACCAAATTTTTCCACGCTTAGCGGTTTCCGGTTTTAATAGCCAATCCGCTGAAATTAATGGGACCATCCACGTCTACTCTTGTATTAGCGGCCCCTACATTTTCAGCGAATAGCGTGTAAACATGCTTGCCTGGTTGTACATTACGATCGATTCCTTGAAGCGTAACAAAATAAAATTGCCTGAAGCGAGCGGATTCGATGTCCTGCTGTGTATTGAAAATTTGTTTGCCGTCACGAAAGATCGTTAATGAAAGTCGAGAGAGGCGTCTCACTCCCGTTATACCGACAGTGGAGAGTAATTCGACCCGATTCGGACGAGCATGGGGAGAAATTATTATTTGGATGGTCGCCAGCTTAACTTTCGGTTTCCCCCCAAAAAGAGCCGCAAAAGACCCTCCCAGTTTCCTGTTACGTGGCTGAACAGCGTTGTAATCAATAATATGCCTCATAATCATTACCCCCCATTTCATTCATACACTTATATAATGTTGAATAAAAGGAGTTTGTTTGTGTTCAAGCCTTGGGGTGGTTTTTACTTTCTATCGGGCATGCATGAAAGCCGGTCTCCGATCCCACAATAATTCTGCATTCGATTGTATTCGGATGGAAAGGCGGGATGCGTGCATGAGAAGATGGCTTCTGACTCTGGTGCTCCTTATTCTTAGCGTCAGCTTTACGGTTATGATGGATTTGTTGCTGGGCTTTAAGCTGCAAACATCGACGGATTCGATCCTGAGGCATTTCCTATTTATGTCCAATTCCGAAATGGTCGTTGCCGCGTTGACGATTCTATATGTCGGAACTATGGAAATCATAAAGGGCGTTTACAAAAAATAGACTTCCGGCGAAGCCTGCTTTCCGTCAGGATTGGAATCGTCCGCGCACGAAATCCGCCGCCCAAAGCAGCAACGGCAGGATGATGCCGAATAGCAAAAATACGGACGACAAAGCAAAGTTGCCTTCCTCGATATGCTCCGGAAAATTATTGGCGATAATAATCGAGAGAAATAATAGGATCAGTCCCACCGGATAAACCAACTTCCGATGGTCTTTCAAACGGAATAAATCCGCCGCTCCCAGCACGGCGACATAATAAAAGACGGCAACCTTGAAAAAATCGCCGATAATAAGCGACATGACGACCAATACATCCATTCGTTGAATAAATTCCTTGATATTCACCAGACTGATTGACGTGAGAAGCGGGAAGGTTGCCCGACCTGCAATATCGATGCCCAGCACGGCAATGTTCATCGCCGTACTGAAGCTTAATACGAGAGCGCCGGCGAAGAGCGACGTTACACCCATTCGTATCCCCCTTTTCGGCTGATTTAAGTAGGGGAACAGCATCGTAAAGCAAACCATTTCGCTAAAGGGGAATTCGAGCGTCTGAGTGAGCGTTGTTTTGATAACGGGACGCCACCCGTTCTGCAAAACGGGAAGAAGATGCTTAATATCGATGACTTGGGCTATAATCAGCAGGACGTTGCTGAGCACTCCCAGCACGATCATGACCATAAAGTATATCTGGGCCGTTCTTGCCAGTACTTCAATGCCTTTGTCCAAGACGTAGCCGATCGTCAGAATCATAAAGGCGCTTATGGCGATCATCGGCGTTTGATCCAGTACCGAGCTGACTAACAAATCGGCGCCGTCCCTCATGTCTCTCGCGCCTCCGTAAATGAAAAAAAGGACGTAGAGCAGACCGATCGGCCACCCGATCCATTTACCCCATATTCTTCTGGCATACCCGGTAAGAGGGAGATTCGGGTAGCGGAGGTACAGGGAAGCATATACGCCAAACAACACCAATCCTCCGGCCAGTCCCAAAAGGGTCGTGAGCCAGGCATCTTTCTCCGCCTTCAATCCCAGACTCACAACAAGCGTAGTTCCCATCTCGAACAGGAAGATCAACGCAGCCAACTGCCCCGGGCTCATTTTCGCTCTCTCCATCTTACCTCCCTCGTTTCGCCGCAAGTCGCTTTGCATTCTCTATTTGTTGGACATGCTTGATTTGGTTCGCATACCTGTCCGCATAATTTTCGACTTAACGGTAACTTCTGTTTCGCATGCCGGAAATAGGTCCTCCCAGCTATCCTTCATTTCCTTCCAAGCCCGCGGCCGTTCCCGTTCCACCGCTTCCCCGAATCCAAGAACATCGCTCTTCAGCCGCTGAACCGCTTCTACGGCATCCACCACCACATGCTTCGTTTCTTCCTCCCACTTCCGCTCCAGATTTCGAATTTCGGACGATTTCGTGAGATCGATCGGACAGTCGGCTTCTGCCACTTTACCGGTTTGACGTATCGTAATATGGATAATCGGAAGACCATGCCGAACATCGGTCCTGATCTTCGTCGATGAGTGATAAGTCTCGATGCTGATTTTTCCTTTCGGCTTGCACTTCAGATTGACGATCGTGCTTTTCAGCTTATTGTTAACCCATGTAACCCCGCGCGCATTGTCCCCCTTCAGCCATCCCGTAAGCTTGCCGTCCTTTAAGATGGCCATGCCGGCAATATCCAATTCGGCCGGTGTCGAGGTATGCTGCATATTGGATATTTTCGGACCAGTTTGAGCGTTGCCAACGAGTGTAATCCCGCTGACGGCAAGGCCGCTTGTTTTTCTAAAGATTCCGTGGATGGCATCGATCAGCCGGACTTCGTAGTTTTCCCCTTCGGCCCTCTCCGAGAGCTTGACCTTGCCGAGTATGGCGTTGGCCGGTATTTCGTCGATGAGCGTGAGCGTATTCAAGACCGTTTCCGCGTCGTTGCCTCTGGCGATGTACACTCTTGTCGTCAGACGGGACTCGTGATCGCGTTCCATAAAATCGAATACGTCTTTCACCCCATCCCTCGCGAGGCTCTCGCCCATAATCAAAATCCGCAAATGCTGGAGATTAATCCGGCGCGATCCCTTAAGCGCGACTTTGCGGATCGCTTCGAATATCGTTTGTCCCGTATCGGAATAGACGGCGACCGGTACGGCTCTTCCCGTCGCATTCCGGCCGGCTACTTCTTTCGGGTTAACGATTTGAAAAGTGACGCGGAATCCGTCCTTGTCATCGTCTTTGTCTACTCCCATCGCCATGGCTAGGGACAGCTCGTTCAGCTCTCGGTAATCCCAACAGCCTTCAATGAATATCAGGCCGGAAATCAAGAGAATGAGAATGCCCGATCTAGGACTCATGCCTTTCTCCTTCCGGCACATCGGGGGATTCCCCCGCCTTTTCTTTGAGATCCGGCCGCGTACGGGAGGTTTTGATGGGAGATCGCCAGAACGTATCCTTTTGCCGCCAAGGGTCAAAAGGCGAGAACGGATACAGGTACGGAACGCCAAACGACTTCAGGCTGGTCATGTGAGCCACGAGAAAGATCATGCCCATCATGATACCGTAAAAACCGAATGTGGAAGCCAGAATCATCATGGGAAATCGGATCACCCGAACGGCATTGTTCAATGGCAGGCCCGGAATGGCAAAACTGGCAATTCCCGTCAGGGATACGATAATGACCATCATCGCGGTCACGACGCCCGCTTCGACCGCCGCCGTACCCAATACGATTGCTCCGACAATCGACACGGCCTGTCCGACTGCCCGCGGCATACGAATGCCCGCTTCACGCATGATTTCGAACGAGATCTCCATCAGCATCGCTTCGAAGTAGGCGGGAAAGGGTATTCCTTCGCGCTGAGCCAACAAATTGATGATCAGGCTGGTCGGAATCATCTCGTGATGGAAAGTGGTCACCGCGATATAGCTCGACGGCAGCAGCAATAAAACGAAAAAACTGAAATACCTGACGAATCGCAAAAAGACGGCAAAATAGAAGCGTTGATAATAATCCTCCGTCGTTTTTAAAAATTGCGAGAAGGTGGTCGGCATAATCAAGGTGAACGGCGTGCCGTCGACGATCAGCGCAATCCGTCCCTCCAGCATATTCCCGACCGCCATATCCGGACGCTCCGTATTGAATATCGTTGGGAATGGCGTAAACGTTTGATCTCGGATTAGCTCCTCGAGATACCCCGAGCCTTGGATGGCATCCACTTCGATAGCGGACAGACGCTGCTTAACTTCGCTCACTAGTCGGTCATTCGTAACGCCATTAATGTACATGATCGCGACGTCCGTCTTGGACTCGTTCCCGATTGTCATCGTTTCAAGCCGCAAATTCGGATTCTTCAATCTCCTTCTGACCAATGCAATATTCGTATCGATCGACTCGATGAAGCTGTCTTTCGGGCCCCGTACGGTAAGTTCGGTCGTGGGCTCCGAGATCGATCTCCATTCCCCGTCGCGTATGTCCGCGATTACCGCGCCGCTGCGGCCATCCATCAGGATAACGATATGGCCGGACAACAAGGAGTGAATCATGCCGTCCCAATCGTTCAGAACCTTGAGATTTCCCAAGGTCGAAGAAGCCTTAGCCAGAATGGTCTCGAAAATGCGATCGTTATCGTTCGAGTCCGGGTTATCTTCACCCAACGATTGGGACAAAAATCGGTTCACGTACAGCTTGCTTGATAACCCTTCTATATAAATAACCGCAACCCGGACACCTGGAACGGCTCCTATTTGAACAGGGCGGACGATGACGTCCGGACTGTTGCCGAGCGATTGTCTTATCGCGCTTAGCGTATCGTCCAAATTCCGTCCAAGAATCCGTTCAGCTTCTTGCGATGCCGTCCCGCCGGTATTTTCTTTGTTGTTCCGGGGTTGATCGGTTTGTTTAAAAACCACGATGCCCCCCCCCCAATTCATTTCATGTATTTCCAGTATTTGCGTGTTGCGTGAAGCCTATTCAGATTCTGAGGACTCTGAATCTCAAGGCTTACCGATCTTCATTCGTTATACGGCATTCCAACATTCGATAGATCCTCCCTTTCGTTAAGGTGGATAATGCGTAAACAACCCATTCCGAAATGCTCTCTTCTCCGCCGAGTAAAAATAAATTCGCTGTGCCGCGTCTCATAATCTCCGATTTTGTCGCATAAGGTATATACCCGGTTCGGGTCACAAACAGAACGGGGTACTTCGATAATGCCATTATTTCTGTAACAATCTCCGGTAATCGCTCGACAGGGGCGATCAGCATATTCAATTCGAAAGGAGCATGGATTCTCGCGTAATCGGCAGCTTCCGCAAAAATATTGGCGTGCACCCTCATCACCTCGATACAATATACGGCGGACCCCAATATATAATTTTAGATAAATGAGGTTATGGATAAGGGGGAGGCGTAATGATCACCAATGACGAAATACGAATGATTCAGATATTGACGGAAGTCATTTTTCCTGGCGCTGCCAAGGCAAAGGTGCATGAGTTTATTTGGCGGGATATGAAGAGCAATCGTTGTTTCATTGCAGTCTATCGCAAAGGGTTGAACCAACTAAGCGAAGGAGCCATGCACGTCCATCATAAGCCATTGCTTGAGCTTAACGGGGATCAACTGGCCGACTTGCTCCTGTCGTATGAAAAAAGCGATTTTTTTCAGCTTTTACGGGATCATACGTTGGAGGGAATGTTCAGCGACCCGTTATACGGCGGCAATTATAAGGCGTTCGGATGGCGCATGCTGGGTTATGCCGGTCCGACCTTTCATCCTCCGGAAACCCTTAATGAAGTCGAGCTTCCGACGGTGTACTATTCGCTCGAAGGAATAGCGTATGAAGAAACCTGATTATGACGTAATCATTGTCGGAGCGGGCGCGGCAGGCGGTATTCTCGGCAGGGAGTTAAGCGATTCGGGATTATCGGTTTGCGTGCTGGAACGAGGTCCGATGCTGGCAACAAAAGAGGTATCGATGGATGAGCTTCGCTTCCCGATTCGCCAGAATCTTCTGTGGGCTACGCCGAAAAACGGGGGCATGACGTGGAGGCCTCATTCGCGCGCGTCAACGCAAAAAGCATTCCCCCGAATCCCCCAACTGCTTGACGGGTGGGGGCCCGGCGGGAGCATGAACCATTGGGGAGGAGCAAGCTGGCGCTTCGAGCCGACCGTCTTCAAAGCGCTGGATGTCTGGGGTCAAATCCCGGATGGAGCCATTGCCAATTGGCCGCTTACTTATGAAGATTTGGAGCCTTATTACACGAAGTTCGAATACAGGCTGGGCGTCTCCGGTGATGCCTCCCAAATGATGTACGGACCTCCAAGGTCGAAGCCGTATCCATTGCCGCCCCTGGAGCAAGGATATGCAACAAATCACTTTGCGCAGGCGAGCAGGGAACTAGGCTATCGACCGTTTCCAATGCCGGCGGGCATTATCTCCCGCGATTATCAGGGGAGGAAACGAACGGGATACTGCGGCTTCTGCATGGGCTATGAATGTACGGTGGATGCAAAATCAAATACAAGAGTGACGGAACTGAAGGAAGCGCTGAAAAATCCGAATTTTACGTTGCTTACGGACCGGTATGTATACAAGATTACGATGAGTTCTCAGCGGCATGCAGACGGAGTGGTCTGTATGGATTCGAACGGAACGGTCTACGAGCTCACTTCAAGCATTGTGATTGTTGCGGCCAATACATTGTATAATGTCTGGCTGCTACTCTTGTCAAGAAATCAATACGCTCCGAATGGTATTGGAAATCAGCATGGTCAGGTGGGGAAATATTTTCATCAACATGCGTATTGCGGAGTGGCCGGTTTGTTTGACGAACGTATGGATGTCCATATCGGGCCTTCCGAGCCGCTTATGGCCATTACGAATTATACGGAAGATCGTTTTGACCATACGGGACTGGGGTTCGTCATGGGAGGCTTCATATTCGGAGCGCACGCTGTGGGAGCTGCCGGACAGCCGCTTGAATTCGTGAAGAATATCCCTCTCCCCGAAGGCGTTCCAGCTTGGGGTCCTATATTTAAGGAGTTCGTCGTTGAGACCTTCAGTCGTTATTATTTGGTTCTGTCGCTGCTGACAGATCCTCCGATGCGTTCGAGCTTCATCGATCTCGACCCCCAAGCGACCAACCGGCTCGGGTTGCCTCTCCCGCGGGTCACCTTTGATTGGAGCCCGCAGAAGAAAGCGATGCATCGGTTTTTTTATTCGAAGATGACCGAGATCTTGCAAGCGGCCCGGGCGCAAAAAATATGGGGAGGCGACGACGTTCAATCGCCATGGGAACTGTCGCATCCAAGCGGCGGAACGAGAATGGGTGAAGATGAGAGGGTATCGGTAACCGACAGGTACGGCAAGGTTCATGGCGTCCGCAATTTGTTCGTTGCCGGCAATTCCCTATTCCCGACGATGTCCGCCTTTAATCCAACAGAGACGATTGGGGCTCTTGCCTATTGGCAGGCGGATTATATTAAGCAAGCGGTATCAAAGGGGGATTTGATATAAAGGCTGAAGCCAGCGCCGCTTGCACGCTCACGAAGAGGGTGGCGATATCTGTTCCGCCTTCAATAGATCGAGGTCCGACTGCAGCGAATCCATCGTCAGCTGCCGGATATAATCCAATGTTTCGTTCGGGTCGCGATCGCTGTCCAACGCGCTGCCGACGAACTGCGCCCAGATTTTCTTGGCTTTGTCGTCTAGCGGCGTGGGGGTGAACGGCGGCATGTGCCGCACCAAATCGGCATAGAGCGTTTGCGTCTGCTGCCCGCCGTAATAAGGATCCCCGGGGGCCGTTGTCGTTCCTTTCAGCGCGCTGTTGCCGGCAACGTCCGCAATATGTTTGGCCAACGTGTTTACGACCGCCCACGCCCCCGGTTTGTTGCGGGAAGAAGCCGAGATCGCGGTTCCCGAGCTGCCGGCCCAACCGTACAATCCTAGAGGGAGCCGCATCATGCGCCAAAGCCCGCTTGTATCCGGCGCTACCGTTTTCAAATTATTGCCGTACCACCATCCGTTGAAGAACATCGCCGTCTTGCCGTCATTCAGCGCAGCCCGTCCGGCTTCGCTATAGGGGTCAAGACCGGACGCAAGCCCATTCTTGCGAATATTCCGGGCTAAATCGATTGCGGCGGCGAAAGAGGACGTATCGCGGGCATAGTCAAGGCTGCGATCGAAAAATCCCGAGGCATATTCCGTCATCCAGATGGGGTCCCAATCCGAGGAGGCGATCCAGGAGCCTTGTTGCTTCAGCTTTAGCGCCGCCCTCAACCAGTTGTTCGGATCCTCCATGAATCTGCCGAGCTCTTCCGGATCGGCCGGCAACCCCGCCTTTAGGAACAAATCGCGCCGGTAATACGCGACGCCCGGACCGACGTCCAGCGGCAAGGCAAATAGGCGGTTGTCCGTCAGAGAACGGAATGGCGAGATCGTCGAAGCGGTGAATCGTCTGGCCAACGGCTCTCCGTTGTAAGGCGCGGCCGACAAATCTTCGAATATATTCAAGCTGACCAGTTTGCCGAGCATATTGTTATCCACGAGCAGAACATCCGGCGCGTTGCCATGATCGATTGCGGTTAAATAGTTTTCCTCATAGTTATCCCAGGGCACGGTGATCACTTCAACCTTAAGATCCGGATATTCGGCTTGGATAACCGGGACGATCCATTCGGCTCCGGCATAATAGCTCCAAACCGATACTTTCCCGGTCGGGTGCCGGATGTCGTCCCCGCTTGGGCCGACCTCTTCTCGCGCAGCCGCGGCCATACCCGGAATCGGAGTCTGAACAGGATCGTACTCGATGCCGGCCGAGCAGCCTGTCAACAATGCGATCATCAGGCAAACGGACAGCCATACACTTCTCGTCATCTACGTCTCACCTTCCCGGTTCGATAATGGGCATGCCTGCCAAGCAGGCTTCGAATGCCGCCGCGGGCATCGGCCTCCCGAACAAATAACCCTGGAACTCGTCGCAGCCGTAACGGCGCAGCAATCCTTCTTCCGCCGTCGTCTCGACGCCTTCAGCCACGACCTTCAGGTTCATGCTATGGGCAAGCTGGATGACGGCCTTCACGATCGAATCGTTGCTGCTATCGGAATCCATGCCCTGAATGAAGGACTTGTCTATCTTGACCGCTTGAACGGGGAATCTCTTCAACTGGCTTAACGAAGAGTAACCGGTGCCGAAATCGTCAATCGAAATATACACTCCCAGTTCTCTCAAGTGCTGAAGCACTCCGACCACGTAGTCCTCATTCTTAAGGAGATAACCCTCTGTAATCTCGAGCTCCAAATACCGCGAGGGCATGCCGGTCTCGGCCAGGATGTCGCAGATCGTCTCGACCAGGCGGGGATTGTGGAATTGTCTGGCCGATAGGTTGACCGCGATCCGGAGCGGGGAATGCCCGGCCTTGTGCCACTTTACGTTCTGTTCGCAAGCCGTTCGCAAGATCCAATCGCCCAGCGGGATAATCAGTCCCGTCTCTTCCGCGACCGGGATAAATTCGCTAGGCGGGATGAAGCCGCGCTCGGGATGGCGCCAGCGGACAAGCGCCTCCATGCCGGCGATGACTCCGGTGACGCTGTCTATCTTCATCTGATAATAAAGCTCGAATTTATTGTCGATCAGCGCTTGATGCAAGTTGTTCTCAAGCCACATGGATTTCGAGATTCTGCCGTTTAAGGCCTCCGAATAGACGATGAATCCTTTGCCGCCGTTTTCTTTGGCCGCATACATGGCTGAATCCGCGTTCTTCATGAGAGTATCGATGTCGCGGCCATGATGAGGCGAAGTGGCCATCCCGATGCTCGGGGTCACGTACAACGAGTGGCCGTGCAGCAAGAACGGACTGCCGAACTGCTCGATAATCCGCGCGGATGTTCGCACGGCGTCATCCGGGTCGGCGTGGTTCAAGAGAATGACGAATTCATCGCCGCTGATACGGGCAATGAAGGTATGGTCGGACTGTTCTCTCGATAGCCGTTCGGATACGAGGCACAACAAATCGTCTCCGACGATATGGCCAAGCGTGTCGTTGACGTGCTTGAATCGATCCAAATCGATGAACAATACGGATAAGCAAGCGCTCCATCCGGACGAAGCGGCGGCTTCGAGCTCCTTCGTCAAGCGTTCTTTCATGCTCAATCGGTTGGGCAGTCCGGTCAAATGATCGTAATAAGCCAATTGGAACAGCCGTTTCTCCGACAGCGCGAGCTGCTCCTTTTGCAGATTCAACTGGTTGTTCGCGCTCTTGGTCTGACGGAAGATCGCGGCGAGATTATCGGCAACGGATCGGAAGTTTTCCGTGAGCATGCGGATTTCGCTGATGTCGCTTGTGGGCCAATCCAACGATCCGTCGAGCGAGACTTTATCCGGGATGCCGGTTGTCGCTTCCGCAAGCCTGGTCAGCGAACGGAAGAACAATCGATTGAGCAGCAGGGTCAGCATCATCGTAACCGCGACGAACAAGAGCAGCAACCGGATGTAAGAAATAAACGATTTGACGGGTTCCTCCATATAGGGGGAGAACGGCATAAGGAACACCGCCCTATTGCCGTTGCCGACGGATGATTCGCGCACGAGATAGGCATAACGCCACATTTCGCTACTATACGGATATCGGGCTTCAGGCAACCATAGCGAATCGGTAGAGTTCCGAACCTGCACCTTTCCCCCGATTCTCCAATCAAACGTTTCTCCGATCAAAGGCGCATCCGTCCCGACGACGCTGACCGCACGGCCCTCCGAATCGAGCAGGACCAGTTTTGTAGGGGGCATGCTTTCGGCATTGATTCGCATATCGTTTTGCAATTTACGAAGTTGAAGAGCCCCCATTAGCCGCAGGGAGCGATAATTCGTTTCCGTCCACGCCGTAAGGTCGCGATTCACGATGCTTGCTTGCGTATCCAAATTGTTCCTTGCCCGATCCATTACCGCGTCCTTTGCTTGATACCCGTTAATAAGGATAAAAATAAAAAACGGCACGGTAGTTGCCACTAACGTCAAATGCAGTACAATCCGGTTAAATGCATAACCGGACCTTGCCCGACCTGGCGCAAGCCAGCGGCGAATAGGCGAGTACGACAGGATCATGTCGGCGGCGAGCGCCGAAATAAGGGAATTCAGAGCGCCGTTCAAGCCGAACAGATAGCCAAGACCATCCTGGTAATCCGTTTCATGGACATAGAGAAGATAGTCTAACGGCAATCCGGCCAACAACCAGTAGAAGCAGGCGATCAAAATCAATTTGTCGGGAAACTTCCGGAGCAGGAGGCCGGTTACGGCAATGAATGCAAGCTGCGGCAGGGTTTGAATCCACGTCGTCTCACCAAGCAAAGCCAAGGATCCATAGATGCAAACGGCCGCGGGCAGGCCCCATGCCAACCCATATATAAGCAGGACGACAAGCAAAAAAACGGAACCAAAGCCTATCTGATACCCGTAAAACCAAGGAACGGCGTTATATTCGGATACGAACGATAGAAGAACCAACAGCAAATATCCGCCGATCATAAGCAGCCTAGGCCGCCATAGCGGTAAAATAGAACGCGGACGCATTGCAGGCCCCCTGTGGCGTGGTGGATCGGCCATGTTGATATGACGACAACGGTATATTTGTCCGCGATAGCGTTTTCTTATATTTAGGAAATAATTCGGTAAATAACGACAAATTCCTTCAGTCCGCAAAAAAAAGCCGCTACGATTCCTTTGCAGCGAAATCGGGACGGGCGGTTTTCAGGTCGAGGGGTCGACGTCTAGAGGATATGTGGATAGCGCAGCCACGATCGAAGCGTTTCGGATACAACGCGGCTTGACCCAACATCCCATTTGGTCCCGGTATTTAGATGAGCTGGATCATGTGCAAATTAGCGGCTTCTTATATAGGCGTGGAGAAATTGAAGACAACTGGAAAAAGAGATTGACCTTCCGGTTACCGGAACCTTTATACTAGAGAAAAGGACGTCCTTGAATACACTCCGAGGAGACACGAACGGCATGATGACGATCAGCCAGTTCAGCGACCGAACAGGGCTTCGCCCCAAGCTTTTACGTTATTACGAAGAGACGGGTTTAATTGTTCCTGCGGTGCGTTTGGAGAATGGGTACCGGCAGTACACAGAGTCACAGGTGGAGTCTGCCCAGCTTGTGAATAGCTTGCGACAGGCTGATGTTAGCATTGCGGGTATTCGTGAGTTTCTTGTGGCTCCGACCAATCGAAGGGAGCAACTCCTAGAGGCGTGGCGTAACATGGCTTCGGCGAAATTACTCTCCGTCCAGGTGGCGAACCAGTTCCTTCAGGGCTTTGATTCCCGGACGAAACGGATGCATCTGGTTCATTGGGAGAGTCCAAAGACGTTAGTCTGGTTTCTACTGGACACCAATTCTCCTACTGAGGGCTTGCAGACGACTGTCAAAAAGATTTATAAGGAACGGATCAATCCAAAACAAACATGTGAGCGATCGGGGTATGTTCGTTATATACTCAATGAAAGGCATGGTGAGACTGGCGTCATAAATACTGAAGTCGGTTTCCTTGTGACGGGTATGAGCCAAGCTCCGGATGGAGCGCGGTTGGAGACGGTCCCGCAAACTCTCTTCGCTACAATGGTCTGCGCGTGGGACATGCCCTTTTCATGCAAGCCTATTCTCGCGATGATCCGTCGGTTCGGGTTTCAGCAGGTAGGTGAACCGATGCGGAAGGTAACATTTTCAACAGAGGATAGCTACTCACTGATGGTTCCCGTTATGAGGCATTGATATTGTTTAAATAGGAGAGTTCGCATAATGGCAGAAACTCGACCCAAGCTAAACATTACATCACTTCATTCCTTATATGTCCCTGTATCCAATGCACGTAGTACCGCAAACTGGTATATGCGTCATTTCGGGATGGAGGAGGTTGCGAGCAGTAATGAACAAGTTACGATCCGATTGGCGGTAGGTGCATCATTGGTGCTTAAGCAATCAGAGCGACTGAACTTGTATCAATGCAATCCGTTCCATTTCAAATGCAATGATGCTCGTAAAGCTCACGCTTCCCTAGACAAGCTGGAAGTCCGTGCATCCGAACCAGTAAACTGGCACCATTATGTTGATTTCAACTTTAAGGATCCGGACGGTAATCCCGTAAGCGTTATTAGCGAACCGTCCTGGGCGCTTCATCCCAACAACTTTTTTCGGATGGACGGAATTTTCATTGGAGCAAGCGATTTTGAGTCTTCTCTAGCCTGGTATCTGAACGTCCTGGGCGTGGAAATCGAATACGATTTTACCGTCGAAACCTCCTCTTCTCCTGAAGCGCGGATGTGCTGCCTTCGTGGAGTACCGATTACCGTGTTTGATTCGCCGCTATCGTTCATCCAAGGAAGGTTTTGCGAGTTTCGGACGAACGATGCGAAAGCTGATCACGTTTACTTACGGAGGAACGGTATCGCCGTGACCGATTTGATCGCAGAGAATGATACTCTCATCTTCGCCTTCTATGATCCCGAGGGTCGAGAATTTGGAATGATTCAATTATCCTAAAAAACTAGAAGAGGTGCACACAGTGAATCCTGTCGTATTATTCGAATTGAGCAGCCAAGATCCTGATCGCCAAGCACAATTTTTCTCGACTGTCTTCGGTTGGGAGGTTTCGGAACCCAATTGGGGTTACCGAACTGCCAAGACTGGAGCAGGGGAGAGCCAAGGAATTGATGGGGGAATTGCCCAAGGACCTTCCGAATTTCCTCAAGGCACACGTGTTCAAATTCAAGTTGAAAATATCGACGTTTCTATTGCCAAGGCTTTAGAGAACGGCGCCACTGTATCGCAAGACAAAATGGACTTAGGTGACTGTTACCTTGCCTATGTTGTCGATCCAGTTGGTGTGCAATTGGGCCTTATTCAGTACAAGTAACCAAACAAATACATGGAAATAATCCTCCAGTTGGAGTAATGCTTGGAGTTTCGACGGCCCCCATCATGCATGATGGGGGCTGTTTGACGCTTACTTACATAGTTCACGCTCCCGAACTCGAAATACATGATCAGATATTATAATCAGCTCATGAAAAAGCGATCTTCTACAGTTTGTCCAATCGTATATGCGCTCGACATATGGGGCGATCCATGGAGCCTAATCATACTTCGTGACGTCCTTATCCATAACAAACGGTATTACCGCGAGTTTCTTGCTTCACGCGAGCGCATTTCAACCAATATTTTGAGCGTACGGCTTCAATCGCTTACTGAAGCAGGCCTGCTCATCAAGATAGAAGGCAATTCAAACCGAGCGCAAACGATGTACCGACCCACACAAAAGGCACTTGATCTGTTTCCCGTCGTATTTGCCATTATGCACTGGGGCCTTAAATACAACCCCAATACCGATATGAGTATTCCGATCATGCAGAAACTAACAACAAACGAAAAAGGGCTGGAGCAGGATCTTTTGCGGAATTTCGACGATATTACTTCATAACAAAATCACATCGCAGTTCCTGAAGCGGAATGAATAAACAAGAGGCATCCTATGATGAGGATGCCTTTTTCGAACTGATGATTGTTATTGCCACTAGCTTAGGCGCCGCGGAACATTCCGTCCGCGTAATGCCGGGAGTCGATTGTGCTTCGTCTATCTTTCCCAAACCTCCAGCGGACCTAGGATTTCTATGCCTAGCTTCATGCAGGCTTCCATATGGGAATCCAAGATATTGAGGATCCCGTTTCCGATTCATTCAACCGGCAGAGGGGATTGTTTATTATTGGCTGAGTTCAGCGTGAATGTTGCTTAGAAACAACGTAGTTGGAATATTTAACTGTAAAATGTGCATGAAAAAAGATACATGGTAAGGCCTTTGCACGAATTATATGCAAAAGGTGCACATAATTTTGCGGATTTCAACTGATGCAGGATGAATCTGGTGAAATTAATGTATGTATTACATCTATTTCACCAGATATCTGATATTTAGCCGAAATAACTGCATGTTTTACAGTTCATTTGTCTGTCATTAAGTCACAACAGAGTGGAACTCAGCCTTATTATTTGACTTCGTCTTGATAGGTTAGCGACACCGATGTCAAATTAGGATCGTCCGTAACGACGCTGAGCGTCACAAGCAGCTGCTTGCCGTCGCGGACGCCGGTCCCCGAATAGGAATCGTCGATCAATATTTCCTGCATATCCGTATAACCTGCCGACTTGTAATAGTCTTTGTAAACCTTAAGCACCTCTTTGAAGCTTTTCTTCACATCGTAAGATACCGTCATGCTGCTGTCCGATGACAAGGCAACCTGGGAGAACGAACCTTCAATGATCGGAATTTCCTTCGGAAACCCTTCCGGCAGCGCATCCTCCGCTGAAAGCGAGATATTGCCTCCATCCTCACTCACTTTGTACTCGATCGTGCTTTGATCGCCTTCGCTACTGTTGTTGCTGCCGTTTCCGCAGCCGGCCAGACTGATACACCCTAAGATCACCAGGATAACCGCAAGGCTCTGTTTTTTTAACAAATTGCTCACTCCACTCTTTCGAACTTTCGATGAACAAATATTTTACTTAATCTTTTGCTGTTCTTCTTCCGTGATGAAGTAAGCATGGATGTCATAATGCGGTACTTCAAATGTAAGCGTCAAATAGCCCCCACCTATTAAATAGATGAGGGCTAAGTTATGCTGATCTATGATTTAAATATACGGCAGGTCAACGGCAATGACGACGA
>NZ_JBHSMH010000001.1:0-190575 GCF_042655365.1 Cohnella suwonensis | reverse complement strand
ATCTCTCCACCAGCTGCCCGTCAGCTACGAGGCGACTTGGCTCTTACCTCGACCGGACTTTCACCGGCTAGTTGTGCCTAACTTGGCTAGGCGCGCAATAACGCGAAAAAGACCGCGGTCCCCCTTTTCGGGGGAACACCGCGGTCTTATTGATTTTATAAGCCTTTGACGATTTCTGCGACGATCGCGAAGGAACGATTGGCCGCTTCGACGGTAAACTCCGCGAAGTTCACGTGCGCCGAACCGTCCGCTTTGTCGGACATCGACCGGATGACGACGTACGGCACGCCGTTCATATGGCACGCTTGCGCCACGGACGCCCCTTCCATCTCCGTGCAGGCTCCGCCCAACTCCTCGTAAAGCTTCTTCACGACGCCGCGGTCCGCGATGAATTGGTCTCCCGAGAGCACTTTGCCCGTCGCGCAGCGGCCGGGATACACTTTCTCGCCGGCGCTTTCCGCTAGCGCGATCAAGCCCGCTTCGGCCGGATATTCGGACACATCCTGGTAAGGAATGACCCCCGGGGCGAATCCGAGAGCCGTTACGTCCACGTCGTGCTGCAAACAGCTGGAGGAGATAACGATATCGCCGATGTTTAACGCCGGATCTACCGCCCCCGCCACGCCCGTAAACAGAATCGCGTCCGCCCCGAACCGGTCGATCAGGATTTGCGTGCACACGGCCGCGTTCACTTTACCGACCCCTGAGCGAGTCAAGACGACTTTCCTCCCATGAAATACGCCGCGATGATAGTCGATGCCGGCGTGCCGCTCGCTTTCCTTATTTTCTAGTCCCGCGAGCAGAAGTTCGATCTCCTCCTGCATCGCTCCGATAATGCCGATCGTACCGTAGGTCATCTCGATCTATCCTTTCAGATGTAAATGCGTATACTCGCAAAGAGACCCCGCATCGAGCGCCGAGGCGCCGAAGCAGGGCTCCGAAAACGCGTTTCTAACGGCCGTTCGGCGAACCGACCGACTTGCGCACGATCAACTCGTGAGGCAGCGTCACGATCGCGTTCTCTACCGTTTCCTTCTTCATCAGCTTCGTGAGCAACCTCATCGACACGGCGCCGATGTCGTACATCGGCTGCGCGACGGTCGTCAACAACGGACGAACCATCGACGAGATGCGGCTGTTGTCTACGCTGATGACGGACAAATCTTCCGGAACGGACAATCCCGCGTCCTGAATGCAATGAACCGAGCCGATCGCCATCTCGTCCGTCGCGGAGAAGATCGCGGTAGGGCGGTTGGACAAATCGAGGAAATATTGCGTCGCTTCGATGCCGGACTCGTATTTATAATTGCCGATCCGCACGTAATCTTCGCGGTAAGGGATACCCGCTTCTTCGAGCGCGCGCTTGTAGCCTTGGTAACGGGCGTATCCGTTCGCCGGATCCTGCAACGTGCCGCTGATCATCGCGATCGCCTTGTGGCCTTCGGCGATCAGACGGTTGACCGCGTCGAACGCGGCCGCTTCGTGATCGATGTCGACGGAAGGAATGTCGCCCTTTTCGTCCTTCGTCGCGCAAAGCACGATCGGAACGTTGGACGTCTTGAACGCTTGGACGTGCTCGTCCGTCACCGCGCCGCCCATGAACAGCAAGCCGTCGACCTGCTTCTCCAATAGCGTGTTGATGACGCGGATTTCCTTATCCTTGCGCTTGTCCGCGTTACATAGAATGATATTATAGTGATACATGTTGGCGATATCCTCGATGCCGCGCGCCACTTCCGCGAAAATCGCATTCGCGATGTCGGGAATGACGACGCCGACGGTCGTCGTTTTCTTGCTGGCGAGACCGCGAGCGACCGCGTTCGGCCGATAGCCGAGACGCTCTATCGCTTCGTATACTTTTTTCCGCGTTTGCGGCTTGACGTTCGGATTGTTGTTGACGACGCGGGATACCGTCGCCATCGATACGCCTGCCTCGCGAGCAACATCATAAATGGTTACCGTCACAATGATTCGCTCCAATGTTCGTGACTGGGCGGCAAAATGTCGTCCAATCATGGATGATTAAGGTAATCATACGACAAATCCGCATGTTTAGCAATCTGACATGGGAGATAATCAGTATGCGAGTCGAGATAAAGAGGGTTACGCGTTCGCGCCGAGCTTCTCCGACAGGAAATCGTACGTAATGCGCCAGTGCGACTCGTTCCAAACGGGCTCTCCGCCTTTTACGAGAATCGCTTGAGGGGATGCATGCTTGATGCCCAGACGCTCCGCGATCGCGTTGCTGACCGGACGATCCTCGATGACGTGCACGATCGCGTAGTCGACGTCCGCCGCCTTGGCGTCCTCGATAAAGTGCGAAAGCTCCTCGTGGGCGCCCGCGCTGACGGAGCAGCTCGTGCTGTGCTTGAATACGAGAAGGGGCTTGCCGGAAGAAGCTTGCAGCGCGTTCTCCCATTGTTCCATAGTCGTCAGTTGATTGAATTTCGCCATCATGGTTTTTCCTCCTTATGCCTTATGCGTCATCTTATTCTTTCATCGTAACAGAATGAAGGCGGGAGATCAAAAAAGACGGGAGCGATGGCCCCCGTCCGACGGATGATCGGAATCGTATACGATAGCTAGATTATGTATTGGGCGCTGAGCTGGGACAGGCGGCCTTCGATTTCCGCTTTCCATGCGTCGTCTCCGACCGACGTCGCGAGCAGCAGCAAATCGAGCAGCTCGTTGATTCTCTCTTCCGCCGCGCGGGCGATCATCGTCTCTTGCAGCGGTTCGGAACGGATCATCGCCTGCGATAGCACGCCCGCCCATTCGTGCACTTCGTCGAACGAAATGCTTCTGGCGATCGGTGCGGCGCCGAGCTGGCCGACCAGCTTGCCGACGTCTTCCTTCACGCCGGGAAACACGTCGTTCCTTCCGCAGTCCGAGCAGTTGTATACGGGCACGTTGTTGATATTCACTTTTTTCGCGAAAATGACGGTGCGGAGCATAAGCTTCATCGCGCCTCCGCAGGAACAGTGTTTGGACACCAGGGTTTCTCTCCTTAAGCAAGAGCTTTCCCTACTCCTATTCGCTTCGGAGGCTATGAAATCCTTCCGGAGCCCCCCGTGTAATTTCTGGAACCTCTTTCTCTGCCGCGGACGTTTCGCAGCGCGATCAGGACCAAGACGGCCGCGACGGCGGCGCCGATCGCGTCGTGAAGCAAGTCGGACGGGTCGGGCGTGCGCATCGGGACGTAGGATTGGTGCCACTCGTCCGTGACGCCGTAGAGCGCGCACAAAGCGACGTTCAGCATGGCCCCCGGCCACGTCGACGAAAGCTTGGCGCCGAACGCGTACGCGAACGTCAACCCGAGCGCGAAATAAGCGACGTAATGCATCGGGTTGAAATCGGCCAGGCCCGGAAGCCACTTCTGCACCCACGGCAGTACGGTGTCCAGCTGGTCCCCGCTGCGCGAGGACGTGAAGAAGATCGTCAGCATGCACGCGAGCGCGGGAACGTATCTCCATCGGAATTTGATTTTCATAACGTCGTTCCCTCCCGGCATCGCTTGTTTCGGCGGCGCCTGACATTTGGTACAATAAAATATTGAATCGACTTGGAGCGACCCGCGATAGAACGATGAACGAGAAACGGAGGGACGAACGATGACAGCGATCAAAAGAGTCGTCTGCCTGCTGGACGACGAATTCGAAGATTTGGAGCTTTGGTACCCGGTATACCGGTTGCGCGAGGACGGTGCCGAAGTGTTGTACGCCGGCCCGGAAAAAGGTCGCAAGCATATCGGCAAATACGGCGTTCCCGCCGTGGCCGACCTTTCTTACGACGATCTCGACGCGGACCGGTTCGACGGACTGCTCGTGCCGGGAGGCTGGGCGCCGGACAAAATCCGCCGGGACGCCCGCGTGCTCGAATTCACGCGCCTCATGAACGAAGCTCGCAAGCCGATCGGCCAAATCTGCCATGCCGGATGGGTACTCGTCTCCGCGAGAATCCTGCAGGGACGGACGGTCACCTCGACGCCCGGCATTCGCGACGACATGGAGAACGCCGGCGCCACGTGGCTGGACGAGGCGGTCGTCGTCGACGGCAACATCGTGTCCGCTCGCAGGCCGCCCGATCTGCCGCCGTACGCAAAAGCGTTCAGCGACTTGCTGTTCGGTCGCCGCTAAGACGCCGATAGCAAGTCCCTATTCAAATGTCAGCCTCCTTGGCCCAAGCCAAGGAGGCTGTTCGTTCGGCGGCGCGGAACTAGACGATCGGACGGGCGTTGCCCGGCGCGAGCGCCGCTTCCGCGTTGAATTGGCCGGCGAGCGCCCTCACTTCGGCGGCCGTCTTGCAGCGGAACAGCCCCTGTAGCAGCTTACGGCTATCGGACGCTTTCGTGCGAAGCAAGCTTTCCTTCACCGGCAGTATCGCTTGGGCGGACAGGCTCAGCTCTTCGATGCCGAGTCCGAGCCAGATCGGCAGCGCGTTAACGTCGCCCGCCACTTCGCCGCAGACGCTGACGGGAATGCCCCGCTTTTGGGCGGCGGTCGCCACCGTCCGGATCATGCGCAGGATGGCCGGATGGAACGGCTCGTATAGGTGGCTGATCTTCTCGTTCATCCGGTCGACGGCAAGCGTGAACTGGATGAGGTCGTTCGTACCGATGCTGAAGAACGACGCTTCCTCCGCGAGCAGGTCCGCGATGGCCACCGCTGCGGGCACCTCGATCATGATGCCGACCTTCACGTCGTCCCGATATTCGATGCCTTCGTAAGCCAGCTCTTTTTTCGCCTCGGCGAGCACGCCGTTCGCTTCCCTCACCTCGTCCACGGACGTAATGAGCGGATACATGATCCGTACGTCGCCGAATGCCGATGCCCGCAGAATGGCGCGAAGCTGAGTCTTGAACAAGTCTTTGCGCTCCAGGCTGAAGCGGATCGCCCGGAAACCGAGGAACGGATTCTCCTCTTCCGGAAGCTCGTAATAGTCGAGCTGCTTATCCCCGCCGATATCGAGCGTGCGGATGATCAGCGTCCGACCTTTCAGCTTCTGCGCGACGGCGCGGTACGTCTCGAATTGCTCCTCTTCCGTCGGGAAACGGCTTCTGTCCATGTACAGGAACTCCGTCCGGAACAGGCCGACGCCGTCCGCGCCGTTATGTAGAGCCGCGTCGAGCTCCTTTAGCGAGCTGATGTTGGCCGCCAGCGTCAAGTGAACGCCGTCCGGCGTCACCGGAGGCACTTCGACCAACTGGAGCAGTTGTTCCTTCATCGCCGTCTGACGCTTGCGCATCTCGGTGTAGCGGCCGATCGTTTCCGAGGACGGATCGATCTGGAGAAGTCCGGTCTCTCCGTCCACGATAAGCAATTCTCCCGTCGCGATCGGTTGCTCCAGCTTCCCTTCCACGCCCATCAGCATCGGGATGCCGAACGCTCTCGCCATGATCGCCGCGTGCGACGTCGGGCTGCCGACCATCGTCACGATGCCGAGCACGAGCTCGGGCTTCAAGTGAACGAGTTGGGAAGGAGACAGCTCCCGCACGACGAGCACGAACGGTTGCGTATCTTCCGGAAGCGCGATTTCCGGCACTCCGAGCAAGTGCTTGAGCAGCCTGTTGCCGACGTCTTTAATGTCCAGCGCGCGTTCCTTCATATATTCGTCGTCCAGCAGGTCGAACATCGTCACGAAATGATCGATCGCTTCCTTGACCGCGACTTCGGCGACTTTGTATTGCCTCTGAATGATGCCTTGGATCTCGTTCATGAACACGGGATCTTCCAGAATCGCGAGATGGGCGTCGAAAATGCTCGCTTCCTCGGAGCCTACCGCCTCGTCCATCTCCGTCTTCATCCGGTTGATTTCCGTCTTCGACCGGCGGATTCCTTCGTACAGACGGTCGAACTCCTTGGCCAGATCGGCCACGTCGATTTTCTGATCCGGCAGCTCCCATTCCCAATGCGGGAGAACGAACGCTTTGCCGATCGCGATCCCTTGAGACGCCCCCAAAGCTTGAATCATTTCTCCGCCCCCTTGTTCTCTCTCTCTTTCAACACGACCGACATGACCGCCGCTTGGCCTTTCTTGACGACTTTGTACGGCGCGAACCTCCAAGACTTCACGATATCGCTGTTCGTGATCACCATCGGCGTCTCCAGCGATTTCGCGTGCAGCTTCAGCGTCGGGAGATGGAATTTCAGAAGCGGTTGCCCCGGCATGACTTCGTCGCCCATCTTGACGAGACAAGTAAATCCTTTGCCTTCCAGCTGGGAGGTGTTAATGCCGACGTGCAGCAGCACCTCCAGCCCCTCCTTCGTCTCTAATCCGATCGCGTGCAGTGACGGATGGATATGGACGATCTTGGCCTGGAGCGGCGCCACCAATTCTCCTTTGTCCGGGACGAAGGCGACGCCGCGGCCGACGAGCCGCTTCGCGAATATCGGGTCGTCGACTTCCTCCAACGGAATCATCCGGCCTTGCACCGGCGAGTGGAACTGGATTTGGCGAACGTCGGTCTGGATATGCTTATGGATTTCCTCGCGGATCAATTCCGAGAACGTGCCGAACACGACTTGCACGTGGCCCGCGCCGAGACGAATGACTCCCGCCGCGCCCAAGTGCCGAAGCGACTGGGCGTCGATCCGCCTGTCGTCGTCGAGCGTCAGCCTGAGCCGCGTAATGCACGCTTCCAGCCGGACTACGTTTTCTTTGCCCCCGAGCGCCTGCAAAATAAGGGGAGCGCGATAAGGAATGTCTCCCGCCCAGTCGTCCAGTCTCGTGGCGTCCTCCCGGCCCGGCGTCGCCAATTGGAATCGCCGGATGCTCCAGCGGAACACGACGTAATAGAGCGCGCCGACGGCGAGTCCGATCGGAAGCAACCACCAGCCGTGCTTCGCGAGCGGCATATTGATGAGATATTCGAGGGCGCCGGCCGAGAACGTGAACCCGTGCCGGATGTCGAGCTCGTACGCGAGCCACATGATACCGCCGGACAACAGCGCGTGAATGATGAACAAGTAGGGCGCGACGAACAGGAACGCGAATTCGACCGGCTCGGTGACTCCCGTCAGGAAGGAACTGAGCGCGGCAACCCGGAACTGCTTGCTCGTCTTCGGCTTTAAGTCTTCGCGAGCCTCGTGGATGATGGCGAACGCGATGGCGGGCAGCGCGAACATCATTGTCGGGTATAAGCCTGCCATGAAATAACCGGCGGTCGGATCGCCAGCGAAGAATCGCGGCATATCTCCGAAATAGACGGCGCCGTCCGGCGTGGAATATTGACCGATCTGGAACCAGAATACGTTGTTCAGGAGATGGTGCAAGCCGAAAGCGACGAGAATGCGATGCAGGAAGCCGTACAGGAAGATGCCGAAGCCGCCCGCGGAATTGACGATCGTGCCCGCGGAATCCGCCCAGCTTCTCAGACCTTCCCCGACGCCGATCATGAGCCAGGCGAAGCCGAGCGACACGACGCTCATGAAGAGCGGCACGAATCGCGATCCGCCTAGAAATTGCAGAAACTCCGGCAGCTGGAACGACTTGAAGCGGTCGTGCGCCCAACCGGACGCGACGCCGATGACCGCGCCGGCGAACATCGAAGGCTGCACCCCGTCCGGATCGTACGTATGGGTGACGATCGTGAAGATGAACATGCCCGTCAGCGCCGCCATCCCCGCCGTCGCCGTCTGGTTCGACAGGCCGAGGGCGATGCCGATCGCGAATACGTACGGCATGTATTGGAAAATCGCCAAGCCGGCCGCGTTGAGCAGCTCCGGCGCTTGATCCCAGCCGAACGCGTCCCACGGCAGGCGGGCCAGCATCAAGAAGATGGCCGCCGCGGGCAGCACCGTCATCGGAAGCATCATCGCCCGTCCCAGCCGCTGCAGATACCCGATTCCGTACACTCTTTTTCCCTCCTCTCTCGTAAAACTCTATATAAACAAAATAAGATGATCACAGGTTTGAGCGCCGATGTATCTCCCTCCAGCCGCTTCCTTTCCGCCCATTGCCCTGAACGATTCTCAAAGGGGGCAATGGGCTTCAAGAGGCGGACGTAAACTCTTACGGGAGATACATCTATGCTCTTTTATCCGATCATCCAAGTCATTTTCCCATCGTACGCGATTCGTTCCGCTCGAATGGTTTAATTAATTATCTTTACCCTTAGGGAGAAGGATGGAATCCTCCACCTTGATGCAGCGGTCCATGATGACGTTCAAGCCGCCCGCTTGGGCGATCGAAGCCGTCTCCTCGTTCGCGATTCCGAGTTGAAGCCAAAGCGTCTTCGCACCGACCTCGACCGCTTCTTGGGCGATCGGGGGCGTATGCTCCGGACGGCGGAACACGTTCACGATGTCGATCGGAACGGGAACGTCCTTCAGCGAAGGGTAGCTCGTCTCGCCGAGGATGGACGATGCGTTCGGGTTGACCGGAATAATCCGGTAGCCCTTCTTCTGCATCGCCTCGGATACCATGTGCGACGTCTTGGAAGGATCGTCGGACAATCCGACGACGGCGATCGTGTTCGATTGTTGCAGGATGCTCTTGATCTCGTCTCGCGACGGATGCGTGTAAGACATCTTCAGCGCCTCCTTGGCATGGGCTTATGATTTCGTTTCCGGCTTATTCTGTCCATTCCACTTGGGCGCCAAGCGCCTTCAAGTGGTCGAAGTAGATCGGATACGACTTGGCGACGTGGTGCGCGTCCTTGATCCGGATCGGCGCTGCGGAACGCAGGCCGACGATCGTCAGCGCCATAATGACGCGGTGGTCGAAGTGCGCGTCGATCTCCACGCCGCCTTCCACGCCTTCCGGGCGTCCGTGGACGATAATCTCGTCCCTCTTCTCCTCCACGTTCGCGCCCGCTTTGCGGAGCTCCGCCAAGTAGTCGGTAATGCGGTCGCATTCCTTGTAGCGCAAGTTCTCGACGTTATAGAAACGGGAAGTCCCTTCCGCGAATACGGCGGCGGCCACCATCGCGAGCACGCCGTCGGTGAACTCGTCCCCGTCGAATTCGCCTGCGGTCAGCTTGCCGTTGCCTTTTACGCGAACGATGCCGTTCTCGTGCGTCAGCGGCACGTTCATCGCTTTGAGCACGTCGACGACGGCGCGTTCTCCTTGCTTGCTGTTCTCCATCAAGCGGTGGACGACGACGTCGGACTCGGTGACCGCGGCGGCCGCGAGAATCGCCGCCGAACCCGGATAGTCGCCCTGTACCGTATACGTTTGCGCTTTATATTTTTGCTTGCCCGGAATGCGATAACGCATCAAGTCGTCGGAGGCTTCGATAACGATGCCCGCCTGTTGCAGCACCTCGAGCGTCTGGCCGATGACGACTTTGGATTTCAGGTCGTGCAACACTTCGATCTCGCTGTCTTCGTCGAGAAGCGGCGTAACGAAGAGCAACGAGCTGAGGAATTGCGAGCTGACGTTGCCCGACACTTGGATTTTGCCGCCGCGCGGATTGCCGCCCTTGATCGTCATCGGCAGTCTGCCGTTGTTATGCTCGATCGTCACGCCCATGCTTTCCAGCGCCACGATCAGATCGTCGTGCGGACGCTTGCCGAGCGATTCCGGATATGCGTTGACGAAGCGGACTTCCGGCAGCAGAGCCGCGACCGACATGACGAAGCGCAGTACCGCGCCGGCGTTGCCGACATTCAGCTCTTTCGCCGGTTGCGGATGGCGACCGAAGCCGGTAATGACGATCTTCGTCTCGTCTTCTTCCACGATCGCTCCCAGGTCGCGAATACAGCGGCGCATCGCTTCGCCGTCTTCGCTGTGCGCCGGATACAAAATCGTGCTCGTGCCTTCCGCGAGCGCGGACACGAGCAAGTAGCGGGTCGTATAGTTTTTGGAGGACAACGCTTGAATTTCGCCGCTTAGCTTCCTTGTCGGGGTAACGATCATATCCATTCCGAAACACGCTCCTATTTAGTGGATATTCAAAAAGTCCGGTTTTGATCACGATGCTGTACGGGATGTCTACTCGACGTCGAATCTTGAATTCAGCCGGGACTTCCGGTTCTCACGTAGGTTTGCCTACGCTCCGATCCTCATTCCTTAGCTTCTTTCAACCTTCTCGGTGCTGAAAACCGAACTTTTTGAATTTCTTATCGAGTGGTTATTCAAAAAGTCCGGTTTTGATCACGATGCTGTACGGGATGTCTACTCGACGTCGAATCTTGAATTCAGCCGGAACTTCCGGTTCTCGCGTAGGTTCTCCTACGCTCCGATCCTCATTCCCTAGCTTCTTTCAACCTTCTCGGTGCTAAAAAGCGATCTATTTGATTTTCGTTAAATTGGAATAGCAAATCTTATACTTCATTATGTAAGCATCATGTCGCCGATCGCGACGCCAAGGGCGGTCAGGCCGAAGCCGACGGCGTAGGTCGCCGCGACGTAATAGAGCAGCGTTCGCTTGGCTCCGCTTCGCAGCAGCGACGCCTTCTGCACGTTTAACGTCGAATACGTCGTCAAGCCGCCGAGAATGCCCGTGCCGGCGAACGCGTACAGAACGGCATGGCCGCTTTCCAACCGACAGCCGATGAAGAGTCCCATCAAGAAGGACCCCGCCAAGTTGACGGCCAGCGTCGCGTAGAAACCGGGCTTCTTCTTGGCCGCGGCCGCACGGCTGGCGCCGTAACGCGCGAGCGCGCCGATTGCCCCGCCGAGCCCGACGAGGCAGGCGATCCCGAATTGGCTCATGCTTGCTCGCCCCTTCCCCTCGCCAGTCCGACCGACGCGAGCCACCAGCCTCCGATGCCGCTAAGCAGCAAATAAGCAGCCGCGGGACCGTTCGCTCCTTGCCCGAGCATATGCCAGAGCTGCCCGTTAAACGCGCTGAAAGTCGTATACGCGCCGAGAAAACCGGTTCCCGCGATTTCCGCGATCGCGGGCGACGTTTTCCCTCGAATCAACGCTCCCGTCAGCCATCCGAGCAAGAAAGAACCGGACGCATTGATGAACAGCGTTGCCCACGGAAACGAGTCCGCTCCCCCGCTCAGCGGGATCGACCCGATGCCGTAACGGGCGAGCGCGCCGAGGAAACCCGCCGCCGCGATGCCGATCGCGATTTTCATGCCCGTCTCCCTCCGAATTGACAGCGCCATGCGCAGTTTCTTATGATGAATAAGATTACAGAATAGAGAGGTTGGCTGACATGAGCGATTATGCGACGATTAGCGTCGAACAATTGAAAGCACGACTGGACGCCGGAGAGAACATCCGTCTCATCGACGTGCGCGAGGACGAAGAAGTCGCGCAAGGCATGATTCCCGGCGCCGTCCACTTGCCGCTCGGACAAATTCCGCAGCAGCTGGCCAACATTCCGAAAGACGAAGAGGTCGTCTTTATCTGTCGGAGCGGTTACCGCAGCGACCAAGCTTGCCAGTACTTGTCCGCCCAAGGCTACAAAGTCGCCAACATGGTCGGCGGCATGCTCGCCTGGAACCAACTGCCTTGACTTAACGTCCCGGCATCCAGCCGGCCAGAAGGTCCGCCAGCTCTAGCGGGGTGCGCTCGGACGTGTCGACCGTCGCTTGCGCGAAGTCGTAGGCATGCCGCCTCGCTTCGAGCAGCGCGCCGACGCGTTCTTCCGCGTCGCCCTCGAGAAGAGGACGCGTGCCCGCCGCGGCCGCGCTCGTCACCCTGGACACGAGCGTCCGCCGATCCGCGGTCAAAGCGACGACCCATCCGCCCTTCAGCATCGTTCTCCGGTTTTCTTCCCGCAACGCCGCGCCTCCGCCCGTCGCCACCACTTGGTTCGGACGGCTCAGCACTTCTGTCAGCACGCGGCTTTCCAAATCCCTGAAAGCCTGTTCCCCGTCTTCCGCGAATATTCTTTTAATGCTTTTACCCGCCGCTAGCTCGATTTCCTCGTCCGTGTCCTTGCTATCCCAGCCGAGCTTCTCCGCGAGCAATCGGCTGACCGTCGATTTTCCCGTACCCATGAACCCGACGATGACCACGTTGCGGCTTGTGCCGAATTGTTCCAACGCAAGTTCCCCATTTCGTGTTTTTACGCAATATCTATCATAGCATATCGGTTACGAGGTATAAAACGAACGGTTTATCCGTAACTTTGATAGTGTACGGAACTACGGAACATTCCGATACATAGCCCGAAGGTGATGTTGCGCTTTGGACCTTAAACGCTCCGCTCCCCAGCCCGAACAACCGCTCAAGCGACTGCTCGATCCCTCTTACCCGCTATGCCGGGAGGACGTTCTGTGGGCGCTGGGCTTCGTGAAGAAAAAAGTGGCCGATAGAGCTCCCGAATGGTCGGGGCTCGATCGGCCACAGCTGCTTGCCCATTTTGCCTGCTTCGCGGATATGGCCTTGTTGCTTTTGCACCGGCGAAGCCCGAGCGGCCAAGAGACCGCCTGCTTCCGCAAGATGCTAAGCGAACTGTCGCCGCAGGGTGATATTAACCGTTGATCCAGTTGTGATGGAACGTGCCTTCTTTGTCGAGGCGCTTGAACGTGTGCGCGCCGAAGTAGTCGCGTTGCGCCTGAAGCAGGTTCGCCGGAAGACGCTCGGAACGGTAGCTGTCGTAGTAAGCGATCGCGCTCGCGAACGAAGGCACCGGAACGCCGTAAGCGATCGCCGTAGACACGACTTCGCGCCACGCGTCTTGGTAAGCTTCCACGACGCCTTTGAAGTACTCGTCCAACAACAGATTGCGAAGCTCCGGCTCGCGGTCGTAAGCGTCCTTGATGTTTTGCAGGAAACGGGCGCGGATAATGCAACCCCCGCGGAAAATCATCGCGATGTCGCCGTAGCGCAAATTCCAGCCGTACTCCTCGGAAGCGGCGCGCATTTGCGCGAAGCCTTGGGCGTAAGAGCAGATTTTGCTCGCGAACAGCGCTTTGCGCACGCTCTCGATGAAGGCGGTTTTGTCGCCTTGGAACGGCTTCGTCTGCGGTCCTTTGAGCACTTTGCTCGCGGAGACGCGCTCTTCCTTCATCGCGGACAAGAAGCGCGCGAAGACGGATTCCGTAATGATGGACAAAGGAACGCCCAAGTCGAGCGCGCTTTGACTCGTCCATTTCCCGGTGCCCTTCTGGCCGGCGGAGTCGAGAATGACGTCGACCATCGGTTTGCCCGTTTCTTCGTCCTTGTGGGAGAAGATGTCGGTCGTGATCTCGATTAGGTAGCTGTCGAGCTCGCCTTTGTTCCATTCGCCGAAGATTTCGTGAAGTTCTTCCGTCGATACGCCGACGACGTCCTTCAACAATTGGTAAGCTTCGCAGATGAGCTGCATATCGCCGTACTCGATGCCGTTGTGCACCATTTTGACGTAGTGTCCGGCGCCGTCCGGTCCGATGTACGTGCAGCAAGGGTCGCCGTTAACTTTGGCGGAGATGCCCGTCAAGATCGGCTCGACGAGACGGTAAGCTTCTTCAGGTCCGCCCGGCATAATGGAAGGGCCTTTCAGCGCGCCTTCTTCGCCGCCGGACACGCCCGTTCCGATGAAGTGGAAGCCTTGAGCGGTCAAGTCTTTGCTGCGGCGTTGCGTATCCGGGAAGTACGCGTTGCCGCCGTCGATGATAATATCGCCTTGGTCCAAGTGGGGGATGAGCGACTCTATCGTCGCATCCGTGCCCGCGCCCGCTTGAACCATGATCAGAATTTTACGAGGCTTCTCGAGGGAAGCGACGAACTCTTCGACGGAGAACGCGCCGACGAGATTTTTGCCTTTGCCTTCAGTGCTCAGAAGATCGTCCGTTTTCTCGCGGGAGCGGTTATACACCGCTACGGTGAAACCGCGGCTCTCGATGTTAAGCGCGAGGTTGCGTCCCATGACCGCAAGACCGACGACGCCAATGTTAGCTTTCGACATGTTTTTCTTCATCCTTTTGATACAAAATTTTCACAATAAGACTATTGTACTCTTTTTGAACCGAGATGAAAACCATCATTTGTTATTCGCAAAAACCGGAAAATTCTTCTTGCAATCGCAATTCACTTACTGTTTAATAGTAAATATAAAATATTAAGGAGTTGTATATAATGGCAGCAAGCAACTGGGCATTAGATAAATCTCACAGCGGAATTTCTTTCAGCGTTCGCCACATGATGATCACGAACGTACGGGGCAGCTTCAACGATTTCGACGCGACGGTATCCGCCGATCCATCCGACTTGTCCGCGCTGGAAGCGACGCTCACGATCGACGTAAACAGCATCAACACGAAGGACGAAGGCCGCGACGGCCACTTGAAATCCGCGGACTTCTTCAACGCGGAGCAATTCCCGCAAATTTCGTTCAAGAAAACCGCCCTTTCGTCCAAAGGCGGAGACGACTACGCGCTGACGGGCGACCTGACGGTCTCCGGCGTCACGAAATCGGTCACGCTGAACGCGGAAATTTCCGGACCGGCCAAAGACCCGTGGGGCAACGTGAAGCTCGGCGTAGCCGCGGACGGCGTCATCAGCCGCTCCGAATTCGGCCTCACTTGGAACGCCGCGCTGGAAACGGGCGGCCTGCTCGTCGGCGACGCGATCAAAGTCCATATCGAGCTCGAATTCGCCCAAGCGAACTAATCCATTCATATCCCCGTTAACGCGGAAAACGGAGCGCCCCTCTCTCGAGGAGCGCTCCGTTCTTATTCGCGATCTATCTTGTCATTGCTTCAGTCATAGCTCCAGTAACAGCATTTCCGTGCGCATGCCCTTCAACTTCGTCTTGCTCTCTTCGATCGCCTCAGTATGGCCGTTCACGATAGCTTCGTGGAGAACGGCGAGCTCGTAGTCGATTTCAAGGCGAAGAACGCCCGCTCGCTGCTCGGCTCTTTTGGACTTGAACGCCTGAACCATGTCTTCTATCGTCACTTGGGGACGCTTCTGAAAAATAATCCGATGTTCCATGCCGGACACCTCCACGAGACGGATAATTTCGCCGAACATAATGTTCTCGATTCTGAGCACCTGGTGATCGTGAAATCTTTTGACGACGGCGTGGCCGCGGGAGTTGTTAATGAGCTTCTCGATCCATTGCGCCAGCTTCTCGTCCTTGACCAAGTAATC
This sequence comes from Cohnella suwonensis, assembly GCF_042655365.1. Lineage (NCBI taxonomy): Bacteria > Bacillati > Bacillota > Bacilli > Caryophanales > Paenibacillaceae > Cohnella > Cohnella suwonensis. The sequence continues at coordinate 175,596 of NZ_JBHSMH010000001.1, read as the reverse complement.
CCCGACGAGCTTGTAGCGCCCGAGTACCCGGAGAAACCTGAGCTTCAGCAGCTTGCGGCCCGTGCGGACGGAAACGATGAATTGATGGTCGTTCTCGTTCCAGTAAAGGGAATAGCCTTCCTGGATGAGCTCCCGGATCAAATTCTGAATTTGGCGACGGTCGAAACGAAGCTCCAGGTTGCAATATTCCACCTCATGGCTGCGGTTCACGGCCATCCCCCCTCCTGCGTTTCGCATGGCTTGAGATATTGACCGAATTGTCTGAATATTGTGGCTTACTTCTATCTTATACTCCATCTTATGTTATGGCAACTTGGTTTCTTGACTATTTTGCTTCCTAATTTTGCTCAAGAATACGGAATCCGCAAGCGCTTGCCCACCATTGTCCCCGGATGGTACACTTTTCAGAAAAGCCCACTTAAGTGAATGTTCAAAAAGCCCGGTTTTCAGCACCGAGAAGGTTGAAAGAAGCTAGGGAATGAGGATCGGAGCGTAGGCAAACCTACGTGAGAACCGGAAGTCCCGTGCAGCATTCAAGATTCGATGTCGAATAAGCTTCATGATTCACTTCGTGATAAGAAAAACTTCTACCGAAGGACTCTCGAAGATGAGCGACCGCGAATTGAGGAAGTTTTTCTAAGTACAGAAAGTATTCATTTCGCTTAATCATTATTGCGAACTTTAACTTTCTGTAACGTTCAAAATCGGGCTTTTTGAACTCCCTTACAAGGAAGAGGAGAAATCGTCATGACCATCGTTCATTCCCCGGCGAACCGATTCGCCGGATTTCGCGATAGCGACTTCGAAGTGTTCGAGATCGAAGGGCTCGAAGCCAGAATGGAAGCCCTCATCGATCGGGTTCGTCCGAAATTCCACGCCTTAGGCGAGACGGCGTCGGCTTCGCTCGCCGCCCTGACCGGCGAAGAGATGTTCGTGCACGTCGCCAAGCACGCCCGCCGGACGGTCAATCCGCCGAACGACTCTTGGGTCGCCTTCGCGAACAACAAGCGCGGTTACAAAGCTTACCCCCATTTCCAAATCGGGCTTTGGTCCACGCACGTTTTCGTCCAATTCGCGATCATCTACGAATGTCCGGGCAAAGAACGGTTCGCCGAACGGGCGCTAACCGAACTCGGCTCGTTGCGCAAGTCGATTCCGGACGACTTCGTCTGGTCGAAAGACCATATGGTGCCGACCGGCCTGAAACACGGAGAACTGTCCGACGAGGAACTGGCCGACCTGCTGAACCGGTTGAAGACGGTCAAAGCGTCGGAGCTGACATGCGGCATCCACATTCGTCGGGGCGACCCGATTCTGGCCGACGGAGAAGCGTTCCTGCGCCTGGCGGAACAAACGTTCCGCACGCTTCTTCCCCTTTATCGAATGGCTTAGTTTTATGGAAAAAGGAGCTTGCGCCCGGCCACGCCGGGAACAAGCTCCTTTTCTTGCATTGCGTGCTTCTTATTGCGCCGCCGCTTCGCGAATGGCCGTCGCGAGGGCTTTGCGCTGACGCGCGGACTTGCGGAAGTAGAACAATTCGTAGATGCAAGGGACGATAACGAGCGTCAGCAGCGTCGAGACGATCAGTCCGCCGATAACGACGACCGCCAAGCTCTGGGAGACGATGCTTCCGCTTTCCGCCGAGCTGAACACGAGCGGCAGCATCGCACCTACGGTCGCGGTCGCCGTCATCAGAATCGGACGCATCCGGATGCCGGCCGCTTCGAGCAACGCTTCGCGAATCGTCATGTTCTTGTCGACTTCGTTGTGGCGTACCCGGTCGATCAACACGATAGCGTTCGTAACGACGATGCCGACGAGCATAACGACGCCGAAGATCGCCGTGAAGTCCGGCGAGATGCCGGTCACGATCAGGCCGAGAACGGCGCCGATCGGAATGAAGAAGATCGAGAAGATGATTGCCAGCGGCGCCTTGATGAGCTTAAACGTGAATACCATGATCAAGTATACGATGCCGATCGAGACGATGAGCATCGAGAACAGGCTCATCATGTCGGCCGATTGGTCGGCGGACGCGCCGCCGACGTTGATTTCCACGCCTTCCGGCGCTTTGACTTCCTTCACTTGCTTATCGATTTCCTTGCCGACCTTGGACAACTGGGACGGCTCGACGGAAGCCGATACGCGGACGTAGCTTTTGCCGTCTTTATGGTAGTACGACGTCGCTTTCTCTTCCTTCACCCATTGGGCGATCGAGGAAACGGGAGCCGGGCCCGCGTCGGTCATGACGGTCAGACCGTTCAATTCGTTCTCGGAATCTGGCTTCATGACGGGCTGCAACATGACCGGAACCGATTGGTTGTCGATCGCGACGGTGCCGATCGGCACCGCGTTCAGCATGCCTTGCAGCTGCTGCGCGATGTCTCCGGCTTTCGCCGTCGCCGGGTCGACCTTCAGCGTATATACCGTTTTCTTCTCTTGCTGGTTGCTTTCGACCTTCAAGACGTCTTTCACCGGCTTGATCTTGGCCATCACATCTTCGGCCGTCTTGCCGATCGCGTTCAGATCATCGCCCGTAATGTCGACGATGATCTGCGTCGAGCTGCCGCCGGTCAGGAACGTTCCCGTTCCCGGCGTAATCTCGCCGCCCGGGTAATTGGAAGATTGCGCCTTGATGTCTTCCATCGTCTTCTCGGCGTCTGCGCCGTCTTTCATTTTCAGCATGTACGAGACGAGAGTCGGGGAAGATACCGCGCCGTATTTGGCGGCGTCGGCGCTATTGCCGTTCGACATCGTGACCCACTCGACGTCGTCGCGCTTCATCAAATACTGTTCCAGCTTCATTCCGTTATCGAGCACTTGCGCAACCGGCGTATCCGGCTTGTATTCGAGCGTCACGCTGACGTTCTCCGCGCTCGAGGAATCGATCGCGCCTTTCGGCATCGCCACGTACGTGCCGAGCGATCCGAACAGCAGCATGATGACGACGACGATCGGAATCCACTTGAATCTCAAGTTCCATTCGAGGAAACGCGTGAAACGGCGGGAAGGCATGTGCTCTTTGATCGTCGAGTTCTTCAACATGCCGGCGCTCATGAGCGGAATGACCGTCACGGCGACGAGCAGCGACGAGAGCATCGCGTACGTCATCGTCAGCGCGAACGGAAGCAAGAACGCTTGCAGTCCGCCCCTCAGCAGGCTGATCGGCAGGAAGACGCAGATCGTGGCCAGCGTGGACGACGTAATGGCGCGGGACACTTCTTTCGTCGCGTCGATGACGACTTCGACGGAGAACTTCTCTTTCTGTAGCCTGCGGAAAATGTTCTCGATAACGACGATGCTATCGTCGACGAGACGGCCGACCGCGACCGCGACGCCGCCGAGCGTCAGAATGTTCAGCGTGATGCCAGACAAATCGAGCAAGTAGAGCGTCATGGCGAGCGACAGCGGAATCGAGACGATCGTAACGAGCGTCGCCCGGACGTTGCGCATGAAGATCAGGATGACTATCGTCGCGAGCAACGCGCCGATGAGCACTTCGCGGATCATGCTGTTGACGGAATGAACGACTTGCTCGGACGTACTGATGTAAACGATCAAGTTCATTTGCGATTTCGGATCGCCGTTATACTTCTTGACGATTTTCTCGACTTCGCTGCCGACTTTGACCGCGTTGGAATTCGCGCCCTTGGAGATGACGAAATCGAGCGCGTCTTTGCCGTTCATGCGGAACAAGCTTTCTTTGGAATCGTCGTACGTGACCGTCGCGACGTCGCCGAGCTTCACGCCTTGGGCGACCGGCAGCTCTTTCAGCGTCTCGACGTCGCTCAGCGTCGCGGAGACGTTCAAGTTGACGATCTGGCCGTCCAGCGTGCTTTCGCCGACGGAGGCGGAAGCGTCGCGGCCTTGCAGCACGCCGTATAACGCTTGAAGCGGGACGCCCTTCGCCGTCAGCTTGTCGAGATCGGGTACGACGGTGATATTCGGTTGCGATTTGCCGGACATCTGAACGGTGCCGACGCCGTCGATCGATTTCAGCTCATCCAGCAGCTGCTGTTCCAGCTTTTCCTTCTGCGCGTCCGTCACGCCGTCCGCGAACGTCGCCGTAAGGAACGAGATCGGGATCATCGACGTGTTGAACTGAACGACGTACGGCGGCGATACGTTGGCCGGAAGCTGGACGGCGGCGACCGCCTTCTCTACTTCGAGCTTCGCCTCTTTCATGTTCGTGTTCGGGTCGAAGTTCAGATTCACTTGGCCGAAGCCGTCTCCCGACGTGGAGAAGATGTTCGTCTTCCCTTTGATCGAGGTGAGCGCCTGCTCCAGCGGCCCCGTCACTTCCCTGTCCATCGAGGACGCGTCGTAGCCCGGTCCGATGACCGAAACGGTCACCTGCGGATTGTCCGCCTCCGGCAGGAATTCCCTCGGCAATTTCGTGTAGCTCAGAATCCCCATCGCAAGTACCATCACCACGATGACGATCATGGCCGCTTTGTTGCGGAATGCTCCGTTTATCAAACTTTTCACTAGAATAGTTCCCCTTCCACTCCATGATTTTCTGTAATCTAGCATAACGGTTTCGCTCGCGCGTGAAAAACGACTGCAGACCGGACTTGAACCTAGACTAAAGTCTGATTCCACATCCTGCCTTAGACGCCCTTTCTTTCCAAGAATAAGGGACGAATATGAACGGAATATGAACATCAGGGAATGAAAGGGCTAACATGCAAAAAAACAACCGAAAGGTTTCCCCATCGGTTGTTTCGTAGTTCCGTTAACGATGCGTCGCGGTGAATCAAGCGGCGGTCGCCTTCGCGACATCCCGGCTTCGAAAGTGGGCCAGCAAGCCGAGCGCCGCGAGCGACAACGCGCCCGATGCGACGAACGGCAGCCAATCCGCCGCGCCGAGCAACGCCGCGCCGAGCACCGGTCCGACGATCCGGCCCAGGCTATCCATCGAGGAGCTCAGTCCGGAAGCGATGCCTTGGCCTACCGTCGTCTTCTGCGTGATGAGCGACGTGACGCAAGGCTTGATGAGAGAGTTGCCGATGCCGAACACGCACAGGTAGACGGTCGCGACTCCCCAGCTGCTCGCGGTCAGAAGCAGGAAGAAGCCCAGCGCCGAGATGACAAGCCCTATTGCGATATAGCGGCTCTCCTGCCCGTTCTTGATTTTGCGGCGAACGAAGCCGCCCTGCACGAGCGCGCCGGCCAAGCCGCAGAAGAAGAACATCATCCCGATCTGCAGCGGCGTCACGCCGAACTTGTCCATGCCGTATAATTGAAGCGTCGCCTCGAGAATCGCGAGCGAGAACGTCACGAAGAAAGCGAGCACGTACAGCGACTTCAGCGCGCCTTGGAAAGCGGCCCAGCGCGAAGTCTTGACGGCGTTCGCCTTGACGGCGCGAGCTTCCGGCGGCAACGATTCCGGCAGCTTGAGCCATGCCGCGACGAAGACGATGAACGACAGCGCGGCAGCCGCGTAGAAAGGCGTATGGATCTGCACTTCGCTGAGCAAGCCGCCGAAGCCCGGTCCGAACGTAAAGCCGAGCCCGATGCTCATGCCGACGACGGCCATCCCTTTCGTCCGGTCTTTCTCCGTCGTAATGTCCGCGACGTACGCGACGATGCAAGAGACGACCGCGCCGGAGAACAGGCCGCCTAGAATGCGCGAAGCGTACATGATCGCGAGATTGTCTCCAGACAAGCCGAACAGCAGGAAGCTGATGCTGAATCCGAGAACGCCGACCATGATGACGGGCCGCCGCCCGATCTTCTCCGATAAACCGCCCCAAACCGGGCTAAGCAGGAAACTCATCAAGGAATAGATGGCCAGCATCGCCCCGGTATGCCAGTTCGCCGACTCGCCGCTCGCTTCGGACACGAGCTGCGGCAAGACGGGAATGATAATGCCGAATCCGATAAAAATCGTAAAGAGCATAAGGCCTACGATCGCTAATTTGCTTTTCACGTGAATGTCCTCTCCTCTGACTCATGGAAGCTTCTCGATTCGTAGAATTACGTCATATGACTGATGGTAGCATATCGCGGGCCCCGTTCCAAATGCGTTCCGATGGCGTTTTCGTGACAACTTGCGGGGCGCCCGGGGGACGGTAACGCGGCGCCGGCCGGGCGCGCGCGGAAATGCGGTTGATTTCCCCCCCATATTTGTTATACTCATGCTTGTTTGGACGACCTAAGTTCAAACAAAATCAACAGTTCATGTTGATACTCGTAACGTTCAATATTTTCGGTCGGAAATATTGAACTACCTCATTAATGGAAGGCAGGGAACCTCACTTTGGATCACAACCGCACACCGCTGTTCGACGCGCTGCGTTCCCACGCGAAGCAAAATCCCGTACAATTCCACATTCCGGGCCACAAGAAGGGCGCCGGCATGGATCCCGAATACCGCGAATATATCGGTCAGAACGTTCTCGATATCGATTTGATCAACATTGCCCCGCTCGACGACTTGCATCAACCGGTCGGCGTCATCCTGGATGCGCAGCAATTGGCCGCGGACGCGTTCGGCGCCGACGCGACCTTCTTCTCCGTGCAAGGGACGAGCACGGCGATCATGGCGATGATCATGTCCGTCTGCGGACACGGCGACAAAATCATCATCCCGCGCAACGTACATAAATCGATTCTGTCCGCGATTATCTTCACGGGCGCTCGCCCCGTGTTCTTGTCTCCCGTGCGGGATACGAACCTCGGCATCGACCACGGCGTCACGACCCGTTCGGTGCGCCGCGCGCTCGAGCGCCATCCCGACGCCTCAGCCGTGCTCGTCATCAACCCGACCTATTACGGCGTATGCACGAACTTGAAGGAGATCGTCGATCTCGTCCACGAATACGACGTTCCGGTTCTCGTCGACGAAGCGCACGGCGCTCTGATCCATTTCTCCGACGACTTGCCGCTGTCCGCGATGCAAGCGGGCGCCGACATGGCCGCGACAAGCGTCCATAAGCTCGGCGGCTCGATGACGCAAAGCTCCATTCTTAACGTCCGCAAAGGCCTCGTCAACACGCAGCGCGTGCAGACGATTCTCAGCTTGCTGACGACGACGTCCACGTCGTATCCGCTGCTCGCTTCGCTCGATACGGCGCGCAGGCAGCTCGCCGTCAGGGGCAAGGAAATCGCCGGGCGGACGGTCGCCTTCGCGAAGAAAGCCCGGGAGCAAGTGAACCGCATCCCCGGCCTGTTCAGCTTCGGCGAGGAACTGCTCGGAGAAGAAGCGACTTACGATTACGATCCGACGAAGCTGACGATTCACGTCCGCCATCTCGGCATTACCGGCTACGACGCGGAGAACTGGCTACGCGAGCATTACCGGCTCGAAGTCGAGCTGAGCGACATGTACAATATCCTGTGCCTGATCACGCCGGGCGACGACGAGGAATCGATCGGCATTCTGATCGACGCGCTGAACGCGATGTCGGACGCCTACCATTCGGAGAACAAAGAAATCCGCGAGCTCGTCGTGAAAATCCCGGAAATCCCCCATCTCGCGCTCACGCCGAGAGACGCGTTCTACGGGGAAACGGAGCTTGTCGCGTTCAAGGAGTCGGCCGGCCGGATTATCGCGGAATTCATCTACGTCTATCCGCCGGGCATTCCGATCCTGCTCCCGGGAGAAGTCATCTCGCAAGAAAACATCGATTACATCGTCGATCATCTCGAGGTCGGCTTGCCGGTGAAAGGTCCCGAGGACCGCTCCGTCACCCACGTCAAAGTCATCATGGAAGAAACCGCCATCTCGTAACCTGGCAATTGCCAGAAAAACGGGAAAATGCTATCATGGGCGTGGAGGTGGAACCGATGAGTCAAAGCGCTTTCATCAAGCTGGTGCAAGGCTCGGCCGTCGCCGAGGTGGATTTGAACGGGGTGAAGGAACAGCTGTCGCGTTACCGCGAGCAAATGGCCCTCACTGGCCGACAGCTCGGCTGGGATTACGCCGAAGCGGCGTTCCCGTACCGGATCGAAAGCAAGCCCGAAGCGAACGACCAGTGGTTCTACTTAAAAGGCCAAACGCCGCAATACCGTTACATCGTCGTCGGAACCGGCTCGCGCGAAGAAGAAGGCGTCTCCGTCCCTTACATTCAGCTTGTTCTTCCGAACGACTCCACGCACGGGGATAAAGCGAAAGCGAACGAACTGTGCAAATGGATCGGCAAGCAGCTCCAAGCGGAAGTCGAAATGTTTAACGGCCGAACCATTTATTTCAATCCTCGCAAGTAATTTCGTTCCTTATAGAAAAAAGCAGCAACCGCCTTCCCGAAGGAAGGGCGATTGCTGCTTTTTTGGGTTTGGATCGCGGGACGGATAAGGGCGATTAGCCGTTATCGTTCTCCAGCGCGGCAAGCTCTTCATATACACGCATGACCGTTTCCCATTCCTGATCGTCTTCGATATTGACGAGAACTTCGTCTTCTCCTTCTTGCTCGACGCGGAAAATAACGCCGTCGTCTTCCGGATCGTTGCGATCCAGAAGCACGGCGTAGGCACGATCGTTAGATTCGAATGTATACACGAGCACCATCTCGTGTTCGTTGCCGTCTTCGTCCGTTACGATGAACACGGCTTCGTCGTGGTCATGGTCGCAGTTTTCGTCATGGATATGATCGCTCATGGCGAACCTCCGTTCAATCGTTGGAATTGTTCTTCTCACGTATCGTATCACTTCCGGTATCGGGGGTCAATCGAGGGACACGAGCGATACCGAGAGCGTCCAACGATTCTCGGAACCGCCTTCCACCCTTTTCGCCTTGCCCAACCGATGAGCCGTCTGCACGCTGTCCATGTAACCGGACGCCGGCTCGACGGCGAACGTGTAGTCGTCGAACCCTCCGTAATGCGCCCAAATCGCGAGATATGGCGTATCCTCGGGGGAGAAACGAAAGGCGAGAGCTTCATGGGCGTCCGGATCGGCCACGGCCGCGTACCCTTCGCGTAACGGATCGGCGAAATAGTATTTCTCCGCGGCTCGGCTTTCCGCGCTTTCGAGGACGGATAAGTCCACGACGCTCTTGCCGTCCGCGGCGGACGCTTCGGGGTAAGAAGCGAACGTTAACGGCTCGCCGAGCCGATTCCGATGCGAATATGCGACTTGAATCCGGCCGCGCTCGGGCTCCGTCAACAGTCTCATGCCGGGACTGACGCGCAGCAGCGGATGGGCAGCCCACAAATATGAGAATGAATGCGGCGTCGGATTGCTGAGGCGGTACTCGATCCGCAACCCCGCCGCATCGAGATAGACTTTTTTACTTAGCCGGTAAGGTACCCGTACGCCTTCGACTTCAAGCCGCAAGCCGTCTTCCTCGATCGCGTGCCGCCAAGGCATGCACCATACTTCGCCGTGATCCGGGAAACTCTCATCTCGCCATGGTTCGTCCGGACACGGACAGGCATCGATCGTCGGGAACATCTCGTCCCAACCGCCCCGGTCGCCTTCGCCCCAATTCATGCCGTACCGTAGCGGTTCCCACGGCCGTTCCGTCCGGTGAATCCATTCCCTCTCCGTTCGCTTGTCGACGAGAGAGACGATTTTGCCCCCTCTGGCGGGAACGATACGAACGGCAAGCCGCTCGTTTTCGCCCAACACGCCTAAATACCCTTGCTCTTCGTATACGCTCCATTGGCGCGACGCCGCGGCCATCTCCGCTCCCCCTTTCCGCCGTTCCGTTGCGCTAAGCTTTCAAGACGATCTCGTAGACCGTTACGGCGCTGATCGAAGCGATGTCGGCGATGAGCTCCTTGGCCGTCTCGTTCCAGCCCGCCATCGTCGTATTGCTGTTCACGACCGTCCCTTTGCGGATCGGGGAAACGTAAATGTACATCCCCTTCTCCAAGAGCCGTTCCTCGAACCGCTTCAATCCGATTTCCCACGTCGTGCCGTTGCAGAAGTTATCGTTGACGAGATCGCCGTCGATGAACGCATAACCGATATCGCCGGAATAATCGATGCGGAGCAGCGCTTCTTTGACGCCGTTCATCGAGCCCGCTTCGAAGCGCAGGACGGCCCGCTCTTTCTTGACCTTCTCGAAAGCGAAGCCGATCGTCTTCCGAGGCGCTCGAAGCGTGTACGTCGCGAACAAGCCTTCCGTTGCGCGGCCGATCACATCCGCGCCTTCTACCGTTCCGAACGATCGCTCGAAATCCGGGAACACGCTGAACGTCACGTCCGTCTCTTCGGTCGATTCGAGCTTGATCTCGTCCCCCGACACGAGCAGATTGGCGTTCGAGAAGACGAAGCGTTCGCGCCCGCGGACGTCGACTTTCCAGAAGTCGAGGCTTCTCTCGTCCGTCATCGTATAGATCGCGATTTTCCGACCGCCGGCGGACGTCAGGCGGATTAAGCTATCCCGTTCGGCTTCGACCGCGATCAGCGTCGAGTCTTCGGAACGTTCGACCGTTCCGCGATCGACTTCGACCGATTCCAGATCTTGCGACAGTAAACGGTATTCGCCCTTTATGCCTTGCGGCATGCAGAAGAAATAGAACGTTTCGCCGTCGACGTCGAGCTTCGTTACGAGCTGCGTCGTCGCGTATTTCAGCTTGATGCCGCCCAAATCGAAGTTAAACGGCAACATGGCGAAGCTTTCGGCGGCGATGGCGAGTTCGCCTTCACGCGGAATCGTTATCGTCTCGCCTGGCAAATCGAGACTGACGTTGAAGCCGGTCAAATCGCGATTGACGACGTGGTCCTGGAAGTTGTTCAGGAATAGGAAGCCCGCTCCGCCATGCGAACGGACCGCGTAGCGAAGCGTATCGACGTCGTGCGGATCCATGCCGGACGTGTCGCCCGGCAATATCGTTTTCGTCCGCGCGAAAGTGCTCCCGAACGCCGAGAAGAAGTAATGCTGCAGCTTCGTCCTCTTGTAGGACTCCCTGACCTGACCGAATTCGCCGATCGGCGCGTTGAAATCGTAACTCAGCTTCGGCGTCGCCAAATCGTTCGTATAAGGATTGACCGTCCCTTTCGGATTCGTCCCTCCGTGGTACATATAGTAGCCGAGCAAATTGCAGCCTTCCGCGACCTTCATGACCGTCATCGCCGGCACGCTTTTATACGGAAGCTCGAAACGGTACTTGTAAAACTGCACCATCCCCCCGCCCATCTCGCAGCAAGCGTACGGGTAGTCTTCCGGCGAATAGAACGGCTCGAAGTTGTAGCTCTTCGGAATGGCGTTATTGTGCTTGTCCCGGAAAATATACTCCGGCGTCGCCGGATGCTCCTTCACGTCCTCGAACCGGTCCGTCTCGTAATATATCCACGGCCAGTAGGCGTAACCGCCCCATAGCGGAAGCATGTCCGGCACCGGCGTCGTCGCGCCGCCCCAGCCCGTACACGTGTAGATCGGCGTATCGATGCCCGCTTCGAGCGCCATTTCCTTGAGCGTCAACATATGGGCGTTGCCGTCGCTGCCGCCGTTCAGCCACATATTGTTGATGCCGACCGTCATGCCCCATTGCGCGGACGAATGGTTGTGCTCGTTCTCGATCTGGGTGCCGATGATCGGTCCTCCGTCTTTGTACAACAAACCTTGCAGTTGCTTGCCGATCTCTCCGTAGAGCCGTCTCGCGTATGCCAAATAACCTTCGTCGTTGGAGCGGACCTCGAACGGACGGCCGAACAACCAGTCCGGCAATCCCCCGTTGCGGATCTCGCCGTGATCGAATGGACCGATACGGACGATGGCGTACACGCCGTGCTTGCCGCACAGCTCGACGAAGCGGCGCAAATCTTTGTTGCCGCCCCATTCGAACGTCCCTTCGACCTCCTCGTGCAAATTCCAGAAAACGTAGGTAGCGACGATGTTGACGCCGCCCATTTTCATTTTCACGATCTCGTCTTCCCAATAACGTTCGTCGTAACGGGAATAATGGAATTCGCCGCAGACGCCGATGAAAGGCTCTCCGTTCTTTTCCATGAAATAGTTCGTGAAGCCGATACGCTCCCCGGAGGGGTTGGAGCCGCCGAGATGGATATGGCCGGAGAAAATGTTTTTTCGGTCGTTCTCGACCCGAATGCGATAGTTGATCATGTCGCAGCTCCTTCTAGATGAATGAACGCGCCGAGATGGTTTCCGTCCAGGCCTAGCGCGCGCTCGAGTTCCGCGGACGCCTCGTCCCCGTTCCCGAGACCGAGCAGGCCGAGCCCCCTCATGTACCGGCAATGAATCTCGTTGCGCTTGTTCAGATCGTCCTCGAACACGAGGAAGTCCGGCAGCGAAACGGCGAAGTAATCGATCCTGACCTCGTCGAACAGATGGCGCTCCGCGTAGTCGACCAGCTTATTGAAGCGTCTCTTCGCTTCGCGGTCGTTACCCAGCTTCAGCCAAGCCAGCCCTTGATAATAAATCATATCCGGCGGCTGGTCGTTGTAATACATCGCGCTCGCCGGTTCCTCGAGTCCTTGCGACGCGATCCGGTAAGCTTCCTCCGCTTGTTCGGCATGCCCCAATCCTTCGAACGCGCAGCCGAGATAATAGTAGATATTGTTTTCCTGGGCGCCGGACAGCTTCCCTTCCCCCAGATTATCGGGGTATACGAGCGCCTTCCGCAACAGCTCGGCCGCTTGTTCGAATTTCTCTTCCGATAAGCTCGCTTTCGCCAGCTCGACATGGGATAGCACGTATTGCCCCGTCGCTTTGCCTTCGCCGCCTTCCCACGGATGGAACATTCTCGCCGCCAGCAGTTCGGCCGCTTGCCCGTGGCGTCCCAATCGATTATGCAGCGTGACGTATTCCAAATACAAATCGTCCCGCGCCGCGACGAGTTCGCGATGGTTCTCCAGCGTTGCCAACCGTTCTTCCGGGGGCATGCCGATCTTCTTGTACAGCTGGTCGAGCTCGTAAAACACGCGGGCGTCGCTCCGGTCGCACTCGAACGCTTGTTCCAGAGCCAACCGGGCGTTATCCGCGTCGCCAAGTTTATTGTAATAGGCGAGAGCCGCGTTCCGATGAGCGGTCGGGAAAGCCGGATCGAGCTTGCGGGAGAGCTCCCAGCGCTCGATCGCTTCCGCATGCCTCTTCTTATCGTACAGCCAGTTGCCGAGGTAATAGTTCGCTTTCGGATCGTTCGCTTGCGCGGACGCCGCGTATTGCAACACCTCGTAGTCGAACATCGTGTTCGGGAAGCAATAATCCGGCGAGGAGTTGCGCCCGGCAAGAAGATGTCTGGCGGAGACCGACGCGTCGCCGAGTTTCCCGTACAAATAACCTAACGCATAATGAACGATCGGATAGGCGTCCGCCTTATCGCTTGGCGCGATTAAACCGAGCACGCCGATCGCTTCTTCAAACAATCCGGCTCCGGCATAGTCCGCGGCGAGCGCCAGCGCGTTGTGCGGGTCTCCCCGCAGCAAGATGAGCAACTCCCCTAGCCGAGCTTGCGCTTCGGCCGCGTCGCCGGCCTCTTCCGCAGCCAGCCTCAGTTCGTTATAAGCGCCGAAATCCGCGATGTCCGTCCGCATCGTCTCCTGCGCGAACGAGATCGCTTTTTCCCGTCGATCCAGCTTGCGGAGCAACGCCGTCTTCAAGTCGCGCGCCTTGTAGTTGCGGGAGTTGCGGACGAGAGAGCGCTCGGCGAGCTCTAGCGCTTCCGCGTAAGAGCCCTTCTCCGTCGCGATCTGCGCCAACGCGTAATAGCCGCTATCCTGCCATGCCGCGGACCAGACCGACTTGTACAAGGCGGCGAACGCTTCGTCCAACCGGCCTTGCAGCTTGAGCGAGACGCCGAGCTGGTAGTAGGCTTCCCCGTCGTACGGATTCGGATTGCGCCAAGTCAGTCTGGCCGTCGCCGCGCGGAAATGCTTCTCGCTCTCCGCGTACATTCCCCGCCGAAGCAGCAACGTCCCATAAGCGACGTTGATCCGGATATCTCCTGCGTCCCGCTTCAATCCTTCCGAATAATAGGCTTCCGGTTCGAACGTCGCGTGCCGGTATTGCTCGAGGTGAAGGCCCGCTAAGTAGAGCTGCTCGTTCGTCGCGAGCTCGGCCGGATCCGGAAGCGCCTTGGCGGCCTCCGGCACTTCTTCGATTTCCGGCTTCTTCGGCGCGTATCCGACGAGAATCCGGCCTGCCGCGTCTTTCACCGCGACGGTCAAGTCATGCGGCAATAGGCTCCCGTTCAGCTTGACCGTCGTACGGAACGAATCGCGAGGCGACAACGACACCGTCTCCCGGAACAGCAAGGCGCCCGCGCCGACGAGTTCGACCGTCGCTCCCTCGTATACGGAAGTCGCGTACGCGAACAACGTCGCCGTGCCGGCCGCTTCGTCGATTTCCAGGTTGACCGCCGCTTCTATCGTCGCGTTCTTCACGACTCCGATCTCTTTGTACGGCATGAAATATTGCTTGAACGACTTCTCTTCGTATGGCTGAAGCCAAGTGAAATCCGGCTGGTTGTCCGTGTAGACGCCGGTCATGAGCTCTATATACGGGCCGTCCTCGTCCGTCAAATTCCGGTCCCACGCTTGTCCGAATTCCCCGTTGCCCCACGTCCATTGTTTCTTGCCCGGAGAAATATGATGGTTGGCCACGTGAAGAAGACCCGCCTTCTCCGCGTGATCGTAGCCGCCGACGAAATCGTAATCCGACTTGTACGCCATGTATGACGTCGGCACCGGAATGTTCTTGTATCGGGAAATGTCGACGCCCGCGGAATAATCCATCTTGTAGTAGGTCCCCGTCGCGATCGGGAACCGGGAGACGTCCCGCTTCCCGTGATCGAATACGGCGGTCACGTCGGGAGGAAATACCGATTGCGTATGGTCGTTGACCGCGACCGCCGGATTCGCCCACCAAAGGAACGTCTGCGGCTCCGGCGTCCGGTTGTACAGCTGCGCGGAGATTTCCAAGTAGGCTTTGCCGGGATGCAACGTGAAGCCCGCCGTCACCTTCGTGCCGTACATGCGGTCGATTTCGCTGATCCACACGGTGGCGCTGCCGTCTTCGTTGTTAGTCAAGCGGCACTCCACGGGACCGTACGTGTTCGGACGGTGATGCTGCGGCCAGTTGAACTCGATGCCTCCCGATATCCACGGTCCGGCCAGACCGACGAGGGCGGGTTTGATCACCTGATTATAGTAGACGAAATCGTAGTCGTTCGTTCGGTCGATCGCCCGGTAGATGCGTCCTCCCAGCTCCGGCATCATCTCGATACGCAAGTAATCGTTCTCGAGAATGACCATCCGGTAAGGCTGCGGTTTTTTCTCGTCCTCGATTTTATCGATGACCGGGTGCGGATACACTTTGCCCGAGCTGCCTTGATAGCCGCGCTTCTCCAGGAACATCGGATTTTTGTCCGGCTTGCCGACGCCGTAGGTCGGAATGTGCGCGGTTTCTTCCCATACGCGTACGCGGGACGGGGATTTCGTCATGATCGTCACTCCTGATAGCTTGATAAGGATCTTACCCTTACCTTAACGAAGAGAGGGCCT
Organism: Cohnella suwonensis; assembly: GCF_042655365.1. Taxonomy (NCBI): domain Bacteria; kingdom Bacillati; phylum Bacillota; class Bacilli; order Caryophanales; family Paenibacillaceae; genus Cohnella; species Cohnella suwonensis. The sequence goes on along the minus strand of NZ_JBHSMH010000001.1, from coordinate 160,181 downwards.
TCGAACAATTCACGATTTCTTGTTTATGATGGACGATATTCTGATTTATGTTTACAATCGTCCTTGTAGATACAAAAACGGGAGCCATGGGTATGTTCAAAAAAGCAGAAGGCTTCGAGGCGGAGAAAATCATCGTGTTGCCGGCGTATTTGCTGGGCGAGATGGTGCAGTATCCGCTCGTTCGCCAATTGTACGTGACCGACATCGGTTATTATCCAAAAGCCCGCAATCATTATCTCGAGCGGGCAAGAGGATGCGAGTCTTCCATCCTAATCTACTGCATCGGAGGTGCCGGCTGGATATCGAAGGGCAATGGCGAGAGCCGATCCTCGTTCAAGCTGAGCGAAGGGGAACTCGCCATTCTTCCGGCGGACGTCCCCCATGCCTACGGAGCGGACGAATCGAATCCATGGAGTATTTACTGGTTTCATTTCTCGGGAGAGATGGCCCCGCATTACGTTCGGGGAATAGAAGCGAGCGATGTGCCACTCTCGCTGTCTCATAGAGAAGCGGAGAAATTCGTGTTTCATTTTCATGAGATTTACGATACGTTGTCATCGAAATCGTACTCTGTTCCCCACCTTGCGCACGTCTCCCAGACGATTGCCTATTTGCTAAGCGGGATCGGTCTACTTCCCGGGCGCAAAGTCGATGCGCGCAAGAAAACCTATATCGAGAATGCGATGAAATTCATGGCGGAACATCTCGAGCTGTCGTTCTCGCTGGACGAGCTTGCCCAGCATGCGCAAATATCCAAGCAGCATCTGAACACCCTGTTCAAAGCCGAAACCGGCTTCGCGCCGATCGACTACTTCCACCGGATGCAGATGCGGCGCGCCTGCCAGCTTTTCGACCTCTCCGAGCTTAGCGTCAAGGAAGTTTGCCACGGGCTCGGGTTCAAAGATCCGTACTACTTCTCGCGGCTGTTCAAGAAAATCATCGGCCTGTCGCCGTCCGCCTATCGGGGAACGCCGAAGGGTTAGCGCACGAATGGCCATGTCCCTTCCCCGCGTACAAATAATAAGAAGCCGTCCCTCCGGCATCTCGCGATGACGAAAGGGACGGCTTTGCGATTGTTTTCTATTGACCTTTGGCGGCCAAGAAAGCGGCGGCTTGCGTCTCAAGCTCCGTCTTCACTTTGTCGACTCCGGCGGAGTTCATCTTCGAGGCCAACGTATCGAACGCTTTATCGACGTCTTTAACCGCTCCGATCGCCATCGGCATGAAGTATTGCGTCGACACGTTTTTCAGGCTCGCTATTTCCGATTTCACTTTATCGTTGTTGAACGAGAAACCGAGATACGTCGCAGGCAACAAATAGCCTTTGATTTTGTCGTTCAGCTCGATGTACGAATCGGTCCAGCTTACGCTTGGCTTAAAGTAGTCTTTGTCGACGAACCAGAAGCCTGCCGCGTCCGGCGGATACGTATTGTCGGCGGCCGTAACGCCTTCCGGCAGCGTCAGCTTGTCGTCCGCTGTAATGGCATAGTTCTTGCCTTCGATACCGTAATAAGCTGTGTACACGTAAGATTGGTCTTCCATGATCAGATCGAGCGCTTGAAGGGCGCGCTCGGGGTTTTTGGAACTCGCGGCGACGGCGATGCCGTTATTCAGCCAGCTATTCGACTGCGAATGGCCCGACGGGGACAAAACAGGGATGATATAAGTTTCGATCCCTTTATCTTTGCACGATGCCAGCGTAGCTTGGATATCGACGGAGTTCCCAAAAGCGACGCCCGATTTACCCTCGCAGAAGTTGTCTTTGGAACGGACTTTGTTGGAGTACGGATTTTTGTTGACATAACCCGCGTCGTACCACTTCTTCATTGTTTCCGCGCCATACTTGAACGAACTTTGAACCGGTTCGTCGGTGATGCTCAAGATTTTGCCCGTAGCATCTTCCAGATCGGAGTAGTTGCCGACGGAGGACGGGTCGCCGGAATCTTGCGGAGCGCCCGCGTAAGCGAACTTCTCCTGCACCAACGCGCCGAACGGTGCAGGCAAGTCGTACTGCGAGTCCAAGTTGAGCGGAATCATGTCCGGGTAGTCCTTTTTGATCTCCGCGAAATAAGGCTCGAGGTCGGACATTTTCGTCGGATTCGTTAAGCCCGCTTTGTCCATGATGTCCTTGCGGATGACGATAACACCGACTTTGCGATCCGGCGTCGTTGTCGGAATCATGAATTGCTTGCCGTTGACTTGAGCGGCTTGATAAGCGGCCGGGTCCTGCTTGGCGAAATACTTCGGCATATATTGCTCGAGCAGATCAGGCGTCAATTCCTTGAACGAGCCCTTGTTCGCTTCGGGAATATAAAAGTTCCAATCTGCTGCGAACACGAAATCGACATCTTCGCCGGAAGCGAGGATGAGCGGATATTTCGACGCAACGTCTCCCCATCCGATATAGTTGATTTCGAGTGTTGCGTTAATGTCTTTCTTCAGTTTCTCGTTCAGCGCGGCCATCACGTCCGGCATGCCTTTCGGCGCTTCGCCGAGCAAATATCCGACGAGCTTCACTTCCTTGGAATTGTCGATCGCGGGCGCAGCCGACTCCGGAGACGATGCGGAAGCGGAAGCGGTAGCCGACGGCTCCGCGCTGCCGGTGGAAGCGCCGCTTGGCGATTCGCTTGCGTTGTTGTTATTGCCGCACGCGGCGAGCACCAACGAGAGCATTACTAACATCGACATTACTGAGAACAAGCTTTTTTTCATGACTTTCACTGAGGTACCTCCCTTTGTGGTGGCGAATCTTTATCTATATAAATTCCGTCCGGAAACGGAACCTATATCAGCCTTTGACGGCGCCGATCGTAATGCCGCTCACGAAGTACTTCTGGGCGAACGGGAAGACGAGCAGGATCGGTCCCGTCGCGATGACCGTCATCGCCAGCTTAAACGTTTCCTTCGGAGCGTCCAGATTCGTCACATGCTGAGCCATCGCGGCCGACAAATTGATCGACGATAGCATTTTGTAGAGCAAATATTGTAACGGAATCAAGTCATCCTTGTTCGTAAACATCATCGCCGTCCACCAATCGTTCCAATAAGCGAGCGCCGTGAATACGCCGATCGACGCGAGAGCCGGCTTCGTTAACGGAAGCACCATCTGAAGGAAGATGCGCAGATCCCCCGCTCCGTCAATCTTGGCCGATTCGACGAGCGGCTCGGGAACCGAACCGCGGATGAAGCTGCGTAAAATCAGAATGTACAAGACGTTAAACATCGGGCCCAGAATCAGGACAGAATACGTATTGGTCAAATGCAGATTGCGACTTAGCCAAATGTAGTAGGGAGCCAATCCGCCGTTGAACAGCGTCGTAAAGAACAGGAAGAACGCCAGTTTATTGCGATGTTGAAGTTCCTTGCGACTCAGCACGTAGGCGGCCATCGTCGAGATGAACAAGGAGAGAATCGTGCCGACGCCTGTGACGATGATCGATACTTTGTAGCCGGATAGCACGTCCTCGGGATACCGGAAAATATACTTGAACGCCTCCACGGAGAAACCGCGCGGCCAAAACCAGTAACCGTCCTTAAGAACGGAACTCTCCGAAGAGAGCGCGCCGGAAACGAGCACGATAAAGGGTAAAACGCATACGAGGGCGATTAACGTCACGATCGCGTACGATAAAGCCGTAAAGGCCGGAGCGGAATTAAGCTTGTTGTTGGCTATAGCACTCTTCATGTCGATCACCTGCTTTTCTTGGTAGTCGTACGATCAGAACAACGCCTGATCTTTGTCGTATTTGCGGACGAGCCAGTTGGCCGTCAATATAATGACGAGCGTCAGCACCGATTGATAGAAGCCGACGGAAGAAGCCATGCCGAAGTCGGCGGCTCCCATCAAGGAGCGAAACGCGAGCGTGTCGATAATATCGGTCGCGTCCATCAGCAGCCCATTGTTGCCGATGAGCTGGTAGAACATATCGAATTCGCCTCTCATGACCCGGCCGAGACCAAGCAGAATCAAGATGATCATCGTCGGTTTCAGCAACGGAATCGTGATTCTCCTGATTTTCTGGAATCGGCTTGCCCCATCGATCGTCGCCGCTTCGTAGATTTCCTGGTCGATGCCGACGATCGCGGCCAAGTAAAGCACGCTTCCATAGCCAACCCATTTCCAGACGTACAAGAAAGGAAGGATCAAGTACCAGTAACTCGCGTTCGAGTAAATGTCCAGGGCTTCCATGTGAAAGCGGCCGAGCAGCTTGTTCACGATACCGTACTCGTAGTTGAGGAAGTTGTATACGAAAGCCGACACGGTGACCCATGAAATGAAGTAAGGTAGAAACATCAGCGTCTGGCTCAGCTTTTTGAACCACTTCCTCTGGATCTCCGAGACGAAGATCGCGGCGACGATAGAAATCAGCGTATAGCTGCCTAGGAAAATCACGTTGTACACGAGCGTGTTACGAGTGACGAGCCAAGCTTTGCCCGACGCGAAAAAATACTGGAAGTTATCGAAGCCGACCCATTCGCTGAAGAAGATCCCGCCTTGGCGGGTATACGACTCGAACGCCATGACGATCCCCGTCATCGGGATATAAGCGAATACGATAAAGTAAATGGCGACCGGCGCGAACATCAGGTACAGCAGCCAATTCGAACGAATATCTTTCATGCGATTACCTCCGTCAATTTCTCTCCGTTGTTCTCTAGGTCTATCGTAATACACGCCCGAAAACGGCCATACGGGACAAAGTTACGAATACCTTCGAAAACCTATGCTAAGCGGCAGGAGCGACGAAAGTTGGAAAAACCAAGCAAAAACGCCTTCGGCGTCCTCTGGGCGCTGAAGAAGCTTTGCGGAGACGATTCAGAAATGGATAAGCGTGAAACTTATACATTCTGAATCGTCAAAAAAAGCCTTTCGGAAGTATCGCTTCCGGAAAGGCTTTTGGGGGAGGATTCGCTATCTTCGTTTATCGGGTCCGCGCCATGAACTCGGCTCCTTGCTTCTCGACTTCTTCCTTCACCTTGTCGATGCCCGCTTGCTTCAAACGCGCGGCGAGCGTATCGAAAGCGGCGTCGACGTCTTCGACCGCGCCGATGTAAATCGGCTGCGCGTATTGCGTCGAGACGTTCTTCAGCTGGGCAATCTCCGATTTCACGCTTTCGGAATTGAACAGGAAGCCCAAGTACATTGTCGGCTCCAAATAACCCGCTATTCGTTGCTGCAGCGAGACGTATGAATCCGTCCATGTCGCAAGCGGCTTGAATAAATCCTTATTGACGAACCAGAACCCCGAAGCATCCGGCGGGTACGTGTTCGCCTCCGACGTAACGCCTTCCGGCAGCCCGATCTTGCCGTCGGGCGACAGCGCGTAATTCTTCCCTTCGATGCCGAAGTAGGCCAGATACGCGTATGAAGGCTCTTCCATGATCAAGTCGAGCGCCTCGAGCGTTCTCTCCGGATTTTTGGAGGAAGCGGCGATGGCGACGCCGTTGTTCAGCCAGCTCGATTGCGAGGTTTTGCCGGACGGGTATAACATCGGAAAAGGATAGACGTCGATTCCTTTTTCCTTGCAGGAGGCGAACACGCTCATCATGTCGATGGAATTGCCGAACGCGACGCCGGATTTGCCGTTGCAGAAATTGTCCTTGGAACGCACGTTGTTGGCGTAAGGATTTTTGTTGATATACCCTTTGTCGTACCAGTTCTTCATGATGCCCGCCGCAAATTTCTGATATCCGAGCAAGGGTTCTTCCGTCATGCTGTACATCGTTCCGGAAGGATTCTCTTTATCGGCCGTGACGCCTTGCGCCATCGGATCGCCGGAATCGAACGGAGCATTGAACCACGCGAATTTCTCGGACATCAAATAACCGTAGGGAGTCGGTAAATCGAATTGGGAATCCAGATTCAGCGGGATCATGTTCGGGTAATCCCTCTTAATGACGGCCAAGTACGGCTCGATTTCCGAGAACTTCGCGATTTCCGTCATTCCGGCCTTCTCCATGACGTCTTTGCGGAACAAAGCGACGTTCACCTTGCGGTCGGGAGACGCGGTCGGAACCATATACGACGCGCCGTTCACGAAAGACGCCTCGATCGCGCCGGGCGGCAGCTTCTCCATATGCCGGGGCATGAACTTGCGGAGCATGTCCGCATCGAGCGCCCGGAAGGCGCCTTTCGTCGCCTCTGTCACGTAGAAGTTCCAGTCCGCCGCGAAAATAAAATCGACGTTTTCCCCGCTCGCTAGCAGAAGCGGATATTTCGACGCGACGTCGCTCCAACCGATATAGTTCAGCTCGAGCGTCGCGTTGATGTCCTTTTTCAGCTTCGCGTTCAACGCTTCGAGCACGTCCGGCATTCCTTTCGGCGCTTCGCCGAGCAAATAACCGACCAGCTTCACTTCTTTCGCGTGCTCCGAATCGAAAGTCCCTTCGTTCCCGGCCCCGCCGCCGGAGCATGCCGTCAATCCGAGCATGCCCGTTATCGCGAACGCCCACAGCCGCTTCAGGAATGGCCTGCCCCTTATCAACCGGATAACCCCCTTCATGCCATCAACCCGTCTTTCGATCCGGAAGCCGTAGCAGCGCGCGCGTCCCGACCCCCGGAGCGCTCTCGAACTTCAAACCGTACGTCGACCCATAGCTTAGCTGAAGACGCTCTTCGATGTTGCGAACGCCGTAACCTCCGAGTTCGCTTTTGCCGCTTGGGCCTACGAGTATCGACGCGAGCCGTTCCCCGTCCATGCCGACGCCGTCGTCCGCCACCTCGATGACGATGTCATCTTTATCCGCCCAAGCCGTCACGCGAATCGTCCCTTCCTCGCTGTCTTTCTCCATAATACCATGCAGAATCGCGTTCTCGACGAGCGGTTGAAGCAAGATCTTCGGCAGCTCGCAATCGTACAGTTCCCTCGACACCTCCAGCTCGAGGCGAATGCCGTCCCCGAAGCGCATATTCTGTATGCGAACGTAAGCTTCGATATGCTTCAGCTCGCTTTCGAGCGTCACGTATTCTTTGCCGTTCGACAGGCTGAGCTTGTAAAAAACGGCCAGCTCGTCCACGACGCGCTTAATGTCGCGCGCGTCCGATTCGATCGCCATGACGTTGATCAGATCGAGTGTATTGTATAGGAAATGCGGATTGATTTGGGCTTGCAGCGCTTTGAGTTCCTTATTCTTAACCTCGCGGCCGAGCGTGTATTTCTCGTCGATGAGACCCGACATATTCTGCACCATGGCGTTGAAGTTGTGCGTCAGTTCGCCGATCTCGTCCTCGTTCGTCGGCAGCGGCGCGAGCTGGAAATGGCCGTGCTTGACTTTGCGGACGTGCACGATCAGCCGGCGTATCCGTTTCGTCGCGGAAGCGGCCACGAAGAAAGAAAACGGCAGCATGAACGGCACGACGATCAAGAAGATCGAGACGATCCGGTTGCGCGCTTTCGTGCTCGATTGCAAAATATCCGCGTAGGGTACGACGAGCGCCACCATCATGTCGGTATGCGGGATCGCCTGAACGCCGAGCAAATGCCGGCTTCCGTCGACCGTATAGTTGTCGTTGTAATAGGAGTCCCCGGCATTAATCCTGAAATAAAGATCGCGAATTTCTTTCACGAGCGAAGCCGAATACGGAAATTGGTCGGATTTGCTGAGCAGCTCCCCTTCGTTGTTCAATAGGACCGCGGCCGCCTTAGGCGTCAAAATCGCGTGGTTCAGCACCGATTGCATCGCGGATGGCTTGACGCTCGCGCGCACGATGCCGTCGAATTGCCGGATATCGTGCTCGTTCGGCACTTTGCGAAGCACGGTCAGCTCCCGGCTGTCCGATCCTCCGTCCAGCTCCGTTGAAGGAAGCCAAGCGAACGCCGAGTTCGATGAAGCGAACCGGCGAAACCAAGCTTCGGACTCGACTTTGGACATGAGCAGGAAGTCTTCGTTTTCCGTGGCGCCTGCAAGTCCGTCCTTCATGTAAACCCGAATCGAATCGATATCGTCGTTATACCGGAATTGATTGATCAGCCGGGACAATTGCAAAGCGTCCATGTGCCAGACGTCGATGTCTTCGTAAGGTTTCGAATCCGCGACGACGCCGGCTTGCACGAGCTCGTTAAACGCGATGAAATTAAGCACTTCCCCGATCGCCTCGGATTTGTATTGCAAATACGCCTTCGTCTCGTCCAGCATCTTGTGCGACGAGTAAACTGCCGCTTCCTTATTCTCCCTCTGCGTCATGTTAATATGGATGAAGAGCAGCAGCAAGAACGGAATCATAATGACGAGCACGTAGGACGCGAACAGCTTATAGCGTATGCTCAAGTTTAACGAGCGTTGCAGTCCCCGTCTCATTTGACCGCACGCTCCCTATATTCGGAAGGCGTGCAGCCCGCGTTCCGCTTGAAGAACGTCGTGAAATAATTCGCGTCCGAGATGCCGATTCGGATCGCCACCTCGAACAGCTTCACGTTCGCGTCCCTGAGCAGTTCCTTCGCCCTGTTCATTCTCGTATCCGTAATATATTCCTTAAGCGTCTGCTTGTTTTGTTTTTTGAAATAGGCGCACAAGTAAGTTTCGCTGAATTGGACGTGATCGGCGATCTCGCGGATCGTAAAGCCCTTCTCGTGGAAATGCGCATGGACGTAGCGGACGATTTCGCGCATTTTGCCGGTTCCCGCGCCCTCATCGTCGCCGGACGGCCCGGTCATCGCTTCCATGAATTCGAGCACGTACCGCTCCAGCGCGTCCAAGCTCGGAATGCGGTCGATTTCCTTCCACATGTAACGGCGCTCCGTATCCTCGGACAACTCCGCCGCCCCTAATTGCACGGCCGTTTCCATAATCGCGACGAGAAATTGAAAATAAGTATCCTTTAACCGGGAAATATCGAGATCCATCCGTTCGCGAGCGTAAACCGTCCATCGTTCGACCGTCCGTCTAGCCTCCGCGATCTCTCCCCTGCGGAGCTGGTCGCGCATCAGGCGTACTTCTTCCCAATTCGGCTCGATGGCGAAGTGCTCGCCAAGCGCGTTGGCGAATACGGGATGCGCGCCGTTGCCGTAATATTGATACGCGCTCGCATGGGAAGCGAGCCTGTAAGCCGCCGGAATGGCGGACAGGGACGGGGCGGCCTCCCCGATGCCGAGCCGCAGTTCGATCTTGTCCCCGGCGATCGCCCGCAGCTCCGAAGAGATCTCTTCGATCGTTTCCCTGCCATCCCGGTAAGAACTCCGGTAATCTCCCGGCAACACGACCACCAGATGGTTCCGCGAATCGAAGCCCGCCAGCAACATCCTCGAGGTCAATTTCGGGTGACGGCAGATCGACTCGAGTATTCTTTCATGGGTGACGGCGGGCTCCTCGGGAAGATCCGCCGGACTCCAATACAGCGCCGCGACCGCGACCGTATAAGGTCCTTCCAGCGGTAACAGGAACGTATCCCTGCTGCGCAGGGCGGGGACGACGTTCGGCGCTTCCGGATGGGCGACGAGCTTGCGCACCATCTCCTGGCGAAGGAAAGGCAGACTGCGGTCGAATCCCGCCTGAAGCTGCCGTTCGTCTTCCCTTCTTTTGACTTCCTCGCGTCGCTGCGCGATCGCCGATTCGACCGCTTCGCGAACTTCGTCGAGATTGACGGGTTTCTCGATATAAGTAAACGCTTTCAAGTGAATGGCCGATTTCAAGTATTCCTTGTCGGAAAATCCGCTCAAGAAAATCACCGGGCACCGCGGATCGATGTTCCGATATTGCCGGGCGAATTCGATTCCGTTCAACTTGGGCATCCTGATGTCGCAGAGGATGATATCCGGCTTCCGCTCGGAGGCGAGCTCCAACGCATGAAGCCCGTTCCTCGCCGTTTCCACTTCGTCGATCCCGATGGCGTCCCACGGAACGTAATTCCGCAGCAATTCTCTCGTCCGGTTCTCGTCGTCCACGATCAATAGCTTCAAGAGAATCCCTCCTTCGGGCGTCGCGACTTCGTCCCCTCATTATAGTAGGAACCGGACGCCCTGCATACAAGGCAAACTTATGATTTCCTTCGATTTTCGAAGCTTTGCCGCAAGTCTCGCGTTTTTTCCAAAAACGGTGTTGCCTCATGGAAAATCGTCTTTTATAATGTGATTAGCATTATTGTAATTCAATTTATAATTATATTAATTCAACTAAGAGGAGATAAGATCATGTCCACTCTCGTCATTCACGCCGACTCCGCCAAAAGCAAGATCGACCGAAACATTTACGGGCACTTCGCCGAGCATCTGGGACGTTGCATTTACGAAGGGATATGGGTCGGAGAGGATTCTCCCATTCCGAATACGGAAGGGATGAGGAACGACGTCATCGAAGCGCTCCGGGAGCTTCGCATCCCGGTGCTACGCTGGCCGGGAGGCTGCTTCGCCGACGCCTACAACTGGAAGGACGGCATCGGACCGAGAGAAAACCGCAAACGGATGGTGAACATCCATTGGGGCGGCGTCGTCGAGAACAACCATTTCGGCACGCACGAATTTCTTCGGTTTTGCGAATTGATCGGAACCGAGCCGTACATTTCCGGCAACGTCGGGAGCGGGACCGTTCGCGAGATGTCCGAGTGGATCGATTACATGACGTTCGACGGCGAATCCCCGATGGCGGACTGGCGCAAGGAGAACGGCCGCGACAAGCCGTGGAAGCTGACTTATTTCGGCGTCGGCAACGAGAACTGGGGCTGCGGCGGACAGATGCGTCCCGAATATTACGCGGACCTGTACCGCCAATATGCCGCCTACGTTCGCAATTACGGCGACAACAAAATTTTCAAAATCGCTTGCGGCCCGAACGAAGACAATTACAATTGGATGGAAGTGCTCATGCGCGAAGCGGGTCCGTACATGGACGGCATCAGCGTGCACTATTACACCCTTCCGACCGGCGTATGGAGCGCCAAAGGCTCTTCCACGGAGTTCGACGAGCAGATTTGGTTCAACACGCTCAAGAAAACGTTGTTCATGGACGAACTGCTTGCCAAGCACGACGAGATCATGACGAAATACGATCCCGAGAAGAGAGTGGCGCTCGTCGTCGACGAATGGGGCACTTGGTACGACGTAGAGCCAGGCACGAACCCCGGCTTCCTGTACCAGCAGAACACCCTGCGGGACGCGCTTGTCGCCGGCATTAACCTGAACATTTTCCACAAGCATAGCGACCGCGTTAGGATGGCCAACATCGCGCAGGTCATCAACGTCCTTCAAGCGGTCATTCTGACGGAAGGCGCCGACATGGTACTGACGCCGACGTATCACGTGCTGAACATGTACAAAGTCCATCAAGACGCCCGGTACGTGGAGACGAGCTTGGAAAGTCCAGTCTACGAGATGGGTGGCGAAGCGATCGAACAGATCAGCCACTCCGCATCTATCGACGATAACGGCCGGCTTCACCTCTCGCTATGCAATCTTCACCATGCGAACTCGGCGGAGATTAGCTGCGACATTCGCGGAATGAAAGCGGAACGGGTAACGGGAACGGCGCTCACTTCCGGCGAGATGCAGACGCACAATACGTTCGAACGGCCGGATGCAATCGGCCCTGTCGAGTTCTCCGACTTCCGCGTCGAGAACGGTCGGCTCTTCGTCAAGCTGCCGGCCAAATCCGTCGTCGTTCTCTCGATCGAGTAGGCGGTGAACGGCATGGCAGCAACCGGAACGGACGTTTGGCATTGCAAAGGTTGTACCGCTACCGTCCATATGACGCCGGAGGAGATCGAGCAAGCCTTCGGCTCCGCGACGGGGATCAAGAGCGTAAAGCTGACGACGGAAGCCGAATATGAGAGAAGAATGGACGCCTGCCGCTCCTGCGAATCGTTTCAATTCGGCACGACTTGCCGATGGTGCGGCTGCTTGATGGCCGTCAAAGCGAAGTTGGAAAATGCCAAATGCCCGCACCCGTCGGGCAACCGGTGGACGATCCATTCCAGCCGGGAGAACGTTACGGGCAAATAAATAAGATCAACGAACGACAAACGGCAGCAAGGAGTTTCTCTCCCTGCTGCCGTTTGTCGTTTTTCGTCCGTCTAGTTCTTAGTCAATGACCAGTCGTCTACCCTCAACCAATTGCCCGCGTTCGCGACGCTGTATACGCCGATTTGGGCCGATCCGTTGGTGACGGCGATATTCGATATCGTCACTTCCGTCCATGCGCTGAGCGATGAATTAATCGCATAATTTTTTTCCGCGCCGCCGTAGTTTTTGACGAAGATTTGGGCGACCGACTGACCGCCTCCGCTCTTCACCCACGCCTTCAACGTGTACGTTCCGTTCGGAAGGCCGCTGATATTCTGGTACATGCTGGCGCTGTAAGCCGTCGCGCTGTATTGCGTCATCGAGTATCTCCCCGTGCGTCCAGGAGAGATATTGCTGTTCGGATCCGTCGCGACGTTCTTCCAATTCGACCAGCCCGTCAGCGTCGTCAGCGTGATGCGGTCCGCTTCATAGCTCGGATTCATAACGTAGTTGTTGCCCGCGGCCACGCTCCACGTACCGGCCGCCGCATCCAAATTGAATTTGCTCAAAGAATTCAAGATCGGCGTCGTGCCGCTGAAAGTGATCGGCATCCATTGGTTATAGCCGATACCGTTGCCCGCGAAGTCGCTCCAACGGTCCCCCGCGAACAGAATCGTCGTCCCCGACGTTCCCTGTACTTTAATGAAGAAGCCCGTTTGCGTGACGTGCGAATAATCTTTCCCCGAGTTGGTCATGACGAATTCCGACGAATACGGGCCGGTAATCGAAGTCGACGTTATGCAGTAAGTCTGGGAAGCGTTCCATCCATGCAAGTCGGATGAACAGAGGTAATAGACGCCGTTATTCTTGAACATCGCGTTGCCTTCGCGCCCGCCTAGCGAACTGTTGAACACGTTCGTCGCCGGTTCGATGTTCAAATAATCGGAAGTTCTCAGCTCCGAGACATAGAGGTGGGTTCGCCCGTTCGCATTGCTGAACACCAAGTAGGCTTTGCCGTTGTCGTCCACGAAGGTGGACTGGTCGCCGGGCAAATTATTGACGACGTTGGTTACGGAAGTCTGCACGTGGTGGAACGCGAACGTTCCCGTCGGCGTGCTGCTCGTCGCGAAAGCGGTGCCGGTGCCGGCCGGTCCCGCGTATTGCGTGATCAGCACGTACTTCTGCGTATTCGCGTTGTATACGACGCCCAGCCTGCCCAGCCAGTCCGCATCCCAAGTCGAACCGTCCGTCGCTCCGTTAATCACGTTGCCCTGGAACGTCCAATTCACTAGGTCGGTCGACGAATAACACGTGACCGCGGCGAAGCTCGTATCGCTGTTTTTGGCGCTCGGGTTGTTGTAGTAAGTGACCGCGCCGTTGTATTTCACCCCGTACCAATAATACGTATTGCCGACTTTCAGAATGTTGCCGCCTTGGGAATAGATCGGATTGCCCGACGTGTCTTTCCAGAATACGTCGTTAGTCAGCGTCGCGCTAGCGGCGCTTGCGCTCGTCGCGCCGAAGGAAACGGCGGAAATGCACGAAAGCAGGAAACATTGAAGCACGTACAGAAGCTTTGCTCCTTTTTTCATCTTTAACATCCTTTCGAAGGGAGATGAATGGCCGTTTTTCTTATCCAGTCCGTACGTCGCTCTCCTTTCCCTTGAATTGGATTGCGACCAGATTATACAGCGCTTACACGATCGGATCATACAAGACGGAATTACGATTTCCTTCGAATCCTTGCGATTTCGAGGGGGCTGCGCACGAGAACGCAAAAAAGCCGCTAAGCGCCTAAGCGCGCAGCGGCCTTGCACGTAATGAAATTACTTGGAATTGATCACTTTCTCGGAGACGACCTGGTAAGACGTTTCCCCTACCGGCTTCACCCAGAACCGGATCTTGTACGGTCCGGCCGAATCGAAGCTGTAAGAAATGTCCTTCATCGTAATCCAGAAAGCTTCCTTGTCCGGAAAATCGCTGTCGCCAAGCTTGCGGGACTCGATGAGCGTCTCTTCGTCGTAAGGATCCGCGATCGTCAGCTTCAGCGCGTTGATGTCCACCTTCAGCGAATCCACTTGGATAAACGTATTGAACTTCAACTTCTTGTCCTTCGGCACGTCGCCGAAAATCGTTCCGTCCCTGTAGCTGGTCAGCATGTGGACGTTCGGCTTGTAGATGTCGACCTTGTTATCGTCATTGATGACGATCCCTTGCAACCGCTCGGAGATAGCTTCGGTCGAGACGTAAGTCTTGTTGTCGATCGAGACGACGCCGGTCGATTCGGACTTCTTGTTTATCCATAGCCGCAGCTTCTGGGTCGCGGTGTCCGCATAAGCGACGCTTCCCCAGATCAAACTGAAGGCTAATGTTAATAGAACGAGTTTACGGACTTTCATCATGAACATCCTCCGTCTTCAACGACTCGCGTTCCTTGTCTGTAATTGGTTATACCGACCACGGAGCGGAAAGTTGCGCGGGGACGGAGAAAATTTCATTGTCGCTTCCTGGCGAAGCTTGCGCTTGCCTGGGAAATGAGGAATCGTTATTTCCGCGGTGCGGCTTTGGGCAGCGTAAGCACGCAAGGAACGCCGTTTCCGACGGCTCCGGGCTCGCTCATCCTGGCCAAATAATCCAGACCTCTTGTGCAAGGCGTTTTGCATACGGCGCACGTCTCGGACGTGACGATCTTCATTTGCGGCCTCGCGGTCTCGGAATGCGCTTTTTTCTTTTTCTTGCTCGCCTTCGCTGCTGCCATCGGAATCTTCCTTTCGCTTCGCGCTGTACGCGGGAGTAACTCCCTCACAGCCTATGCGGCGGGCGCCCATGCCGCTACTGCGATCCGAAGGCTTTTTTCCGTATGCCTCCTTACTTAGCGAGGTAAATTATGGTACATTGGTTAAAGCGACTGACGAGTAGGTTCCGCACAACGCGTAGGGGGAAGCTTAGTGAAAATTCAAATGCTGGGAACGGGAAGCGCCTTCGCGAAAACGTTCGACAACAATAACGCTTTGCTGACGGTCGACGGTCGAAAGCTGATGATCGATTGCGGGATTACCGCTCCTAAAGCGCTATTCAACCTTGGCTATAACTTCGGCGATATCGACGCGTTGCTGCTTACGCATATGCACGCCGACCATATCGGGGGCGTCGAGGAATTCGCTTTCCAAATGAAATTCTTATACGGCCGCAAGCCGTTATTATATGTCGCCGACACGCTCGTCGATCCGCTTTGGGAACATTCCCTGAAAGGCGGCCTGCAGCAAAATCCGGACGATACGTTAGCCGATTACTTCGACGTCAAGCCGCTTCCGGAAGGCGTCCCGCACGAACTTCTGCCGGGGTTGCGCGCCGAATTGCTGCTCACGCGCCACATCCCGAACAAGGCTAGCTATTCGTTGCTCCTGAACGAGACGTTCTTCTACTCGGGGGACATGGTGTACGATCCGGACCTGTTGGAATCGCTCGTGAACGATCGGGGCGTCAACGTTATTTTCCATGATTGCCAATTGCATCCTCCGGGGGCCGTCCATGCTTGCCTTCCCCAGTTGCTAACTTTGCCGGCCCATATCCAGCGATTCGTCTACTTGATGCATTACGGCGACGACCAACCGGAGTTCGTCGGACGTACGGGAACGATGCGTTTCCTCGAGCAACACGCGATATACGATTTGGACGATTTAACAAAGAAGTGAGAATCCGGTATGATTAGAGCATACCTCGCCGGAAAGGAAGACACCGCGTGTTAGCCACGTTCATCATCGGAGGCATCATAGCCGCCCTGCTTATCTGGATCGTCCTATGGGCGACCAAGAAAGCTTACTCCCGCAAATGGGACGAAGAAGAGTAATACGATAAAGGGAGACCAAGGCGCGGTTCCGCCGCCCCCTCGGTCTCCCTTTCGCTATTCGACGGAACGCGTTCGTTCAGTTTGCCTCTTCCCGCTCCGCGACGTCCGGCGTTCCTTCGCCCCGACCTTGGCCCCATAACGGGAACGCCGCCCACGTAAACCGCTTGTCGTAATTCATGGAATCCCGCTTCACGAATCTGGCAACCGCCGCAAGAACGCCTCCGATCAACCCGAATAGACAGATCAGCCATATTGCCAGCAAGGCCGCTTCTCTCATCATGAGTTGTTCCTCCCGCAGGGTTACCGCTACTTCCATATGTACGTTCGCCGTAGCGGAATCATCCCTTCCTTGCGAGAATTTTCGCGCCAATCCCCCGGTTCGAAAAGATCGAAAAACTTATACGAAAAGTGTTGACTTCGACAGCCCAGCTTGGTATTATATATCTTGTCGCCGCCGAAATAAAGTAAGCGAAACGGTACATGATCTGATAGCTCAGCTGGGAGAGCACTATCTTGACAGGGTAGGGGTCACAGGTTCGATCCCTGTTCAGATCACCATACATAAGCGACCAAGTCCTTGAGAAATCAAGGGCTCTTTTTGTTTTCTTGAACTCCATTCAAACCCTCCTAAATATTGTATACTTGAGTCGAATAATGTCTGTGCGCGAGTTTGAAATATTGGAGGATGGTTTCATTTGAAATATTTGGCTACCAATAACGGCAACCTCGAACTTGAATGTTCCCGGTGCGGGATAAAAAGAAACGTTCTGAAAGGGAACTATAGGAAATCGAACAATGCTTACGAGCTATCTCCGGAAATAACGTGTCGATGCCGCAATGACGCAGTGTCCAGGGTAGAAGTTAAAAAGAAAGATCCTGCTTTAATTTTATTCTTTCTCTTCCTTCCATTGGCCATCTTAATGTTCATTATCGGTCGAGCTCTTCTTGCTAGTATGCAATAATAGTCATGCCACTTTCGCCCAGTTGGCGACGGGAAGGCGAAGGTATTCGCAGCCCGTCCCGAATGTCCTGCCGATTCGCCCAGTCCGCGGAACATTTCGTACCGTTCGGAAAATCCCGGCCGTTAGACTTAAGAAGCTTCCCGATGTAAAATGGCAATATTCCGCAACCAGAGGAGCTCTTACAACATGTTCATGCTGAATCCCAAGTCCTTCGGACCTTTACGTTGCGTTGTTCCGGCCTTACTCTCCATCGCCCTGTTAACGGCTTGCGGCAATCTGCCCTCGACGGAATCCCAAGGAGCACGGGAAAGCGCGCAATCCGCCGGAAGTCCGTCCCCCCTGCATGCCGCCGAAGCTCCACAAACGGGAGCGTTGCTGCCTCCCGCCAAGGGAAAGCTGTCGGTGTATTTCCTCGATATCGGGCAAGGTGACTCGACCTATATCAAGACGGCCGCGGGCGACGATATCCTGATCGACGGCGGCAAGAACGATGCCGGCGCCAAAGCGGTCGCGTACTTGCAACAATTCGACGTAGACGACTTGGAGATTCTGATCGCTACCCACCCGGACGCGGACCATATCGGCGGGTTGGACACCGTGCTCGAAGCGTTCGACGTCAAAGCCGTCTATGCGCCGAAAGTATCGCATACGACCGACACGTTCAAGGATTTTCTTCTCGCCGTCAAGCAGGAAGGACGGACGATCAAGGAAGCGAAAGCCGGCGTCCGGCTTCCTCTCGAAGGCGTGGAAGCCGTTTTCGTCGGACCGGTCAAAGGTTATGGCGATGATCTGAACGACTGGAGCGCGGTCGTGCGCCTCTCCTATGGCGCGACGTCGTTCTTGTTCACCGGCGATGCCGAGAAAAAATCGGAGAAAGACATGGCCGACTCCGGCGCGGAGCTGAAAGCCGACGTGCTGAAGGTCGGTCACCATGGCTCCGTATCGTCGACGAGCGAGGCGTTCCTCCAAGCCGTCTCCCCGACATACGCTGTCATCAGCGTCGGCCGCAATCAATACGGCCATCCTGCGGAAACGGTATTGAACCGGCTCGAGGAGAACCATGTCGCCGTATATAGGACCGATGCAAACGGAACCGTGACCGCCGTCAGCGACGGGATAACAATATCGATGAGGAAGGTGAAGTAAGTGGAGCATGGCGTAATCGATCGCTTCGAAGGGGAGCTCGCCGTTATCGAGATCGCGGGCACGACATGCGATTTCCGGCGGAGCGATCTTCCGTCCGAAGCGAAGCCCGGCGACGCCGTCGTCGTCGAGAATGGCATCGTCCGCCTGGACGAACGCGGGACGCAAGAGCGTAAAAACGATATCGATCGCCTCATGGACGAGTTGTTCGAATAGGCCGCTGCACCGCAGTCATCTGTATCCGACGCAGACGCCAATTTTCGCCGGCGTCACGCGCTTGTCCCTGACGGAGCCAGTCCGAGCGTCTTACACTATGCCAACCCTATAATTGGGAGGTGTAGTAGCGTGAGCATGGAATATCAATACTTCGTCCCATCGGTATACGGGGCGGAGGAAGGCAGTCTTGAAGCAAACATTCTCGGCCCCGGCTTCGGCGGTTCCGGCGGTCGTTCCGGCGGTCGTTCCGGCGGTCGTACTGGAGGTCGTTCCGGCGGTCGTTCCGGCGGTCGTTCCGGCGGTCGTTCCGGCGGTCGTACTGGCGGTCGCACCGGCGGTCGTACCGGCGGTCGTACCGGCGGTCGTACTGGCGGTCGTACTGGAGGTCGTTCCGGCGGTCGTACCGGCGGTCGTACTGGCGGTCGTACTGGCGGTCGTACTGGCGGTCGTACTGGCGGTCGCACTGGCGGTCGTACTGGCGGTCGCTCCGGCGGTCGCTCCGGCGGTCGTACTTGCGGTCGCTCCGGCGGTCGTACTTGCGGTCGCTCCGGCGGTCGTTCCGGCGGTCGTTCCCCCGGTCGTTCCCCCGGTCGTTAATCGATGATCGGAAGGTTCCCTTTCTGTGCAGGAGCGGAAAAATAGATCGGTCTGTGCGTTTGTACTGACCCTCCATTTATCCTGTCATAAGCTATACGGGTGATGAATAATCACAATAAACTTATGGCGGTGATCAAATGAGCTACCCTGTAGCTGGCATAGGAGCGGGGATTGCAATCGTGCTTGTTCTGTACATCCTGCTGGTCATCATCTTGAAAGCAGGCTACTAAGCGACGGCGCTCTTCTCGCCAAGTCCTTTCGGGCTTGGCGATTTTTTTGGGGAGAGCTCGCGTCCGAACGCGAGTACATAGACATTCGTTCGCAACATTTCCCATCCATGGCGCGTCTGAAAGAGTATCCGATGGATATAGTCGCAATAGGAGGAGATCACTTTGATGAAAACGAAACGAAAATTACCGATGGCCATTCTGTCGCTCGTCGTCGCCTTCTGCTTGACGTTAAGCGGTTCCGCGTTCGCGAGCAATAGTTCCGCCAAGCACGGGAACGACGACTCTAAAGCGACGATCGACGCGGCTACGGCCGTCACGATGATCGTGAAAGGCTTGGGGCTGAACATCGACGACATCCGGTTCTTCAAGGAACCGAAAGCCAGCGATTATTTCACGAAAGTGAAAGACAACGCGCCTTACGCGGGGGACTTCATCATCGCCCAGCATAACGGACTCGGCTTACCGAAAGACATCGACCCCGCCGCCAAAGTCACGAGAGAACAATTCTCGGTCTGGTTGTACGGCGCGCTAAGCCACAAAGGCGATTACGCCTGGATCGAGATATTCGCAATCATCAAGGACGCGAAGCTCATCTCCAAGACGTCGATGGACGCCATCCAGAAATTGCTCATCGCCAAGATCGTCACGCTCGACGGCAAAGGCTACTTTTATCCGAAAAGCAAAGTAACCGTCGCCCAAGCGAAGACGATGATCGCCAGAACGGCGGCCTTCATCCAGAATACGAAACCGATTCCGCAGCCGGAACCGCCCGTTCTGTTCGATCCGCAGCTGACGACGGAAAAAGAAACGGACGCCGTCACGAAAGTGACATTGTCCGTCCAAGCGCCCCATGCGGGCTATGGCGTCGTCATTACCGGCATCAAGTTCGACGGAGGCACGGCCTACATTCAATACAAAGCCGTTCAGCCCGATCCGGACAAGATATATGCCCAAGTCATTACCGAATTGAAGGTCGTCACCTATGTGGCATCTTCCTACAAAGTCGCGCTCGAGCCGCAGCTCGTCGTCGATCCGGGTCCGAACGGTTCGACCGGATTCCCGATCTACTCGGACGCCGCTCCGGCTAGCCGATAACGCGAGGAGGCGCGAAGCCGTCCGCTCCGACGCCGACCGCATCGTTCCCGATCAACGCTTTCAACTTGTCTGCTAAATCATCCGCGACGGATGGATCGTACCACTCGATCCATCCGTTTTTGTCGTGCAACTCCCTCATTCCGAGCGCCGCGCTTCGTTTGCCCCCGCTGCCGTCCCCGCGGAAATAATCGTCGACGACGACGCGCGAAGCGGCGGCCGCCAGCTTCTCCGCGAACGTCGGCGAGTGCGGCAATATCGGGGATACCGCGATTTGCGTATCGATGCCGGCTTCCCTAAGCTGCCTTAGCGCACGCCATTTCGCGGCCAGAGGCGGCGCGGACGGCGAGAATGCCCTCCTGACTTCTTCCTCGTCGGTCTCCACCGTCATGCTGACCCTTACGCGATCTCCGAGCCGGCTCAGCGCGTCGATATCCCTCGCGACGAGCGGACTTCTCGTCTGCAGCAGCACGAAAGTCGGAGGTTCCTCCGCCATCTCCCCGAGAAGCGCGCGCGTGACGCCGGCGCTCGCTTCAAGCGGTTGATACGGATCGGTCGCCGTCGAGAAGAATACGGTGACCGGTCCTTTCCCTTTCTCCCGCTTCAGTTCCGCTCGGAGCTTGGCGGGATCCGCCTTTTTCAGGTCGACCCACGTCCCCCACGGTTCGCCGCGGAACAGGCCGATCGGCATGCGCCGCACATAGCAGTAGGAGCAGCCGAACGAGCAGCCGACGTACGGATTCAGCGAATGCGAATAGCCGCGAAGATAACCTCCGGTCGGCGTCAGCCACCGGCCCGAGCCGCTCATGCCCGAAGCTCCAGCGGTTCCGCCGACAGCTCGAACTCGAGCTCCGGCAACCGCCAGTCGATCTCGCCGAGCCCCCGTTCCCTCAGGAACGCGTTGCATCTCGAGAACGGCTTGCTGCCCCAGAAGCCGTTATACGCCGACAACGGGCTCGGATGCGCCGAGCGCAACGCGAAATGCCGCGTCTCGTCGATCATCCGCCCTTTTACCTGCGCCGGCTTGCCCCACAGCACGAAAGCGACGGGAACGTCCCGTTCGTTCAACGCGGCGACGATCCGATCCGTGAACGTCTCCCATCCGAGCCTGCGGTGCGAATTCGCCTCCCCGTCCCTGACGGTCAGCACGCTGTTCAGCAACAGCACCCCTTGTTTCGCCCAATGCTCCAGAAATCCGTGCCCGGGAGGCTTGCAACCGATATCGTCATGGAGTTCCTTGTATATATTCCTGAGCGACGGAGGCAGCTTCACGCCGGGCAGCACGGAGAAACTTAGTCCGTGGGCTTGTTCGCTTCCGTGGTACGGATCCTGCCCGAGAATGACGACCTTGACGTCGCGATAAGGCGTGAGCTCGAGCGCCCGGAACACGTCCGGACGGGGCGGGTACACCGTTCCGCTCTCATACTCTTTCTCCAAACTGTCCATCAGCTTAACGTAATAGGGCTGTTCGCGCTCGTTCGCGAGCAGCCGTTCCCAATCCGCGTCTAACGGCATCGTGGCATCCCCGTCCTTCCTTAGACCTCCATTATAGCAAAAAGAAGCTCCCCGCTTCCGGGGAACTTCTCTAGTACTTTTCTAGTACTGCGATCCGCCTCTTTATTTCACGCTCGATACGGACTTGAACCAATCGTTGACTTCTTGCGTCACTTGATCGCCGCCGTTCGTTTTCCAGCTGGCGACGAATTGGTCGAACGCGTCGATAGGCAGCTTGCCGTAGATGATTTTGTTGAACGTCTCTTGCTCGGATTGGCGAAGCAAGTTCCATTTGGCGATCATCGTCGGCGTTGCCGCGCCGGTGAAATAGTTTTGCTTGCGGATGTCGATTTGCGACATGACGACTTTCGCCGCGTACCAGTTTTCCGGCTTGCGGAATTCCGCAAGTTGCTTCTCGTAAGGCGTCTCCGGCTGAGCGCCGTCCGCCAGCTTTACTAGCGTTTTCATGTACAGATCCGGAATACGCGCCGGGCCGGTAATAAACGGGAATTCGTTGTTGAAGTCTTTGATTTTGTCCTTGTTGCTCGTCGCTTTGCCGTCGATCATATCCCAATCGTAGCCTTGCGCGAAGCCGTATTCGTATTTGCTGCCGACGGTCGGGTTTGCCAGATTGTCGAGCAAGTAGTTGTAATACAGGATGATCGCTTCCGGATGTTCGGCGTCCTTGTTGATCATGAAGCTGCTGTTGACGCCGGAGTTTTGCCATTTCGTGCCCATTTTGCCGTCCGGACCCGCGGGAACCGGATAAGCTTTGAATTTAGAGCCCGCGACGTTCTTGAGCAAGTCCGGAGCCGGCCAGTCCGGCACCCAGTTCGCGCCCGGAAGCACGCCCGCGTTGCCCTTCGTCCAAATCTCCGCGGATTTGCCTTCGTCCCACAGCGCGGAGTCCGGATGAATATAACCTTTGTCCATCCATTCCTGCAGCTTGGCGAGCGCTTGCTTCGCCCCCGGGTTGACGGAACCGTATTCCAGGTTGCCGTTCGCGTCCTTGTTCCACTGTTCCTCGACGGTGCCGTAAGCGCCGAACAGCCAATCGAGACCGCCCATCCACGTGTTCGTGTTGTTTTTCAGGGAAACCGCGAGCGGATACACGTCTTTCGGCTTCAACCCGTCCGGATTATGGTTTTTGAACTGGTCCATGATGTTTTCCAGATCGGCGATCGTCTTGGGCGCTTGGAGATTCAGCTTCTCCATCCAGTCTTCGCGGAGCCAAAGCAGCGTATCGTCGTTGTCCGTATATTCCATGATCGGAAGGTTCCACTTCTTGCCGTCCTTCGTGAACGGATACCACAATTCCGGATGTTGCGCGGCGTGGTCCTTCCACGTTTGGTTCGCGTACTTGTCGAACAGCTCGTCGATCGGCAGAAACTGTCCGGATTCGATCAGTTGGTTCGTCAATACGGCATCGGTCGGCACCATGACGAAGTCCGGAAGCTTCTCGCCGGAAGAGATCGCCAGCTGCAGCTTCTGCTTGTACTGGTCGCTGCCTGCCGGATACCACGTGTCTTTGTATTTCAAACCCAATTGTTCGAGCATCCAGCGATCGTGAACGTTGTTCTCTTTCGAGTCTCCGTTCGTATATTTCTTGGGCATGATGATCGTGCTGATCTCGATCGGCGGATCGTATTTGCCTCTCGCGAATACGGCATCGGCGGCGTTCGGATCGGCCGGAGCCGCGTTCGTCGCCGCAGGCTCGCTACCGGCGGCGCTTGCGCTAGGCGAAGCGTTGTCGTTCGAATTCGAGCTGCACGCCGTGAGCGCGACGGTTGCGGCCAGCGTAAGCATCAGCCACGGTTTTTTTGCATTACCCATTCTCGTTATCCCCCTACGGTGTATGTTTGCTACATGTGTAACTCTACCAACTGGGCGGGGGAGGCATCTATAGGACTTTGTTAGTTTCGATAGGAGTCTGTTATGCGATTACTGTCCGTCGCGGAATTCCTGCGGCGTGACGTCGTACTGCTTCTTGAACACTTTGATGAAGTACGCGGGATCCAAATACCCGACCTCCGCGCTGATCTCGTATACCTTCTTGTCAGTCGTCCGCAACAGCCTGCAGGCGCGCTCCATGCGAAGGGAGGAGATGTAATCGCTGATGCCTTCTCCCGTTTCGATCTTGTAGATTTTGGACAGATGCGTCGGGTGCAGGTTCACGTGTTCCGCCAGCGCTCTAAGCGACACGTCGAGATGGAGATTCGCCTCCGCGTACGCTTGGATTTTGCTCACGTACGACGAACGGATATCTTTGACGTCGCTCGACGTTCCCGTCTTCAGCTTGTCCAGCGCGCCGAGCGCCCATTTCCGAAGCTTCCCGATCGAGTCGAACGCCTCTCCGTTCCTCATCGCCTCCATGTCGTCGCCGATCAGCGCCGCCAGCGTCTTGCCGCCACGATGCGCCGCGTACGCGAACGCCGAAGCGATCGCGTATCCGGCTTCCATGCAGTGCTCCCACGACTCCGACCAATGGTCGTCGAGTTCCGCGCACACGTCGGCGATCTTCTGCCCGGCGGCGTCCCAACGCCCGACTTCCAGCAGGCCGATCAGAGTCGGCGGCATGTACAACGCGTCGAGCGGCTTCTGCTCCGTTTGGCCGAGCGCGTCGGAGGCGCGCATGACGAACTCCTTCTCGTCGCCGACGATTTGCCTGAAGTAGTCGACCGCTTGGCGGTAACGGACGGACAGTTCATCCGGGAACCGGAACCGGTCCGCGATGACGACGGACAGCGAGCCTTTCAGGAATTGCTTCGCCTTCGCCTCCAATTGCATCGCCAGCTTCTCCAGAAGCGCGTCCGCTCCGCCTCCGCGTTTCTTCTCGTCGTTCGCTTGAAGGAGGAACGCCAAGTAGCCGTGATCCTCCTTGACTCCCCATACGTTCGCGTATTCCCCGAAGATTTCCTCGGCCATGTTCATGACCGCGTATTCCATTAGCTGCTGCCCATTGTTCTTGTACTGTCCGAATTCCTCTTCCATCCGGACGAGCAGCATCGCGCATTCCCCTTCGCGGAACGGCAAGCCGTAGCTCTCGAGCTTGCGCTCCCACTCTCCGGACGACAAGCGTTGGCCGCGCAAGCCGTCGAGAAGCAGCTGGCCGCGGAGCACGGGTAAATTCTCCCGGAGCGTGAACAGCGTTCGCTCCAGCGATCCGACGCTTTCCCATTCCGCGTTCAGCTCGTCGATCGCCGCTTGCACGGCGCCGAACAGCTCCGGATCCGTCGGGGGCTTGAGCAAGTAATCGGCGGCCTGATGCTTCACCGCTTGCTTCGCGTATTCGAAATCGGAATGTCCCGACAAAATGATGCACTTGATCCGTCTGTCCTTTTCCCGTATCCGTTCGATCAATTCCAAGCCCGACATCTCCGGCATCAGGATGTCCGAGATGACGATGTCGATCGGATTCGTCTCGATCAGTTGGAGCGCCTCCCGCGCGGAATACGCTTTGTGAACTTGCTCGATGCCGAGCTTATGCCAAGGCTTCGTCATGGACAGGTTGTCTACCCAGTGCGCCTCGTCGTCAACGATAATCATCTGCATGCCGATCGTCCCCCAGCTTCTTAGTATTCTCCGGACGCGATTCGCCGGCATAGTATTCCCATACGATTTCCGCCCGGAAGCCTCCGAACGGAGAGGACGCGAATCGCAAATGCGAGCGTTCCCCGAAGAGATTGACGATCCTCTGATGCGTATTCCACAAACCGCAGCCCATGTCTTCCCGAAGCGGCTCCAGCATCGTCCGGTTCAGCTTCCCGAGCTCGTCTTCCGGCAAGCCGGGGCCGTCGTCGTCGATCGTTACGATGCGGCAGCCGCCGTCCATCGCCCCTTTGATCGTAATGCGGCCGGACGAATACGATTTGCCGACGCCGTGCATGACCGCGTTCTCGACGAGCGGCTGTAGCAGCAATCTCGGCACGCTCTCCGACAGCATTTCCTTCGGCAAGTCGATCTCGTAACGGATTCTGCCGTTGCGCAGCTTCTGTATATCCAAGTAGTTGACGATGAGCTTGAGCTCCTCGTCCAGCGTCGCCGTCTCTCGCTCCATCCTCGTCGTATAACGGTAATAGGCGCTCAGGTTGTACGCCATCGAGACGACCGCTTCCTCGTCTTTCATCTGCGCCATGTTGATAATATAACCGAGGCAGTTATACAGGAAGTGCGGGTTGATCTGCGCCTGCAGCTGCTTAAGGTTCGCTTCCCGGGCGCGGAGCTTCTCGTTCAGCACGTTCTCGATGAGCTCCTGGATTTGCCGGGACATATCGTTGAACCGGTGGAACAGGAAAGAGAATTCGTTGTTCGTGCTCGCTCGGATCCGCACGGCGAAATCGCCGCGTTGCACGCTTTGGAGACCTTTGATCAACTTGCGGATCGGACGTTGCACGTTCCGGTATAGCAGCACCGACGCGACGAAGCCGAGGACGAGCAACAAAATCATCGACATGTAGAACAAGTTGCGGCTGAACGACATCGGACCGAGCAGATGCCCGAGCGGCACGTAATCGACCAAGTACCAGTCGAGCTGCGGGGATTTGACCGCGCTGACCAAATAGCTTTTGCCGTCGAGCTTGACGACTTTCTGCATCGTGTCGCCGAACGCTTCGTTGTCGAGTACGGCGACGAGCTCGTCCGTCAGAGGCGCGGACGCCGTATTGTTCAAGATCGGCTTATCTCCCTTGTGGTAGAACAACGGATCGCCTTGGCCGCCGGCTTTGTACGAATCGAGCATGTTCTTAATGTTCTCGTGGCCGAAACTCGCGACGACGACCAGATTGCTCCCCGTCAGAATCCCTTGCTGGCCGTAAGAATCGGAGTAAAACCGGTAAAACGCTTTCGAATCGCCGCGCGAATCGTCCTTCCCGTCCCCGTACGTCCACCTGCCGGTCATGTTCCTCTTCAAGTAATCGGCGTCGTATTCGACCGCCGTCTCGAAATTCGACAGCGCCTCTTCGTTCTGCTGGGAGAACACCGCGTAACGGACCGGCCAAATGTTCGTCAAACCCGACTGCAGCCGCATTTTCTCTTGGATGACGTATTTCGTCTGCATTCGGTCGTATCGGTCTTCCCAGATGTTGAGGCCGTTGAACTTCTGCACGTTGGGATCCTTCGAGAACGTCATGACGAAATCCATCGCCTGCGTAATCCGCGAGTCGATCTGGCTCGACAAGAACGAGAGCTGCTTCATGTTCGACACCTTCAGCTCCTTGCCGATGACGCCGAAGGCGACGTTGTTGGCATAAGTGAACAGAAGGAGAACCGGTACGAACAGGACGAGAATGAGCGCGTTCATCTTCGTGAAGAAGCTGAAGCCCGCCTTGTATTTATTATTGACGTAGTCGATGCCTCTCCCAAGCTTCATCGTCGTTCCCCCCGGCAGTCGTTCCTAATAAAACACTATCGATCCTAACAAAGTCATATAGTTCGCCCTAAGTCCTTGTTGATACTATTAATAGCAGGGATCGACGAGTTACACAAATGAGATTTTCAGGAACGGGAGAGAGCGATGGACGCGAAAACCGCATTACAACCGACAATCAAGGCTTCGTCGCGCGCGACGAAAACATTCGGCAGCAAGCAATCGTGGATGCTTCATTTCATGGTGCTGCCGGCCGCGCTGCTCGTGTTCGTATTCTGCTACGTGCCGATGGCGGGTATCGTCATGGCCTTCCAGGATTACAAGGCGGCGCTCGGATTCACCCACTCCCCGTGGGTCGGGCTGAAGCATTTCCGCTACATGTTCGAGAACGATTATTTTATCCATATCACGTGGAACACGCTGCTGTTCGCCGGTTCGAAGATCGTGCTGAACCTGATCATTCCCTTCGTCTTCGCGCTCCTGCTGAACGAGGTTCGGAAAATGGGCTACAAGCGCGCGATCCAGACGCTCGTATACTTGCCTCACTTCCTTAGCTGGGTGACGCTGTCCGGCATTCTGATCGACGTGCTCGCGCAGACCGGGCTCGTGAACCAATTCCTGTCGAACGCGTTCGGCATCAAGCCGATCTTCTTCCTCGGCGACGGCGCTTGGTTCCGGCTGACGATCGTGTTCAGCGACGTGTGGAAGGAATTCGGCTTTAACACGATCATCTTCCTGGCGGCGCTGGCCGGCATTAACCCTTCCTTGTACGAAGCCGCCGAAGTCGACGGCGCGAGCCGTTGGAAGCAAACGCTGTATATTACCGTGCCGTCGCTCGTGCCGATCGCCGTCGTCGTCGCGACGCTGGCGCTGGGCAACGTGCTGAACGCCAACTTCGACCAAGTGTTCAACTTGTACAGCCCGATGATCTATCGCCAAGGCGACATCATCGACACGTTCGTCTACCGGGAAGGTCTTCTGAGCGGTCAATTCAGCTTCGCGACCGCGGTCGGCATGTTCAAGTCGATGATCAGTCTCGTGCTGATCGTCATCTCCTACCGGCTGGCCAACCGGTTCGCCGGTTACCGCATCTTCTAGAAAGGGAGTCCTCGCATGTATCACAAAACGCTGCCGTATCGGCTGTTCACCATCATGAATAATACTTTGCTCGGGCTCATCGCGATCGGCTGTTTGTTGCCGATGTTCCATCTGCTCATGGTCTCGCTCAGCTCGACGGCTCCCGCCAACGCGGGGCTCGTTACGTTCTGGCCCAAAGGATTCACCTTCGAGGCATACGCCAAAACGTTCGATAACGCGAATTTCCTGTCATCGCTATGGGTATCCGTCAAGCGGACGGTATTCGGCACGGCCCTCGCCTTGCTCGTCAACACCGCGGCCGCGTACGCGCTGTCCAAAGAAACGTGCGTCTTCCGCGGACGCAACGTCTATATGTGGTACTTCGTGTTCACGATGCTGTTCAACGGCGGTCTCGTTCCCGGCTACATCCTCATTCTAAAGCTCGGACTGATGGATACGCTGCTGGCGCTCATTCTGCCGGGACTCGTCGCCGTGTACAATATCATTCTGCTCCTTAACTTCTTCCGCAACGTGCCGAAAGATCTCGAGGAAGCCGCCTTCATCGACGGTGCCGGCCACCTGCGAACGTTCGCGACAATCTACTTGCCGATCTCGCTGCCCGCGATCGCGACCGTTTCCTTGTTCACGATGGTCGGCCACTGGAACGCCTACTTCGACGGTCTGATCTACATTAAAGAATCGGAAAACCTTCCGCTCGCCAGCTTCATGCAGACGATCATCGTGCAAGCCGACATGACGAAATTCGACGCGGCGATGGTCGCCAACATGTCGCAGCGGACGATCCGCGCTTCGCAAATCTTCATCGGCGCATTGCCGATCTTGATCGCTTATCCGTTCCTGCAACGCTACTTCGTGAAAGGCATCTCGATCGGCGCGGTGAAGGAATAATCGGCGAGACGTTTACAGGGCTATCCCGATAAGGGATGGCCCTGTTCTTTGTCGTTATAACGTAGTGACAAAAACCAAAAAATCCTTTCTCTCCGCTATCCGCGCGAGGCGGACGGGGTGAGAAAGGATTCGATTCGTAAAAGTAAGTTGTGGTGCCGAGAACCGGGGTCGAACCGGTACGGTAGTCACCTACCGCAGGATTTTAAGTCCTGTGCGTCTGCCAATTCCGCCATCCCGGCATGATGGACTATCGGTCTAGCGAAGCGAAACCGTATAAATGCAAGATCACCGTAGAACTCGTGGTGGGCCTTGAGGGACTCGAACCCCCGACCAATCGGTTATGAGCCGACCGCTCTAACCAACTGAGCTAAAGGCCCTAATCTCGGCCAGAGAAAAGGTTGGTTGCGGGGGCAGGATTTGAACCTGCGGCCTTCGGGTTATGAGCCCGACGAGCTACCGGGCTGCTCCACCCCGCGTCATCTGAACATGTCGCGCTTATTTGGCGACAAGGAATAATATACTATACCGGACGGGTAGCCGTCAACATATATTATTGTTTTTTATCCGAGCTTTCCGAATTTTTCTGTTCGTCGTCCGTCTGCGACTTCGCCATCTCCGCTAGCTTCTGAAGCAAAATATGCTGCGGCATATGCATCAGATGCTCGAGCGGCACCTTCATGTAAGCAGCCAGCTTCACGGCCGTCTCCGCGGATAACGGCATTCTGCGCATGCTCATGTACGTTCCCCTCCATTGCGCTATTCTCGTCTCAGCTTAGCACAGGAAGAGCTTCTAGCCAACACCCGAAGCCGCCGGTTCCGTCAAGGAACGTAACGCACGCCGTATTTTCCTTTCTTCGAACGGAATACTTCGATTTCCCGGGGCACCTCGACCCCGAACACCCAGCTGTCGTGTTCCATTCGCTGCAGCAAGCACCCCGCCTGGAATTTGCTGTCGTACAGCCTCGACCAATACACCCATTTCATCATCGTTCCTCCTCGATCTCCTTTTCGTGTAAACCGTGGATGATCATAGGATGCCCGCGTTCCCCGCGAAAAAAACGAACCGCGTCCCCCGTCGACGGGAGATGCGGTTCGTTCTGTTAAAGAGGATCAGTGCTCTTAGACGTCGTTCAACCCACGCCCGCAGCCGCTTCCACCGCGCGCTTGTCGATGATAATGCCGCCGTCGCCGCCGCCGTACACGTCGTCGAACACGCCGTCGATCTGGCCTTTCGGGTTCGTTTTGATTTTTTGCAGCAAGTCGTTGCCTTTCGTCTCCCAAGCCGCCAACGCTTCTTTGACCGACTTCTTGCCTTGGATCACTTCGCCGTAGAACCGGTTGCCGAGCTCCGTCACCATGTACAGGTTCGGCTTGTCGCGGTACAGCTTTTGCTCTTTAAGGGAAGATTGCAGCATCGGCGCCGGCTTCATTTTCGTGAACGCGTCGACGTTGTAGTTCATGCCGTCGCGTACTTTCACGAATTCCTTGCGAGCCGGCATTTCGTACGTGCTGCGGGCTTTCAGCTTCGACCATTCCTTGCCGTTCATGAATTTCACGAACTCCCAAGCGTCTTCCGGATTCGCCGCTTTGGCGTTGACACCTGACAGATTGTTCAAGTAGATGCTACCGCCGACGCCTTCGTGGCCAGCATGGAACGGAACGGTGACGACGTCCCAATCGAGCTTCTCCAGCTTTAACTTATCGGCGTTGTTGTTCAATTGCTCGATTTGGTTGATCATGTCGTAGCCGCCGATCGTCATGGCCACTTTGCCGTTCAGGAACAGCTGACCTTGGAACGGATTGTTGATGACTTTACCGTCCGCCGGTTGCTCGTACATCGCGTTCATGTCTTCCTGGCGCGGCGTGACGTGGTCTTTGTACAAGTCCGCGACCGACTTCCATACCGCTTCCCACTGAGGCGTGTTGACGGTCATCGTCTCCGCTTTGTCGTCGAACATTTTCAGTTGAAGCGGAGCCGCGTAGTTTTGCACGTCCCAGAAGCTCTCGCTTGCGCCCCATTGGTTAAAGCTGAAGCCGAATACCGCGTCTTTGCCGGTGCCCGACTTCATCCTGCGCGCGAGATTAAACACTTCGTCCCAGCTCATGCCGTCTTTCGGCACTTCCGCGCCGACTTTCTGGAATAGCTTCTTATTATAGTATAAGGCCGAAGGCGTGAACGTCGGCGTAAGCGCGTAGACGAAGTTGTTGCCTTGCTCCTTGATGCCGTCGATGACCGCCGGCACGAAATCGTTCGCGTCGATCTCGTCTTCCTTCATGAGCGGATCGAGCTGCTTCAGCAAGTTCTCGTTCACGAGAGGCGAAAGCATGCTCATGTCGAAAATCATAACGTCGACCGGATTGGCGCCCGTCATGATCGCTTTGACCTTCTCCATCTGATCGGGCTGCTCTTGCTGCTTCGATTGGTCTTCGAATTGATTTTCCGTATAGTCGATCGCCGGTACGATCTCGATGTCTATGCCGTCGTGCGTCAGCTCGAACATGTCCGTGAACTGCTGGCGGAACCAGACTTCGTCTTGCTTGCTGCCGGACATCGTGCCGATGCGGAGCGTCCGGCGGACGTCGGAATCCTTGCCCTTGTCGGCGCTGCACGCCGCCAGCGTCGGCACGAGCAAGCTCAGCGCCATTCCGGACAATATCCATTTGCGGGTCATCTTTTTCTTGTTCATGCGGATTGGTCCCCCTCCAATGATTTCGGTTTCGTGATGACGATCTTGTCTCCGTCGAACTCCATGCTCGCCTTATCGCCGATCGACAAGGCGCTTAAATACTCTTTCGGAATTTGCAGGCGGCCGACCCTGTCCACGACGACGAACGCTTCGTGGGCTTCTTCCGGCGTCTGTCCGCCGGACAGGGAAACCGCCGAATCCAGGTTCGGGTTGCGTTTGATGAATTCCGTGCTCGTCAGTCCGTCGCGGATGGCGACGACCCGGTCGACCTTGCCCGCGAGAGACAAGTCGTGGGTTACGATAACGATCGTCACCCCGAGTTCCTTGTTGAACTTGCGGAAAATATCCATGATAATGTCCGACGTCCTGGAATCGACGGAGCCTGTCGGTTCGTCGGCGAGCAGCAATTGCGGCCGATTCGCCAAGGAAATGGCGATCGCGACGCGTTGCTGTTCGCCGCCCGAGAGCTGCTGCAGCTTGTTGTGCATCCTTTCCTTCAGTCCGACCCACTCGAGCAGTTGCTTGGCGTACGACCTATCGAGCTTGCCGGAGAACATCATCGGCATCTCGACGTTCTCGAGCGCGGTCAAGAATGGAAGCAGGTTGCGGGCATTGTTCTGCCAGATGAACCCGACCGTGTCGCGCTTGTATTTCACGAGCGCTTCGTCGTCCACCTTCAGCAGATTCCACGGCCCGACTCTTACTTGCCCGGCGGACGGACGGTCAAGCCCGCCGAGAATGTTGAGCAGCGTCGACTTGCCGCTGCCGCTGTTGCCGATAATCGCCATCATCTCGCCGGGCTTAACGGAGAGGTTCAGCCCTTGCAGGGCGACGACCTCCAAGTCGTCGGCTTTGTAAATCTTGACGAGCCCTTCGCATTGAATCATCGTTTACCTCTCTTCTCCCAGCTTGACGGCTTGATGAACCTTCAGGCGCCGGATATGGGTAATCAAGAGCGCCACGCCGATGCTCATCATGACCGCGACGACGATGTACAGCCTCATCGTGTCGGTTGCCTCGAAGATGACCCTGAACGGCGGCACCTGATCGGTGGAATTGTCCGTCGTCTGCAGGAAAGGCAAGAACAGAATACTCGTGACTTTTCCGATACCGATGCCGAGCCCGATCGACAAGCCCGCGGTGAACACCTGCTCGAGAAGCAGCATTCCCGTCAGTTGCTTGCGGGAAAGCCCCATCGCCCTCAGAATGCCGATCTGCACGACCCTGCGCGACAGGTTAAAGAACCAGAACAGCACGTAGCCGGACAGCGAGACGATAACGGTCACGAGGAAGCCTAGACTAAGAATGCCGAACACGCCGCCCCTCGCGGGGTGTTTGCTTTGCGTGACGAGCTCGCTTCTCATGTCGTCGATGGACGCGATTTCGATGCCCTTCGCCTGCAGCGCCGGAATGATCGGCGCCGTCTTCGCGTTCGGCTCCATCTTCAGCCAGACGTCGTACGGGATAAGAGGCACTTGATCGTAAATGTAATCCAAGTTGGCGATCAGGAACGGCGCTTGATCCGGGTACAAACTCGGCCAATACGACACGATATCGAGTATGATGAACTCGATCTGCTGCTCCTGAATGACCGTCGATACCGTATCTCCGCGCTTCAGATCGAATTTCTTGGCGACGTTGGACGAGATGATCGCGCCTTCCGGCACTTGGCCGAGCCAAGCCAAATACTTGTAAGGATTGATATTGTACATGTCCTTGCGCAGCCATCCGACGCGGGCGAAATCGACGTTGTCGATGCCCATGATCGTCGTCTGACCCGCCGTCTTGCCGGACACGGTCAAGCTGCTCTTCGTCTGAAGGACGCGGGCCGCATGCTCGACGCCAGGCAACGAACGGAATACTTCGAACGGAGGCTCGTTATAATTGATCCGGGTCGGCGTCGGTCGCGAGCCTTGGCCCCCGCCGTTGCCGCCGTTCCCGCCGTTGCCGCCGTTCCCCCCACTGCCCCCGCCTCCGTTGCCGCCGCCATTTCCACCGTTGCCTCCGTTGCCGCCATTACCTTGCTGCTGCGTGGGCTTATACTCCGCTTGGCCTTCCCACACCGTCTTCACGACGACGTCGGAGCCGTACTTGTAAATGATACGCTCTTCCGAGTTCAGGCCGATCGTGCGGGCGGCGGAAGAATTGTAGACGCCGAGTCCGAGCGTCAGAATGAGCAGGATCATCAACGGATAGTACGATTTGGACGAACGGGATAATTGCGTGAGCGTCAAGTAGAACGGAACCGGAAGGATCCGTTTCCAGATCGCGTTGAGCAGCTTCAGAATGAGCGGGAACAACCGCAGGAACACGAGCCCCGCCGCGAAGATGCTCAAGGCGGGAACGAAGAACAGGAAAGGCTGCACGTTCAGTTGGTCGGTCGTGACGCCGGTTTTGAAGCTGACCATTTGCCGTTCGTTGAACAAATACCAGCCGTAGCCGGCCACGCCGAGCAAGATGACGTCGAGGAACCATTTCTGCCAGAACGGCTTGCGGTCTCCCCTCGCGATCTGTCTCTTGTAGTCGACGATCGACGTGCGCGTGAACACGAGAGCCGGGATGAGCGCCGCGCCGATCGCCACGAGCACGGCGGCCAGGCCGGCGAGAATGCCGTCCGTCGAGAAGCCGACGGGTATCGCCTTACGGTCGACGAACTCGAGGAACCCGCTCGCCGAACCGATGCTCTTGGCCATGAACCAGCCGATGAACGGTCCGACGAGTAACGCGACGATGCCGAGCAGCGCGCCCTCCAGCAGGAACAGTAGGAACACCTGTCTCGTACTCGCTCCGCGGCTGCGAAGTACCGCGATGTCGGAACGTTGCTTCTCGAGCGCTTGCTGCGCGTTCATCGTGATGAAGTAGAACACCATCGCGATCATCGGCGCCGCCAGCGTGAACAGCAACGTCTGGAGCTGGATGCTGCTGCGGCGGAAGTCGCCGAGCATATCCGCGAACGACAGCTCGACGTGCGTTTCTTTCAATAACTTGTATGCTTCGATATCGATGCGGTTCAGCTTGCCCGTTAACGGGGACAACTGGCTCGTCTTGATCTCCCGAAGATCGTATGCCGCATACCAACCGGCCATTTGAATCGGGAGTTTCAGCTTAGCCGACACGTCCTCCACGAACGCGTCGTCCGCGATGTAGACGTTGTTCAGAGTTCCTTCGAGCCCTTGGTACCAATACGGGCTGTTCTCGTCGAGCGCCTTGAAGGAGCCGACGATCTGGATGCGCAAGCTCCGGTCTCCGCTTCCGGAAACCGGATACAGCAGCACGTCGCCGACGTGAAGGTCGTTGCGGAACATCGCCTCCTCCATCATGACCGCCTGCAGCGTGCCGTCCGCTTCGGCGCGGTCCGCGAACCACTTGCCGCCGGCGACTTCCGTCTGCTCCTTGAGGCCGCTGAACGCGGCGAGCGTCAGCTTGCGCGTACGGCTCGCGTCCACCGTCTTCGGATCCTCAGGCGACACTTCCGCGCTGCGAAGCGTCAAGCTCCGCTGGCTGGCTTCGACTGGGAATCCGATATCGGCGGGAACGTCTTGGCGAATATACTTATCGACGGCTTTGAAGCTTTCCAGGTCGGTTTGACCGTCCGTCGATTGGTAACGAATGAGCAGCGAACCCGCCGGAAGACCTTCGCTGTTGTCTTGCAACGACTGGGAGACGACTCGTTTCAATGCGCCGTCCGCGTAGATCGGAATGCTTGTCGTGAAAGCGACCGCGACAAGCAAACCCGCGAGCGTGCTCAGCGTCATCCAGCGGGTGTTCCACATTTTGCGAAAAAGAAAACGAATGAGAGCGTTCATCGCTTAACGACCTACGACTTTCTGTCCCGGCGTCAACCCGCTGATGATTTCCGCGTCCGTCGACGTCTGTTGGCCGACTTCCACGTCTACCTCGCGTTTGCTGCCGTCCGCCTCGGCCACCTGCACGTACGTGCGAACCCCGATCGTCCGGAGCGCGGCGAGCGGAATCGTCGTCGCGTTTTCCTTCCTATTGACGATAACGGATACCGACAAAGGCGTACCTCTCACGACCGTCTTCGGCATGTCCGCCACTTCGATAAGCGTAAAATCGTTGATGCTTTCCGGCTTGTTGCCTTGGCCGCCGTTCCCGCCGTTGCCGTTCTGACCGTCCGCGGACGGGATCGGGAGCTGCTTCACTTTGCCTTTCACTTGACCGGCGCTATTGATGTCGACGCGCACTTCCATACCGAGCGCAACCTTCGCGAGATCGTCCTTCGATATGCTCGCCGCCACGACGAGGCTGCTCGGGTTCGCCACGATGCAGATCGTATCGTAAGCTTTGATCTGCGCGCCTTCCTGAACCGGTAGGGAGACGACTTTGCCGGAGAACGGCGCGACCAGCACCGCTTTGTCGATATCCTCTTGCATGTCGGCGAGCGCCTGCTTCGATTCCTCGAAGCTGAGCATCGCCTGCTCGAATTCGATCGGGTCCATCTCGTCCTTGTTGCGGAGCGTCTGCTTCATCGTCAGTTCCGTCTTCTTGAACGCCAGCGTCTGGTTGCGCAATTGTTTCTTCATGTCGTCGACGTCGAGCTCGGCGATCGTCTGACCGGCTTCCACGTCGGCTCCGGGCTGTATGTACAATTTCTTGAGACGCTTGCCTTCAAGCGTAAAATAGAGCGACTTCTCCTGCGTGGACATGATCTTGCCGGAGCCTTGAACGGTCGTCTCCAACGTCTTCGATTCGACGTCGTATTTCGGCTTTTCCGAAATTTTCGGAAGCTGGATCGCCGACAAATCTTCTTCTTCCGGTTCGCTCGGCAACAGGCTGCATCCCGTCAACGCGACGGACAATGCCAACGCGGCGAGCAGAGTCGCGGTTTTGCGGTTTTTCCGTTTGGCGACGCTAGTGTTATTGGCCGACGAATACGCCGTCCACCATTTCATAGACATGGTCTGCTACCTCCATAATCGTAGGGTCGTGCGTCGTCATGCAGATCGTCATGTTCTCCGCGGCGACGACTTCCTTGAATACTTGCATCACTTGCGCGGCCATCTGGCTGTCCAATTCCGCCGTCGGCTCGTCCGCGAGCAAGAGGCTGGGCTTATGGGCGATCGCCTTCGCGATCGCGACCCGTTGCTGCTCTCCCCCCGATAGCTCGAACGGCCGATGGTGCATCCGCTTCGTCAAACCGACGAGATCGAGGCAAGCGGTAATTCTCGGCTTCCACTCCGCGCGGGGAGTATTCGCCATGCGGAGCGAAAGCTCGACGTTCTCGTAAGCGGATAATAGAGGCATGAGCGCGTACGCTTGGAAAATAAAGCCGATATCCTTCCTGCGCACTTCCGTGCGCTTGTCGTCATCCCATTTGTGGAACGGTCGCCCTTTGAAAAATATTTCGCCTTTCGTGGGCGTATCTAGACCTCCCATCAAGTTCATGAGCGTCGTCTTGCCCGAGCCGGATCTTCCCCTCAACATGATGAGCTGCTTCGGATACAGGCTCAGGTTGATCCCTTTCAGGACGCGGATTTGCTGGCTTCCCACGTCGAACGATCGTTCCACGTTGCCGACGGTCAGCAGCGGCTCCCCGAGGGCGGCAAGACCGGCCGTCTCCGTATCCCGCGCCGGCTTCTCGGCTTGAACGATCTCTTCCTCCGCCGCCGAGCCCAGGCCCAACCATGACAGCATGCCTTTTCCTCCCTTACCAATCTCTTCTTTGATTATAACGAGACTTTGATTAGAAAAGTTACGGCAAAATGAACGCTTTATCATTTTTTTATGTCCACGATTCGTCATTTCGCCAATTTTTGCTCTAGCCCTTTATAAGCACGGTCGGTTTTGTGTATTATTAGAAGATATACTTTGATCTGTGAGGAAGGTTGGTTCGCTTGGAAACTAAGACGCCGTCATCGAATTTCATCAAAAACATCGTGGCCGAGGATCTCGCCTCCGGGAGAACGAAAGAAGTCGTTACCCGTTTCCCGCCCGAGCCCAACGGTTACTTGCATATCGGGCACGCGAAGTCCATCTGCCTCAACTTCGAGCTTGCCGACGAGTTCAAAGGAAGAACGAACTTGCGTTTCGACGATACGAACCCGGTCAAGGAAGACGTCGAGTACGTCGAATCGATCAAGAAGGACGTCGAGTGGCTCGGCTTCGAGTGGGACGGCTTGTTCTTCGCGTCCGACTACTTCGGGGAAATGTACGCTCGCGCCGAACGGCTCATTCGCAAAGGCCTCGCCTACGTCGATGACCAGACAGCCGAACAAATCCGCGAGTCGAGGGGCACGCTGACCGCCCCGGGCCAAGAAAGCCCGTTCCGCGGCCGCTCCGTCGAGGAGAACCTCGACCTGTTCGGCCGCATGAAGGAAGGCGAATTCGCCGACGGCACGAAAGTGCTGCGGGCGAAGATCGACATGGGTTCCCCGAACATCAACATGCGGGATCCGGTCATTTACCGCGTCGTTCACGCCCATCACCACAACACGGGCAACGAATGGTGCATCTACCCGATGTACGCGTTCGCGCACCCGCTCGAAGATGCGATCGAAGGCGTGACGCATTCGATCTGCACGCTCGAATTCGAAGACCAACGCCCGTTCTACGACTGGGTCGTCCGGGAATGCGA
Organism: Cohnella suwonensis; assembly: GCF_042655365.1. NCBI lineage: Bacteria > Bacillati > Bacillota > Bacilli > Caryophanales > Paenibacillaceae > Cohnella > Cohnella suwonensis. The sequence continues at coordinate 122,034 of NZ_JBHSMH010000001.1, read as the reverse complement.
GATGCCTTGGACGCCTCGCCAATACGAGTTCGCGCGCCTGAACCTGACGAACACCGTCATGAGCAAAAGAAAGCTCAAGCAACTCGTGGACGAGAAAGCCGTCGACGGCTGGGACGACCCGCGCATGCCGACGATTTCCGGGCTTCGCCGGAAAGGCTATACGCCGGAAGCGATCCGCGCGTTCTGCCGCGAGATCGGCGTCGCCAAGAGCTACGGCGTCGTCGACGAACGGATGCTGGAGCATTTCATCCGCGAGGATCTGAAACTCAAAGCTCTTCGCACGATGGCCGTCCTTCAGCCGTTGAAGGTCGTCATCACGAACTATCCGGAGGGCCAAGTCGAATGGTTGGACGCGGAGAATAACTCGGAGAATCCCGAAATGGGACATCGCCAAATTCCGTTCTCCCGCGAAATCTACATCGAGCGCGACGATTACATGGATAATCCGCCGCCGAAGTATTTCCGCTTATTCCCCGGCAACGAGGTGCGCCTGAAGCACGCCTATTTCATCAAGTGCGAGGAAGTCGTCCGCGACGCCGACGGCAATGCGATCGAGCTCCGTTGCACGTACGATCCGGAGACGAAGAGCGGTTCCGGCTTTACCGGCCGCAAAGTCAAAGGAACGATCCACTGGGTCGAAGCGTCTAACGCCGTTCCCTCTCAGTTCCGATTGTACGAGCCGCTCATCACGGACGACGTGGAGGAAGAAGGCCAGTCGTTCCTCGATCACCTGAACCCGAACTCTCTCGAGACGTTGAACGGTTTCGTCGAGAAAGGCTTGTTATCGTCCGAAGGCGGGGACAAATACCAATTTTTCCGTCACGGCTACTTTAACGTCGATCCGAAAGACACGACGCCGGAACGCCTCGTGTTTAACCGCATCGTCTCTCTCAAAAGCTCGTTCGAAGTCTAATCCGCACAGAACTCCCGCGTTTTCCTCACGGAAACCCGGGAGTCTTTTCATAAGGAGGACAGCTCTTCGCTTATGATCAACCCACTTCGCTTATCGTTCGCCGTCTTCGGCATCTGCTTGACGTTGCTACTAGGAACAGCCGCCTGTTCGAACGCTTCTCCGGACGGCTTTCCGCAAGCGTCCGTCTCAAGCCAACCGACCGCTTCCTCCAATTCGTCCGCCTCGCCGACCGAAACTCCTCCTTCGCCTACGCCGACCGCGACGCCCGAAACGACGCCCCCTTCTCCGACGTCATCCGCCGGCGCAACCGTTCCCGGCGAAGAAGTCGAAGCGATCGTTCGCGGCATGTCGCTGGAAATGAAAGTCGGACAGATGATCCTCGCGGGCGTCGAAGGCACGAAACTCGATACCTCCGCTAACAAAATGATCGCCGAACAACGCGTCGGCGGCGTCATCTTGTTTAAAAACAACTTTTCCGGGTTGACCGGTTCGGCTAGATTCGTTAACGAACTGAAAAAAGCGAACGAGGATAGCCCCGTACCCCTGTTCGTCAGCGTCGACCAGGAAGGCGGAAGGGTAAGCCGACTGCCCGCCGACTTCGTCGCCATGCCGGACGCTGCCAAAGTCGGGCGGACTGGTCAACCGGAGCTCGCCGAACGGATGGGCGCTTTGTTGTCCGAAGAACTGACGATGCTTGGCATTAACGTCGACTTCGCACCCGTGCTCGACGTCAACAGCAACCCGAAGAATCCCGTCATCGGCAATCGGGCGTTCGGCAATAAAGCCGACGTCGTGACCCGGATGGGACTCGCGGTCATGCAGGGACTGCGGGAAGGCGGAACGATCGGCGTCGTCAAGCATTTTCCCGGTCACGGGGATTCGGCGGTGGATTCGCACTTGGACTTACCCGTCGTCAATAAGACGACCAAGCAGCTCAAAGCGATGGAATGGGTGCCGTTCAAAGCCGCCATCGCCGATAATGCCGATGCCGTCATGGTCGCGCATATTTTGTTTCCGAAAATCGATCCGGATGCTCCCGCCTCATTCTCTAAAGTGATCATCGGCCAGCAATTGCGGGGCACGCTCGGTTACGACGGCGTCGTCATCACGGACGACCTGACGATGGGCGCGATCTCCGACCATTACGGCATCTCCGAAGCGGCGGTCAAGTCCGTCGAAGCGGGCAGCGACATCCTTCTCGTCGCCCACGGCTATGACGCGGCGAAGTCCGTCTACGACAAGCTTCTGCAAGCCGTGCGATCCGGCCGGATCAGCGAGGCCCGCATCGACCAAAGCGTGGCGCGCATCGTAGCGCTGAAGACGAAGTATCGCCTGACCGACGACCCGGTCGCCATTCCGAAAGCGTCCGACGTTCCCAACGCGGCGATCCGTTCGTGGCTGAAAGAAGTTAACGGCGCAAGCGGCAAGTAATACACTGCCGTGGTCTCGTCGGGCCATTATCCCTCTCGCTCAGGAAACGTACGGGGGCATCGCCGCGGGAATCGCTATCGCCAATATCCCCTTCGCTCAGGTTGCGGTTCGAGGGGTATTCGCGCCATTCCCTATAGCCACTATCCCCGTAGCTCAGGCTACTGTTCGAAGGTACATATGCTCGCTTCCCTTGCGTTACTATCCCCCTTGATCAGTCTCGATGGAGGCGACAGTCCCCTCCCCCCTTTTTTAGGCTGAGTAAAGGGGATAGTGGGCATAGTCATTTCAACAATCGGTAACCCCGTCCCCTTCCTGAGCAAAAGGGATAGTGGCTAGAGCCGTTCTCCTCAACGATTGCACTGGCCGCAACCTGAGCGAAAGGGATAATAGACAGAGCGTCTTATAAACGAATAAAAGCCCATTCGAACGGCTAATCGCCGTAGAATGGGCTTTCGTAGATCCGCGCTCGCGCGGACTTCTAGTTTCGGAAAATGTAGCTGCTCGCCGCCCGCAAACGTTCTTTCTGCACGCGTTCCCTTTCGAACGTCCGCTCGATGTCGTCGTTGATTCTTCCCGCGCAAGAATGGCACAGATGCCCTTTGCGGATCGGAGAAGAGCAAAGATCGCATTCGTCCATCAGGTTCGGATAATGAAATACGTTAAGCCGGCCGGATCGGATCCAGTTGCGCAGCTTGCGTGTCGAAATCGAAGCGGCCGCGGCCAATTCTTCGTTGCTCGCCATCCGATTACGAACGAGATAACGCTCGATCGCCTGAGTCTGCTCGTCCATCCGGACAGCGCAGTCGGAACATAAGTTGCGTATGTTCTTTTGGAATACGTTGCCGCAATCGGGACAGTGGGCCACCAGTAGTTCGTTCGGCATATGAAGACCCCTTTATTGGTTCTCTTGAACCAATACTAGCATAGGTCTTGGATAATTTCACTATGTTATTTACCGAAAGTTTCCGGGCTTTCCCGCCACGATTGAAGCAAGCTCACGTCGTCCGCGCTAATCGTACCGCGGCGCACCGCCTCGTCTACGAGCGCACTGTAGTTGGAGAGCGTACGCAGCTCGATGCCCTCGTCGCGGAACGCTTCTTCCGCCTTCGCGAACTGGTAGGTGAAGATCGCCAGCACGCTCTGCACTTCCGCTCCGGCTTCGATGACCGCGAGAGCCGCCTTCAAAGAACTGCCGCCCGTCGAGATCAAATCCTCGATGACGACGACCTTCTGTCCTTCCTTGATCTGGCCTTCGATTTGATTTTGTTTGCCGTGTCCCTTCGCTTTGTCGCGGATATAGGCCATCGGCAAGCACAGCTTCTGCGCCACCCATGCGGCGTGGGGAATACCCGCGGTCGCCGTGCCCGCGATCACTTCCGCGTCCGGGTAGTGCTCGCGGATCAGCGTCGCGAAGCCTTCCGCGATCGCTTCGCGGATCTCGGGATAACTCATCGTCAGACGGTTATCGCAATAGATCGGAGAAATGATGCCGGAAGTCCACGTGAACGGCTCGTTCGGACGCAAGGCTACGGCGCCGATTTCCAACAGGTTGCCCGCGATATGGGACGGAAGTTGCTCCAAAGTAATTTGGCTCATGATTCGGTCATCTCCTTCAAAATGTTGTCCAGCGCCTCCGCCGGTTTGCTCGCGCCCGAGATCGGACGGCCGATCACGAGATAATCCGTGCCTCCGACGACCGCGTCGCGCGGCGTCGTGATGCGCGATTGGTCGCCGGTCTCGGCCCATGCCGGCCGAATGCCCGGGGTGACCGTCAGGAAGTCGCCGCCGCACGCGGCTTTGATCGCGGCAACTTCCAACGGCGACGCGACGACGCCTTGCAGTCCCGCTTCCCGGGCTTGCCGGGCGTAGCGAACGACCGCTTCTTCGATCGTACCGGCGATGCCGATCTGTTCATTCAGCACCGACTGGCTCGTGCTCGTCAACTGCGTAACCGCGATGACGATCGGCACGCTCGCCGCATCGCCGGATTCGACGGCTTCCTTTACGCCTTCCGCGGCCGCTCTCATCATCGCGACGCCGCCGGCGCCATGGACGTTAAACAAATCCACGCCGAGCCTGGCGATGCTGCGCGCCCCGCCGCGGACGGTGTTCGGAATATCGTGCATCTTCACGTCGAGAAAAATACGGAAGCCTCTCGCTTTCAGCTCCCGGACGACGGAAGGACCGGCCGCGTAGAACAGCTCCATCCCCACCTTCATCCAGCAGCCCGCCCCCTGAAGGCCGGCGGCGAGCGCCAATGCCGCGTCGGCATCGGGCTTGTCCAGCGCCACCATGATCTTGCTTGCCGCTTGCTCACGCGTCAAAACGGTCATCGATATTCCTCCTCGAGCTCTTTTCATATAGAAGCCCGATCCCCCTGAAGCTCGGGGACCGGGCGCCTAACGCTTATTAAGATTGGAAAGCCGGCATCGGCTCGCTGGAGAAGCGAAGCGCCTGCAGCATGTTCAGCAGCGCGCTGACCGTATCGAGCGACGTCAAGCACACGACGCCGTTTTCTACCGCTTCGCGGCGGATACGGAAACCGTCTCTCTCCGGCGTTTTGCCTTTCGTCAGCGTATTGACGACGAATTGCGCTTGGCCGGTACGGATCAGATCGAGAATGTTCGGCGATCCGTCGGACAGCTTGTTCACGCGGCGTACTTTCAAGCCCGCCGCTTCGAGAGCGTCGGCCGTTCCGCCCGTGGCCATCAGCTTATAGCCCAGGTTGTAGAAGCCCTTCAGAATTTCGATCGCTTCATCTTTGTCTTTGTCGGCGACAGTAGCGATGATCGATCCCGAATTCGGGATTTTCATGCCGGAGCCTACGAGACCTTTGTACAAGGCTTTCGCGTAATAGCGATCGCGTCCCATGACTTCGCCGGTCGATTTCATTTCCGGCGTCAGCGTCGGGTCGACGCGGCGCAGCTTCGCGAAGGAGAATACCGGCACTTTAACCGAGACGAATTCGTCTTCAGGCCACAGCCCTTCTTGGTAGCCTAGGTCCGTCAGTTTTTTGCCGAGGATCGCTTGGGTCGCCAAGTTCGCCATCGGGATTTTCGTCACCTTGCTGAGGAAAGGAACCGTACGCGACGAGCGAGGGTTAACCTCGATGACGTACACCTTCTCTTGCCAGACGACGAACTGGATGTTGACGAGACCGATCGTTTTCAGTTCTTTGGCGATCTTGATCGTAATGTCGATCGCTTGTTGCTTGATATCGTCCGAAAGCGATTGCGGCGGATACACGGCGATCGAGTCGCCGGAGTGAACGCCCGCTCTTTCGACGTGTTCCATGATGCCCGGGATAAGCACCGTCTCGCCGTCGCAGATCGCGTCGACTTCGATTTCTTTGCCTAACATGTAGCGGTCGATCAGTACCGGATGTTCGGGATTGATTTTGACCGCGACTTCCATGTAGGAGAGAAGCTCTTCGTCGGAGTATACGATCTCCATCGCGCGTCCGCCGAGGACATACGACGGGCGAACGAGAACCGGGTAGCCCAGCTCATGCGCCGCGCCGACCGCTTCGCCGACGGAAGTGACCGTCGTTCCTTTAGGTTGAGGAACGTTCAGCTTGCTCAGCAAGGCTTCGAACTTCTTGCGGTTCTCGGCTTCGTCGATGCTTTCGAGCGACGTACCGAGAATGCGTACGCCGGCTTTGGAGAGCGGCGCCGCCAGGTTGATCGCAGTCTGGCCGCCGAATTGCACGATAACGCCGATCGGCTTCTCTTCTTCGATGACGTTCATGACGTCTTCGAAGAACAAAGGCTCGAAGTACAGGCGGTCCGACGTGCTGAAGTCCGTCGATACCGTCTCCGGGTTGTTATTGATGATGACCGCTTCGTAACCCGCGTTGCGGATCGCCCAGACGGCGTGGACCGTCGAGTAATCGAACTCGATGCCTTGGCCGATCCGGATCGGCCCGGAGCCGAGAACGATAATTTTCTCTTTTTTGCTCGGAAGAACTTCGTTCTCCGTCTCGTACGTCGAGTAGTAGTAAGGCGTCGTTGCTTCGAACTCGGCGGCGCACGTGTCTACCATTTTGTAAACCGGCTTCAGTCCTTGCGACAGTCGGTGGGCGCGCACGTCGCCTTCTTTCGTCAAAGCCGCCGCAGGGTGGCCTTCGGCGCGAAGTTCCGCGATCGCGCGGTCGGTGAAGCCCATGCGTTTGGCTTTGTACAACGTCTCGGGCGCCAGCGCCGGCTCGCGGCGGATAACGTCCTCGAACTGCACGATCCGCTCGATCTTGTCGAGGAACCACCAGTCGACGTTCGTCAAATCTTGAATGTGCTGCAGCGTCCAGCCACGGCGGAACGCTTCGGCGATCAGGAACATGCGCTCGTCGTCCGGTTTCACGAGGCGGATCGTGAGTACTTCGTCGGAAAGCTCGTTCGCGCCTTTCAAGTAGATGCGATGAACGCCGATTTCGAGGGAACGAACCGCTTTATGGATCGACTCTTCGAACGTGCGTCCGATCGCCATCACTTCCCCGGTCGCTTTCATTTGCGTGCCGAGCTTGCGGTTGGCCGACGTGAACTTGTCGAACGGCCAGCGCGGGATTTTCGATACGATGTAGTCCAGCGTCGGTTCGAAGCAAGCGTACGTTTGGCCCGTAACCGGGTTCACGATCTCGTCGAGCGTGTAGCCGCATGCGATTTTCGCGGCCATCTTCGCGATCGGGTAGCCCGTCGCTTTGGAAGCGAGCGCCGAAGAACGGCTGACGCGCGGGTTGACTTCGATGACGTAATATTGATAGCTTTGCGGGTCGAGCGCGAACTGTACGTTGCAGCCGCCTTCGATGTTCAGCGCGCGGATGATCTTGAGCGACGCGGAACGAAGCATTTGGTACTCGCGGTCGGACAACGTCTGGCTAGGCGCCACGACGATGCTGTCGCCGGTATGGACGCCGACCGGGTCGAAGTTCTCCATGTTGCAGACGACGATGCAGTTATCGTTCGCGTCGCGCATGACTTCGTACTCGACTTCTTTCATGCCGGCGATCGATTTCTCTACCAAGCACTGACCGATCGGGCTGTAGCGGATTCCGTTCGCTACCGTTTCGCGAAGCTCATCTTCGTTCGCGACGATTCCTCCGCCCGTGCCGCCCAGCGTATAAGCGGGACGAACGATGAGGGGATAACCTAGGCCGTTCGCGAAGTCTACCGCCGCTTCGACCGTCGTGACGATGTCGCTCTCCGGAACCGGTTGTTCCAGCTCCCTCATCAATTCGCGGAACAAGTCGCGGTCTTCCGCGCGTTCGATCGCGTCAAGCTGCGTGCCGAGAAGCTTCACGTTCTCTTGTTGCAGCACGCCGGCGCGAGCGAGTTCGACGGCCATGTTCAGGCCGGTTTGGCCGCCTAGCGTCGGCAGCAAGCCGTCGGGACGCTCTTGGCGGATAATTTGAGAGACGAACTCGAGGTTGATCGGTTCGATGTATACTTTGTCCGCGATGTTCGTATCGGTCATGATCGTCGCCGGGTTGCTGTTGATCAGCACGACTTCGATGCCTTCTTCTTTCAGCGCTTGGCAAGCTTGCGTGCCCGCGTAGTCGAATTCCGCCGCTTGTCCGATGACGATCGGGCCGGAGCCGATAACGAGAATTTTTTTGAGTTTATTATTTTTGGGCATACTGCAGCTCTCCTCTCAGCGTCTCCGACAATTGGGCTTGCCGCGGACGTTCCGGGTTGGCGATCTTGTTGTCTCTAATCATTTGCAGGAACCGGTCGAACAAGTAGCTGTTGTCGTACGGTCCCGGAGCCGCTTCCGGATGGTATTGCACCGTGAAGGCCGGATATTTCTTATGCTTCAAGCCTTCGATCGTTTTATCGTTGTTGTTGATATGAGTCACTTCAAGCTCCGTTCCCGCGATCGACTCTTCGACGACCGTGTAGCCGTGGTTCTGGGACGTGATGAAGCAACGGCCGGATTCCAATTCCTTGACCGGGTGGTTGCCGCCTCGGTGGCCGAATTTCAGCTTTCCCGTGTCCGCGCCGCAAGCGAGGGCGAACAATTGGTGTCCGAGGCAGATACCGAAGATCGGATATTGGCCGATCAGCTCGCGGATCGTTTCGACCGCGTGAGGCACGTCTTTCGGATCCCCCGGGCCATTGGACAGCTGGATGCCGTCCGGAGACAAGCGGCGAATGTCTTCCGCCGTCGCGTCTTGCGGGACGACGACGACGTCGCAGCCGCGTTTCGTCAGCTCGCGCAGAATGCCGCTCTTCGCGCCGTAGTCGATCAGAACGATCCGTTCTTTTTCGCCCGGGCTGGAGAACAGCGATTTCGTCGATGTACGCGCGACTTGGTCGCGAAGCAAGGAAGAGGCGTCAAGACGCTCTTTCAACTCTTCGACTTTCTCGGCGCCGGTCGTCAGAATGCCCTTCATCGTGCCGTGTTGGCGAAGAATGCGGGTCAGCATGCGAGTGTCGATGTCGCTGATTCCGACGATGCCGTATTCTTTCAACAGATGATCGATCGTGTATTGCGCGCGCCAGTTGCTCGGCACGGTCTCGTGCCGACGAACGACGAAGCCGTGGATGTATGGACGAATGCTTTCGAAGTCGTCGCGGTTAATGCCGTAGTTGCCGATAAGCGGATACGTCATCGTGACGATTTGGCCGCAATAGGACGGATCGGAGAGCACCTCTTGATAGCCGGTAATCCCGGTATTAAACACGACTTCCCCGACGGAACCGCCTTCGGCGCCGAAACTTTGGCCCGTGAACAACGTGCCGTCTTCCAACAGTAATCTTGCTTGCATCCCAATCACTCCTTAGCGGTTAATGCCGTTCTCTTCGGTCCATACCACGTTGCCGCCTACCATCGTCAGCACTGGCCAGCCGTATAACTTCCAACCCGCGAACGGGGTGTTGCGTCCTTTGGAGAGGAACGATGCCGGATCGACTTCGCGTTCGCCTTCGAGATCGATCAGAGTCAGATCGGCGGGAGCGCCGACGGCTAGCGTGCCGTAGGGTAGCTTAAAAATTTCCGCGGGCTTGCTCGTCATTTTGCCGATCAGGAAGTCGAGCGTCCAACGTCCCGTGCGCACGAACTTCGTGTAAAGCAGCGGGAACGCCGTTTCGAATCCGACGATGCCGAACGGCGCGCGCGCCATGCCGCGGGCTTTCTCTTCCTCGCTGTGCGGCGCGTGGTCGGTGACGATAATATCAATCGTTCCTTCCTCGAGCGCTTGTATGCAAGCTTCGACGTCTTTCGGCGTTCGAAGCGGAGGATTCATTTTCCAGTTCGTATCTATGTTATCGGGAATGTCTTCGTCCGATAGCAACAAGTGGTGAGGGCATACTTCCGACGTGACGTTCACGCCGATCTGTTTGCCGAGCCGGATCAACCGGATCGACTGTTCGGTGCTGACGTGGCAAACGTGATAATGCACGCCCGTCGCTTCCGACAGCAGAATGTCGCGTCCGACGTGAATCGCTTCCGATTCGTTCGGAATGCCCTTTAAGCCGTGCTTGCGGGAGAACGCCCCTTCGGTTACCGCCGCGCCTTCGACGAGCGAATCGTCTTCGCAGTGGGCGATAACCGGCATGCCGAGCGAATGGGCGAGCGCCATCGCGTTCTTCATCATTTGCGCGTTCTGCACGCCGACGCCGTCGTCCGTGAAGCCGATCGCTCCCGCTTCTTTCAAGGCGGCGAAATCCGTCAATTCGCGTCCCAGCTCGTTCTTCGTGATCGCCGCGTAAGGGAGGACGCGCACGACGCCTTCCGTAGCCGCTTTGTCCAGCACGTATTTGATCGTGTCAGGCGTATCCATGACCGGCCGCGTGTTCGGCATCGGCGCGATCGTCGTGTAGCCGCCTTTCGCCGCGGAAGCCGTTCCGCTGGCGATGTCTTCCTTGTATTCGAATCCCGGCTCGCGCAAATGCACGTGCATGTCGATCAATCCCGGCGAGATTAGCTTGCCCTTCGCGTCGACGACTTGTGCGCCGTCCATGTTCGGCGTCTCGGAGCCATCGCGCCATTCGGCGATGACGCCGCCCTCAACCCGTACGTGCTTTCGTTCGGTCGTGCCCGTTTCCGGGTTCCATTTCATTGCGTTAAGTATCCAAGTGGACATCTTCCCAAGCGCCTCCTCTGCTCGTATGTGTTCGGTTGTGTGCGACGGACTCAGGTTCGTTGAAGTGGGTACGCTTTGAGTTATTGTCCGACTTCCGCCTCTCGCGGATGCAATATCGTGACGAAGTCGTTGTCGTCGATTTCTTCGAGAGACACCTCGATCTGCTCGTGCCGCGACGTCGGGACGTTCTTGCCGACGTAATCCGGCCGAATCGGCAGTTCGCGGTGGCCTCTGTCGACGAGGACGGCCAATTGGATCGATTGCGGCCTGCCGCAATCCATGAGCGCGTCCAGCGCCGCGCGTATCGTGCGGCCGGTGTAGAGAACGTCGTCGATCAGGATGATTCTCTTATCCTTCACGAGCCGCTTCAGCTCTTCGTCCGGTGCGGCCGCTTCCGCGGTGTAAGGCCTATCGTCGCGATAGCGCGTTATGTCCAGCTCGCCTACGGAGATCGGTTGACCCTCGATATCGAGGATTCGCTCCGCGAGGCGCCTGGCCAAGTAGACGCCTCTCGTTCGGATGCCGATCAGCACGCAGCCGTGGATGCCCTTGTTCTTCTCGACCATCTCGTGGGCGATGCGAGTAAGCGCCCGCCGAATGGCGGATTCGTCCATGATGACGCGGGATTCTGACATCTCGAACCTCCTTCTAGACATAATCGCGAACTTTCGCAATAAAAAAGCTCCTTGCGACATACGCAAGGAGCATTCAGTCAGATGAGGATATTCACGGAATCGCGCGACCGATCTACATGTCCGATTGGCGGATAAAATCCGCGCGGCATGCCGATGGTCGTACCGGAATATGAGTCAACGCTGCGCCACCTTGCCAGTCTCTCTGGACTGATTTAAAGGTACCCGTTCATTAACAAATATTATCCCACGTTCGACACGGTGTGTCAAGAATTTCGAACCCTATTCGATGCGATTAAAATTCGAATTGGACGTCCGTCAGACGGCGTTTGATCTCGCCGATGACGCGGGCTTCTTCCGCCTCGCCTTGGGCGATGAACGTCACGGAGAAACGCACGAAATGGCCAGCGTCGACCCATGGCACGGTGGAGATCAATTTCTCGCGAATGAGGTATTGCGAGAAGTCTTCCGCCGTCTCGAAGCGTTGTCCGCCGACGATGCCTTTCGGCGCTTCCACGTACAGGAAGAAGGAGCCTTTCGGTTTCTCGGCTTTGAAGCCGATTTCGTTCAGCGCCGCGACCAGCATATTGTGGCGGCGGGAATATTTCGCAGAGATCGCCTCCGTGATTTGCGGGTTCGCGAGTCCGAAAGCCGCGGCCTTTTGGATGGCGATGAATTGGCCGGAGTCGTTGTTGTCTTTCACGTCTCCGAACGCTTTAACGATCAGCGGGTTGCCCGCGATGAAGCCGATCCGCCAGCCGGTCATGTTGTAAGATTTGGACAAGGAGTGCAGCTCGACGCCGACGTCTTTCGCGCCCGGTACGGAAAGGAAGCTAAGCGGCTTCACTCCGTCGTAGGTTAAAGCGGCATAAGGCGCATCGTGAACGACGACGACGTTGTACTTCTTCGCCCATGCGACGGCTTTAGCGAAGAATTCAGCCGTAGCCGCGGCGCCCGTCGGGTTGTTCGGGTAGTTCAGGTACAGCAGCTTCGCGCGCTCTGCGATGTCTTCCGGAATGGCGTCGAGATCCGGCAGGAAGTTGTTTTCCTTCGTCAGCTTGATGTTGTACACTTCGCCGCCGAGGTATTTCGTGTGCGTGCCCATGACCGGGTAGCCGGGAACCGTCATGATCGTTACGTCGCCCGGATTGATAAACACGGACGGCAACATCGCGAGCGCAGGCTTGGAGCCGATCGTGTGCAACACTTCCGTTTCGGCGTCGATGCCGTCGACGGAGAACACTTCTTTCAAGTATTTAGCCGCGGCTTCTTTGAATTCCGCGATGCCGTTGTCCGCGTAGCCGCGGTTTTCCGGTTTCGCCGCTTCTTCGGCCAATTTGGCAACGATGCCCGCATCCGCCATTTCGTCCGGCTCGCCAACGCCCATGTCGATCAGTTCGACGTCAGGGAACGCTTTGCGCGCGGCCGCTTTCGCCCGTTTGATTTTCTCGAATTTATAGATGTTCGTGTCTTTGCCGTAGTTGGAACCGCCGATGCGGCTAGCGAATTGCTCTTGGATGAAAGTGGATTGGTATTTTTCTACGCTCACTTAACGACACTCCTCGTGTATCTTAATATGAATTGTCCATGTTACAAACTATGAGGGAATTCGCGCCCGACCGCCATGGATTTTTCCGCTCATCATTTGCAGAAATCCCCGCGCTCGTCTAGGAGGCGGGGATTGGGCTTATCTTGTCCGAAGAACGCCGAGCGCATGCTCCATGTCTTCCGGAATCGGCGCTGCGAATTCCATATACTCTCCCGAGCGCGGATGCACGAATCCGAGCACGCCGGCGTGAAGCGCTTGACCGCCCATGCCGAGCGTCCTGCCGCTTTTGCCTCCGTATACCGGGTCTCCGACGAGCGGGAACCCGATGTACTTCATATGCACGCGGATTTGATGCGTACGTCCCGTCTCCAGCTTCAGCTCGAGCAACGTATATTCGTCGAAACGCTCCGTGACGGCGAAGTGCGTCACCGCATGCTTGCTGTTCTTCTCCGTGACGACGTAAAGCTTGCGGTCGTGATTGGCGCGGCCTATCGGAGCGTCCACTGTGCCCTTGTCGTGTTGCATGACGCCGAAGACGATCGCCGCGTATTTGCGCGTGACGGTATGCTCTTTAAGCTGCTCCGCCAACGAAGCGTGGGCGAGATCGTTTTTGGCGACCATGAGCAAGCCGGAAGTGTCTTTGTCGATCCGGTGCACGATGCCCGGGCGCATGACTCCGTTAATGCCGGACAAGTCCTTGCAATGGTGCAGCAACGCGTTCACGACGGTACCGCTCGGGTGTCCCGCCGCCGGATGCACGACCATGCCTCTCGGCTTATTGATGACGATAACGTCTTTATCCTCGAATACGACATCGAGCGGAATGTTTTCCGGGTAGGCCTCCAACGGCTCCGGCTCCGGCATTTCGACTTCGATGCGATCGCCGATAGCGAGCTTCGCGTTCGACTTGACAGGCTTGCCGTTGACGTTGACCGCGCCTATGCGGATCCATTCCTGCACTTGGGACCGCGATACGGACTGCCCCGCCAACGCTTCCGCGATATGCTTGTCCGCGCGCTCGCCTTTCTGGCCCTCGCCGACGATCCATTCGAAACGACCGTCGTTGTCCTCGGACTCAGACGGATTGTTGCTCTTGCGGATGTTCTCCGTTTCCATTCTGATTGTTCTCCCGTTTCATGGCAAGCAGCGAGTCCAATATCACGATGGCGACTCCGATACAGATGGCGGAATCGGCAAGGTTGAAAATCGGAAACGTGTACGAACCGAAATTAAATTGCAAGAAATCCACGACTTCTCCGAAAAGAGCGCGGTCGAGAAAGTTGCCGACGGCTCCGCCCAAAATCATGGCCAGCGCGAACAGCAACAGCATGCTGCCCGTGCGATAAGAACGGTGCAAATACCAGAGAATGCCGGCGACGACGGCGATCGTGATGACGAGGAAAAACAATCGTTGCTCCTGCAGCATGCCGAATGCCGCGCCGCGGTTTCGAATATGCGATAGGATGAAGAAATCCCCGAGTATGGATATTCTTTCGTTGTCCTGCTCGATATTGTTGCTCACGATTTTCTTGCTGACGAAATCGATCAGAAATACGACGATTGCCACTGCATAGTAGGCCCAAACCGGCCAAATCCGACGTTGCATGCGAATGTTCCGCCCTTCATGCGTTTCTCCTGCGAGTTTGATTCTATCATATCGGTTCGAGCACCGTCCACGCAAGGCAAGCAAATATCGACAAATGCCCCATACATGCCCGCTCCCCCGCGGTCGTAAAACCGAACGGCCCAGAGAAAACTACAGTCATGGAACCGAAAAAGGGAGTGGGCAACTTGACGATTCCGATAGATCAGAAAAAAATCAGCGCGCTGCGGGAAACGTTGTTGCAGGAAAGGGACGATTTGCGACATCGCGTTAACGACAACGGACACTTCGGTCTGGCCGCGTCATTGCGCGATTCGACCGGCGAGCTGTCTGGCATCGATAACCATCCCGCGGACTTAGGATCGGAAATGTTCGAACGCGGCAAAGACATCGCCCTGCTCGAGAAGGAAGCGTTCAGGCTCGAACGCGTCGAAGCCGCGCTGGAGCGCATGGACACGGGCGAGTACGGCATCTGCGTGGCATGCGGCAAGTTTATTCCGACGGAACGGCTCGAGGCGATGCCGACCGCCATTTACTGCGTGGAGCACGAGCCTCGCCAGGACGTGTCGAACGCCAGGCCGGCCGAAGAGGACTTCCTGACGCCTCCGTTCGGCCGTACGAGTCTCGACGAACGGGATGACCAGATCGGCTTCGACGGAGAGGACGCATGGCAAATCGTCGAAGCGTGGGGCACCTCCAACGGTCCCGACATGTCCGAGAGCAACCGGGCCGTCGATTACGACGCGCTCTCCATCGAGGCCGACGAGAACGACGGCTTCGTGGAAGCGTTCGAGAGCTTCGTCGCGACCGATATTACGGGACATCACGTCTCGATCGTTAGAAATCGGGCGTACCGAAGCTACTTGGCTAACGACGAAGGCGATCACCTGCTCGAACCGGACGAATACGCAGACGACCGTTGAACTCCCAAACGCCGATTATTTGAACGCCTATAGGCTTAATGCGGGTTGATTTCCAATTGCCGTTGCACGATGCGCACGATGTCCGCGATGTAGTCGCCGACGATCGGCAAGTTCAACGCGCCGAGAAACTGCAACACGTAGACGATCGTCGCCGCGAAGAAAGTAAATCCGATCGTAATGCCGATCCCCCGGGATACGCCCGCGACCAAATTGCGCCATATCAATTGCCAAGGCTTATGCATCAGGTTGACGTAATCCCGCAGCTGGGACTTTTCCATATCCACGGACAGCCGTTCCAGTCGTTCGGATACGTAGCCGAGTTGTTTTTTCAGCCCGTGCGCCTCGTCCGCGAGCCGATTGTTCGCCGCGGACGCTTCTCCCGCCGAGGATGGCGACTTTCCGCCGGCTCTTTCGGCCCGTTTTTTCGGATTTCTTCTGTTGGTTGATCCTCCCACGACCGCGCTCCCCTCAGGCGACAAAACGAGCTCTCCCCTTTCGCTAAACCGCGAAACGGAGCAAGAGCTCGTTTTCTCGTTATCCGTATTAGGTTTGACCCGAAGCGTCGCTAATTATGCTTGCGGGCGTTTTGGGCCGAAAACGCCGTTCGATTATACGATGGCGACGCCGAACGATTTATCTCCAACTTGCGCCTTTTCCATGCCGTCCGCTTTCCCGAACGATACGCCGTTCACGAGCACGTTATCCCTCAGGACGGAATCGAACGCGCGAAGCGCTTCTTCCAGCTCGGTATCCGCGTCGAGGAGCAGATCGATTCTTTTCTCGATCGGCAGGTCGAGTTTTTTGCGCGTATCCTGTACGGCCCGGATTACTTCGCGAACCCAGCCTTCCTGTTCGAGCTCCCGCGTGATCTCCGTGTTCAGCGCGACCGTCAAGCCGCCGCCTGAAGCGGACGCGTAACCGGTTTTCGCTTCTTTCTCGACGAGAATTTCATCGAGTCCGACCGTCAGCGTTTCCCCTTCCGGGCTGACAAACGCGTACGTTCCCGATTGTACGATCGCTCTCGTCTCGTCACCGGACATCGCCTTGAACGCGCTTTGGATCGGCCCGACGTTTTTGCCGAATTTTTTGCCCGCGACTTTTAAGTTCAGCTTCAGGTTGAAATTGACGAACCCGCCGTCGTCGCCGACGATCGTTATGCCTTTGACGTTGATCTCGTCTTTGACGATTTCCTCGTACGCGCCGAGGTCGAAGCTGTCGCTCATCGACACGAGCAGCTCGGACAAAGGTTGGCGCGTCTTAAGGCCCGTCTCGTTGCGGATGTTGCGCGCAAGCTCGACGATGTTCCGCACGGCGCCCATCTCCCGCTCCAAGCCCGCGTCGATCGCCGCCGCGTCGGCTTGAGGATAATCCGCCAAGTGAACGCTACCCGTACCGCCGAGATTGCGGTAAATATCTTCGGCGACAAACGGCGCGTAAGGCGCGACCAGCTTGGACAGCGTCAGCAAGACGTCTCCGAGCGTCTGATATGCGGCGAGTTTGTCGTCCGTCAGGCCGCTTCCCCAGAAGCGGTCGCGCGAACGGCGGACGTACCAATTCGACAACTCGTCGACGAACGTCTCGATGCCTTTGGCGGGGTTGAGGAAGTCGTTCGCTTCCAGCCCTTTCGTCACTTCCGAGATGAGCGAGTTCAATCGCGATACGATCCAGCGGTCCAATCTGTTATCCGAATTCACCTTGTCGTGTTCCGAAGCGACGTAACCGTCGATGTTGGCGTAGAGAGCGAAGAAAGCGTGCGTGTTGACGAGCGTGTCGATCACTTTCGATTTCGCTTCGCCGACGATTCCCTTGGAGAATCGTTTGCTGTTCCAAGGAGCGCTGTCCGCCAGCAACGACCAACGGAAAGCGTCGGTTCCGAACTCGTCGATGATTTCCCAAGGATCGATGACGTTGCCCTTCGATTTGCTCATCTTCTGGCCGTTCTCGTCCAGGACGTGTCCCGTCGAGATGACCGACTTATAAGGGGCTTTGCCGTTATATAACGTCGATACCGCCAACAAACTGAAGAACCAACCGCGCGTTTGATCGATGCCTTCGCAAATAAAGTCAGCCGGATACTGCTCTTGGAATTTCTCCTCGTTGCCGTACGGGTGGAAGTATTGCGCGAACGGCATCGAGCCGCTGTCGAACCAGACGTCGATCACTTCGGACGCGCGGTTCATCGTTCCGCCGCAATCGCAGCGAAGGTGGATGTCGTCCACGTAAGGTTTGTGAAGCTCGATCGTCTCCGGCACGTCTTCGACGGCAAACCCCCGAAGCTCGGCGATACTGTGAGGCGCCTTCTCCGTGCCGCACTTCTCGCAAGTCCATACGTTAAGCGGCGTTCCCCAGTAACGGTTGCGACTGATGTTCCAATCGACCAGATCGTCGAGGAACTTGCCGAAGCGGCCGTCCCGCAGATGCTCCGGATACCATTGGATCGATTTGTTGTTTTCGATCAGTTGGTCCTTGACCGCCGTCGTTTTGATGAACCAGCTTTCCGTCGCGTAGTAGAGCAGCGGCGATTTGCAACGCCAGCAGAACGGATAGCTGTGCTCCATTCTTTCCTTGTGAAACAGCAACCCTTTTTCCGAAAGCATTTTGACGATATCGACGTCGCAATCTTTCACGAACCGGCCGGCCAGATCCGTCACTTCGTCGATGTATTTGCCCGCGTTGTTCACGACCATCAGCATCGGGATGCCGTGCTGGCGGGCAACGCGGTAATCGTCCTCACCGTGCGCCGGGGAAATGTGCACGATGCCGGTACCGCTGGCGTCCGTGACGTATTCCGCGTCGATGATCCGATAGGCGTTATCGACTTTGACGTAAGGGAAGATCGGCTCGTACTCGAGGCCGACGAGATCGCGGCCCTTCACCGTGCCTAGCGTTTCGTATTCGCCCTTCAAGACCTTCTCGGCAAGCGCGGCGGCCACGACGTACGTTTCGCCGTTCTGGCGCGCGCGGACGTAGTCCAGCTCCGGATGTACGGCGAGCGCGACGTTCGCCGGCAACGTCCAAGGCGTCGTCGTCCAAGCGAGCACGTACTCTCCGTTTTCCTTTAGCTTGAATTTGGCCGTCGCGGTCAAGTCCTTGACGTCCTCGTAGCCTTGGGCCACTTCGTGCGAGCTGAGCGTCGTCTGGCAGCACGGGCAATAAGGGCTGACGCGATGGCCGCGATACAGCAAGCCCTTCTCGTGAATCGTCGCGAGAATATGCCATACGCTTTGGATATAGTTATTATCGAGGGTAATGTACGGATCGTCGAGATCGGTCCAATACGCAATCGCTTCCGTCAGTTCCCGCCACTGGCGCTCGTACTCGAACACGCTCTCTTTGCATTTCTTGATAAACGGCTCGACGCCGTAATTTTCGATTTCTTGCTTGCCGGAGATGCCGAGTTGCTTCTCCACGCCGAGCTCGACCGGCAACCCGTGCGTATCCCAACCGGCTTTGCGGATGACGCGATAGCCGGCCATCGTCTTATAACGGCTAACGAAGTCCTTAATGACGCGCCCGAGCACGTGCCCGATATGCGGCTTGCCGTTCGCCGTAGGCGGTCCTTCGTAGAAGACGAAATTCGGCTTCCCCTCCCTATTCTCGATTGACCGGCGGAACGTATCCTCCAGTCTCCATTGATCCAGAATGCGTTGCTCGCGGCTTCTGGCTTTTTCTTTGACGTCCACGCGTTTCATTTCGCCTCATCCTTTCTTCGTTAAAAAACAAAAAGACCCATCCCCGAAAGGGACGAGTCATGCTCGCGGTACCACCCTTGTTCCGCATCCTGCCGGCATGTATCCGGCGGAACGGCGCTTGGCGGCCGAACGGTTCGGCCAGCTCGTATAACGGCGAGCGTCCGGCTCCTTCTAGCGGCGCGTCGAGGCGGCGTTCGAAGAAGCGTCTCGGGGATGATGTTCGGCGTGCGCCGGCCGTTGGCTCGCACCTGCCGCCAACTCTCTGAGACCTTTCGCGCGCTTACTGTTCCCGTCTGCGACGATAAGCGATAATCGTACTTCATTTATATGTCTTTCGGACGCGTTTGTCAAACCGGAGCGATTACGCTTCGATTCCTTTCGGTTCGCGGCCCTCCAACGACTCCCAGTTGTCCGTCGTCAGCAGTTCCATTTGCGTCTCGATGAGCGCGCGGAACCGCGCTCGATAAATCGCGGCCTGCTTCTTCAGTTCTTCGACTTCGAGCGCGACTTTACGGGACTTGGCCAATGCGTCGTTTATGATGCGGTCGGCGTTCTTCTCCGCTTCCTTGACGATCAATTGGGCTTCCTTCTTGGCGTTGCCTCTCAGTTCGTCGGCGGCTTCCTGCGCGACGATGATCGTCTTGCTCAGCGTTTCTTCGATGTTGGAGAAATGGCCGAGCTTGTCCTGGGACGCGGCGACCGTGTTTTGAAGCTCTTTGTTTTCCCGGATCATCGCTTCGTAATCTTTGATGATCTGGTCGAGAAACTCGTTTACTTGATCTTCGTCGTATCCGCGAATTCGGCGGGCAAATTCTTTGTTATGGATATCCAATGGCGTCAATGGCATTGGCGCACCTCCTACAGTCATGGGTTCCAAGAAGCTCGTTCACTGACTGAATTCGACGGGAAGGGAAAAAATCCTTCTCGAAAGTTATACAAATTTGCCGATTCGAACGCGAAGCCTTCCGCTTTTCGACACGCCTTCCACGTCCAGCACCTTAAACCGGCCGAACCCTTTCATCGAGACGACGTCGCCGACTCTAAGCGAATGGGACGGATCTTCGACGGGTTTCCAGCTTACGCGGCATCGCCCCGCCTTGATCGGCGCCAGTATTTTCGTTCGGCTCAACCTGAAAACGTCACTGGCGATTCCGTCGAGTCGCATCGAGGCGACGGAAAGCACCTGATCTTCGAGCTCCTGCTTCGTCTCGCGAAGCGCGGATAACGGAAGAATGCTCGTCCGAACGTCGACCCTGTGCGCCTGTTTCATATGTCCGGTAAGAAAGCCGGATATTTCTTCCGCGATGAGTACGTGGCAACCTTCGTCGTTAACGTGCAGATCGCCGATTTTCTCCCTCTTGATGCCGAGGCCGAGGAGCGCTCCCAAATAATCCCCGTGATCCAGATCGGCGATCTTACGGTCGTCCGAAGTGATCTCGAGCACGACGATTCCCATATCCTCTTCGTCCAGCATTTTGTAATCCGGGGCGACGATCGCCCTTTGACGCTCCGAATGGGTCCCCCCGCCGTTTAAATGCACTTGGGCGTCGGGGTGCCTATTGGCAAGCGTAAATAAAATATGCGCCTGGCGCGGGTCGAGAAAATCCGTCCGCTTCGTCTCGTGACGTTCGGCGGCTCGTTCGACCCACTCCCAGGCGCGATCCACGAATGATTTCTCATCCGGGTGAAAATGCTCGTAAATTTCGTTATGCGGCATCGTATACCTCTGTCGTTTTACTAGGCAAACATTCTAAGCACGGCAATCAACCCTTGCGCCACGAACTGCAGCGCGAAGAAAGCGATGATCGGGGAGATGTCGAGCACGCCGCCAATAGGCGGAATGATTCTGCGGAACGGCTTCAAGTAAGGCTCTACCAATTTGCCGAGCAGTTCTCCGATGTAGCTTTCCTTTACGGAAGGAAGCCAAGACATCAAAACGTAAATAATCAACAGCGTGCGATAGATGTTATATAACAACCAAATATAACTTTCGACTTGATCCAACCTGGTGTCACCTCATTTTGGGATAGTCGGCCGCTTCGTCGGACAGCATCTCCGTGATCGTTCCCGATACTTCAACCGAATCCGGCGTGCATAGGAAAATATCAGGGCCGATTTTGGAAATTTGTCCGCCAAGCGCGTATACGGTACCGCTCAGAAAATCGACGATCCGAATCGCTTGGTCCCTTCTGACGCGCTGCAGGTTTACGACGACGGAACGGCGGGATTTCAGTTGATCCGCAATGTCCTGCGCCTCTTCGTACGAACGGGGCTCGTTCAACACGACTCGCGCGTTTTTCTGGGAATGAATGCTGACGACGTTGTTCTTCGCTATTGGTTTACGCATTTCGAAGGACGGCGTTTCATTTTCTTGCTCTTCCAAGCCAACGAATCTGTCGCGGTCTTGGTCATGCTCTTGTTCTTGCTCTTCCTGCAAGCCCAAATAATTCAAAAACTTGTTCATGACGCCCATCGTTAATCCACTCCTATCTCTTCTTTCCCTACCAATACCGTTCCCAAACGTACCATCGTCGCGCCTTCCTCAGCGGCGACTTCGAAATCGTTGGACATGCCCATGGACAATTCGGTTAGCGGTTCGGTCGTCATCGCCTTGCCGTTGAGCTCGTCCCGAAGCAGCCTGAGCGCCCGAAATACGGGTCTCGTCTCTTCCGGTTCGCTCTCGTAAGGCGCCATCGTCATCAAGCCGACCGGACGGATCCGATCGTACTTCCCAAGCCCGTGGAGAAAAGGCAGCGCCTGTTCGGGCGCCAATCCGTGCTTCGACTGTTCTCCCGACACATTCACCTGCAGCAGGCACGGGACGACGATGCCGAGCTTCTCCGCGCGATCGTTGATCGCTTCGGCAAGGGATTCGCGATCTAGCGAGTGAACGTAGTCGAACTTGCCGATAACGTCCTTCACTTTGTTCGTCTGGAGCGAGCCTATGTAATGAAATACGGCTTGATCCTTCAATGCTTCCCATTTAGGCCGCGCGTCCGGCCAGCGATTCTCGCCGACGTGCGTGACGCCAGCCCGTACGGCCTCTTGCGCCGTGGCGACAGATACGTACTTCGTTACCGCGATCATTTGTATGTTCTCTGGTTGTCTGCCGCTTCTCGAGCAGGCTTGTCGCAGCCGCTCTTCCACGTCCCGTAGACGGTGTTGCAACGTCACGAAACGATCACCTCGATTTCCTGCCGATCCAGCTCATCATCCGTCCCGTCGTACCGTTCTCCTTGCGATGGGAGAACAATAGATCGTTACGGCAGCTTGTACACCACGATGAAACTTCGATGCCGCTCGGCAAAATTCCTGCTTTTATCATAAGATGTCGGTTTAAATGTTTCAAGTCGAGCATCGCACGCCCCTTCCGTTCGGCCGAACGGACGACGATCGCTGCCGTAGCCGGGTCGTCCGCAACGAGGGGCATGACTTGCGAAAGGACCGTCCCGTCCACCTCGTAGCAGCACGCCCCGATAGAAGGACCGATCGCCGCGACGATATTTGCCGGGTTTGCCCCATAGACGTCGCTCATACGGGATACCGTCGAGCCGACGATATCCGCGACGGTCCCTTTCCATCCCGCGTGAGCGAGGCCCATGGCCCCGGTATCCGGGTCGTAGAAATATAATGGAACGCAATCCGCGTAAAACATCGCCAGAAAGACGTCGTCTTCGTTCGTGACGAGCGCGTCCGTATGATGGCAGGCGCTCTCCCTGTCCATGCGTCCGCTTCCCGCGCCTTTACGGTCGATGACTCGAACGTCCGACCCATGGACTTGCTCCGCGCAAGTAAAGGCTTCGAAAGTCCATCCGAGGCTTTCCGCGATCGCCGATCTTCGGCCGATGACCGCTCCGGGGTCGTCCCCGACGTGGAGCGCGACGTTGCCGGCATGCCGAGTCGTAAACCCCGCAGTCAAGCCGTAACGCTCGTTCCAATGTTGCAGCATGAGGAGCGAGCCGTCCGTTTGCCGCCCGTTCATTCGAAATGGATCCACCGCCCACACCTCCGTCACAAGTGTACCACAGGCCTGTATCGATCGGAAGAAAACCCCAGCATCCCGATAACGGGGTTATCTTCCGGAAGAATGCTGTTCCCCGTCTTCTAGCCGGTATACTTTCGCGTCGTCCAGACGAACCAACACGACGTCTGTCCCGATTTTCACGATGTTGCGCCACGGAATGATCACTTCGTTCCCTCCGCCGAACATGCCGAACAACCTCGTCGTCGTCGGAACAACGATCGCATCGATCCTACCCTGCCGCAAGTCGAGCTCCAAATCGCTCACTTGGCCGAGCTTTTTACCGTCCACGATATTGATAACGTCCTTCGTCTGGAAATCCGATATTTTCAAGCTCATCGCCTCCCGCCGACCGGGCATTCTTAACCCTACTACTCAATATATGAGCCTGGCTGGAAATATGAACGTCGCGGGCTCCCTTATGGCCATTATCCCTTTTGCTCAGGCGCGGCTATTGCACTGTTTTTTTCGATTGCCTGACTCCATTATCCCCTTCGAGCAGGGAAAGGCACGTGAAATTAATCTGAATTTCTTAATCATATTTTTACCAAATTCTTGATTTCTTCTTGATTCCCGAGTACAATAAAAGAGAACAAATGTTCCTGTCGGCGGTGATGTCCTTATGATGACGTTTGAACAATTTTGTGAAATTTATTATAGCGAAGCCGTCTGCGCCCAGACTTTGTTTCGTTCCCGTTGGCCTAACGGATTCGTCTGTCCTCGTTGTGGTTGCGGCCATTACTACCCGATTCGATCCCGCAAAATACCGCTATTCGAATGCATCTCGTGTAACGCCCAAACCTCTCTAATAGCCGGCACGATCCTGGAACGTACTCGAACGCCGCTCCGGCTATGGTTCCAAGCTATTTATTTGCACGCGGCTCCCCAAGGCCTGAGCGCGACCCATCTCGCTTCCGTCATCGGAACGACCTATAAAACCGCGTGGCTCATCTGCCACAAAATCCGGCATGCCATGACCGCGTCGGATGCCGAAGAACTTCTAACGGGTACTGTACGAATCAATTGGGGCGTTTACGGAAATCCGCATAACCCGACTGTCTTTCGACATCCGCAAGAACAACCTCTGCTTGTCGGCGGTAGCCTCGATAGCAACGAAGAAATGATTCATTTGAAAATCAAACAAGTGCCCGCAGAACATTTAGTCCATGACCGCATCGTTCCATATGCGGGTTTCTTATTCACGCAGCTACACGTTGACCGATCAGTCACCGATGTTTCCGTCGTCGTTCAGAAGTTCAGCAGAAATCGCAACCGTACGCTGATCCGTCTCGCCAACCAAGCTTCATCTTGGATTAATCGTACTTTTTATGGTATTGGCCCCAAACATCTGCAAGCCTATCTGGATCAATATTGCTTCAGCTACAACTGTTCATACCTCGGCATCTCCGCTTTCGAGAAGTTGCTTGGCGTTTGCTCCGCAACGCGAACGATAACATACCCCATGCTGATTCAACGTCAAAATAACGCGCTTCGAAACAAACTCGAGTACGCGAGATTACTCCGAACGGCCGTGTAAAAACTCGATATCGATTCGGCCCGAGCAGCATTTATATTGCTAAACGCCTTACTAATTGCCTTACTAAATTTCCTGACTCCTCTCTCCTCTCCCTGTACTCCTCATGCCTCCTTACCACCTTACTACTATGCCGTCTTGCCGCTCTGCCTACTCTCCACCTTAGCTACCATCCCCCGTCCACGTCCACGTCCACGCCCACGCCCCCTCCCCCCTGACCGAAGGGGATAATAGACGGAGTTGGAATTTGAAAACATTCACTTCACGCACCTTAGCCAAGGGGATAATGGTCGTAGTTGAAAATGAAAACAAAGACAGCTTCGTCAACCTGAGTGAGGGGGATAGTGGAGTGAGGTGGGAGTGAGGTGGGAGTGAGGTGGGAGTGAGGTAGATTAGCTTGCTCTATTACCATGGATTCGTACCGCTGATTACTGAGGCTTGGTCATGTAAAGAGGCGAACGATAAACCGTTCGCCTCTTGCGGTCGTTGCTATGTTTTTACGTGTTTTTGCATTTGTTGAATGGCCGACTTTTCGAGGCGGGACACTTGTGCTTGCGAAATACCGATTTCGTCGGCGACTTCCATTTGGGTTTTGCCTTCGAAGAAGCGCATGGACAAGATCATTTTTTCGCGATCGTTTAATTTCCTCATCGCTTCCCGCAAAGCGATTTCTTCGATCCACTGAATGTCCTTGTTCCGTTCGTCGCTGATCTGATCCATGACGAAAATCGGATCGCCGCCGTCGTGGTAAATCGGCTCGAACAAGGAAACCGGGTCTTGGATCGCATCCAAGGCGAAGACGATGTCTTCCTTCGGAACGTTGAGAACCTCCGATATTTCGAGAATGGTCGGTTCCCTCGAGTGTTGATTCGTAAGCTGATCGCGAACCTGCAAGGCTTTGTAGGCGATATCGCGTAAGCTGCGGGACACGCGAATCGGGTTATTGTCCCGTAGATACCGCCGAATCTCTCCGATGATCATCGGAACGGCGTAAGTCGAGAACCGAACGTTCTGGCTGAGATCGAAGTTGTCGATCGCCTTCATCAAGCCTATGCAGCCGACCTGAAACAAATCGTCGACGTATTCCCCGCGATTATTGAACCGCTGGATTACGCTTAACACGAGCCGCAAGTTGCCATTTACCAATTTTTCCCTGGCCGAGATCTCTCCTCGGGTTTGCAGAGCGAGAAATAGTTCCCTCATTTCGGCGTTAGTCAGAACGGGCAGCTTTGAGGTGTCCACTCCACAAATCTCCACTTTGTTGCGGGTCAAGGCAATTCCTCCCGGGGAGCAGCATTAATGTAAAGTATCTCCGGGAAGGGGGTTTTTATTCCCTTGGAAAAATTGCTCCAATTTTCTTTCAACTCTTAAACCATCTTGTTGAATTCTTTCCGAAGCCTCTTAATAATGCGTTTCTCAAGACGAGAAATATACGATTGCGAGATCCCGAGCAAGTCCGCCACGTCCTTCTGCGTCTTCTCTTCGCCGTCCGCCAAACCGAATCGGAGTTCCATGATCGTACGCTCTCTTTCGCTCAGCTTGTCAAGCGCCTTATGCAATAACTTCCGATCGACTTGTTCTTCGATATTGCGATAAATCGTATCGTTCTCGGTGCCGAGCACATCGGACAACAACAGCTCGTTCCCGTCCCAATCGATGTTCAGCGGTTCGTCGAAAGACACTTCGGTGCGGGTTTTGCTGTTGCGTCGTAAATACATGAGAATCTCGTTTTCAATGCAGCGTGAAGCATAAGTCGCCAGCTTGATCTTTTTGTCCGGATCGAACGTATTGACCGCTTTGATTAAGCCGATCGCGCCGATCGAGACGAGATCCTCGATGTGGATGCCGGTGTTCTCGAATTTGCGAGCGATATATACGACGAGACGCAAATTCCGTTCGATTAGCATCGCTCGGATCGCCGCATCTCCCGTGGAAAGACGCTCAAGCAAATATTCTTCTTCTTCGCGGGTAAGGGGCGGAGGCAACGCTTCGCTACCCCCAATGTAATACACTTCTTCGCTTTTCCAACCTAACCAGAACAACAGGCGATACAACGATAACTGGGATTTTAACTTCAGGTTTACGAGCATTTCTGCTAACCTCCTGTCACGCAGGTTGAGATGGAGCCGGCTCTTCTGCGCCGGCTTGGGCCACGTCCGGATGGACGATGGCGCGATAAGTGCCTTCTGATGACATCGTGCCTCCATCTAACCCAACAAGCACGCGATTCACTTGAATAGGGGGATGTCCTTCCCGCGATAGCAGGACGCAATCCGGCTTGATCGCCAGCATCAGCTTCGAAGATCCGTTCACCGCTCGGAAGGGAACAAGCCGGATGCGGTGCGCCCACTTCCATTGATCGACCGCCGCGCTTCCCGTAGTCGCGTCCGTCAGCAACCGATCGGGCGATTCGTTCTTGAGCCGATCGTGCCAGCCTTCCGGAAGCTGATCTTCCCATACTCCCGATTCCATGATCAACACGGGAGTTCGCGTCAACGGATCGTATAATCGGTTCCCCGTATCGAGCAAGGCTTTGACTGGCCATTTTGCGTCGTCAATCCTAATTTCGATATCCCAGATTAGCTGGTCCAGCTCGAGACTCTTCTTCCTCGTTTCCGACGCGCTTCGCAATATCCAGATCGACAACAACAAGGCAACGGCGTAAAGCCCCAACTGCAATTGCCATGTCAGCACGATTCCGCCTCCGGAAGTGACGGTCATGCCCCCCCACGGGGAATCCGCGGACTGCAGCAAGAAGGAGATGCCGATCACGCCGCCCAACGTCCCGAAACTAACTGCGTAGAAAGCGCCGACGTTCCGTACGAAACGCAAAGGCCCGCCATAGCCGAAAGCGATGAACACCATAGCCAACGAGACGATGACTTTCGCACTTAAGGAAAAGAAGTAAGGAAGGTGGGCCAAGAACATCGCCGCCGCGTACGATGCACCTAGTAGGGCAGACGAAAACAAGCGGAGTCTGGAAGGGTGCAGATGGCGCATCTTGGCCGTCAGCAGCAACACGGAAGCGTCTACGGCCAAGTTGTTAAGAAATACGAGATCGATATAGACGGTCATCGAAATGCCCCCATCCGTCATGCCCCGGAATCTCTTAACGTTAAGCACCCGGGATGGATGAAACCAGTATAATCGCTTTCAAATCCGGAGTCTGTCTAATCCTGCCGGCCTTCCAAGCCTTTTTTTGTCGATCAAAAAAAGCCCCGATCCCATTATTAGGGGTCGGGGCTAGTCTTTTTGTTAGGACCGAATTAACGATCTCTCGGTTTGTTGCGCAGGAACGCCGGAATGTCCAATTGATCGCTGGACATGTTCTGGTTACCGAACGGACGGAGCGTTCCGCCCGATTGGCGGTTGTCGTTCGAGATCGAAGGTTCGGACGCGTGCTGTTGTTGCGGTTGAGGATGCGACGCCGCGACGGACGGGCGTCTTGCCGAGTTCCGGTGCTCGAAACCGGTCGCGATAACAGTGACTTTGATCTCGTCCTTCATGTTATCGTCGATGCTCGCGCCGAAGATCATGTTCACTTCGGGATCGGAAGCGGAGATGACGATCTCGGCCGCTTCGTTGACCTCGAACAAGCTCAGGTTGGAACCTCCGGTAATGTTCATGATGATGCCGCGTGCGCCTTCGATGGACGTCTCGAGCAAAGGGCTCATGATCGCCTTGCGGGCTGCGTCCATCGCGCGATTCTCGCCGGAAGCGAGGCCGATGCCCATCAGGGCGGAGCCGCGTTCCGTCATGATCGTCTTCACGTCGGCGAAGTCGAGGTTGATCAATCCGGGAACGGCGATCAAGTCGGAGATGCCTTGTACCGCTTGACGCAAAACATTATCCGCTTCGCGGAAAGCTTCCATCATCGGCGTCTTCTTGTCGACGATCTCAAGCAACCGGTCGTTCGGAATAACGATCAGCGTATCTACTTTTTCTTTAAGAGCTTCGATGCCGAGATCCGCTTGAGCGGAACGTTTACGGCCTTCGAACGTGAACGGGCGGGTGACGACGCCGACGGTAAGCGCACCGCATTCTTTCGCCAATTCGGCGATAACGGGCGCCGCGCCCGTTCCGGTTCCGCCGCCCATTCCAGCGGTAACGAACACCATGTCCGCGCTCTTCAGCGTATTCGTAATAAACTCTCGAGACTCCTCGGCCGCTTTCTTCCCGACCTCCGGATTCGCCCCCGCTCCGAGACCGCGAGTCAGCTTGTCCCCGATTTGAAGCTTTTGCTCGGATTTCGTCAAGTGCAATGCTTGAGCATCCGTGTTAACGGTAATGAACTCTACTCCCTTGACGCCGTTCTCTATCATTCGGTTAACGGCGTTGCTACCGCCGCCACCGACACCGATGACTTTGATCTTCGCGAGAGGCTCCATTTCAAAATCAAACTCCAACATAATTGCTTACTCCTCCTTGCTTCGTATGAATGGTTCCTCTCGTATGCGGCGGCTTAAATGAATTCCTTGAACATGTTCTTGAACCATTCAACAATGCCAGGCTTGGGTGCCGCGCTCGCGTTTCCGACTTTCGCCTTCGTCGCTCGCTTGGTTCCCACCGCGCCGCGTGTCCGTACGTATTTGGTTACGTATTGAATCATGCCGACCCCGCTGCTGAAAGAAGGATCTCTTACGCCGATATAATCCGGAACCGCGATGCGAACGTTGGACTCCAATTCGATCTGGGCAAGCGGAAGCACGCTCGGCAAGGAGACAGAACCGCCCGTCAGCACGTAACCGTTGATCTTGTCGTGATAGCCGAGGCGTTTCACTTCTTGGCGAATCATTTGGAAAATCTCCTGCATGCGAGGCTCGATAATATTCGCGAGATCGAGTTGGGAGAATTCCTTTTCCATGTTGCTTCCGACCCTCATGACTTTGAACTTCACGTCTTCGGCGGAATCGTCCGTACGGGCGCACCCGTACTTCAGTTTAATCTTCTCAGCGTGTTCCGTTTGCGTTTTGAGTCCGTAACAAATATCGCTGGTTACGTAGTCTCCGCCGATAGGCAGCGTCGACACGGCGGTCAGGCTGCCGCTTTCAAAAATCGCCAACGTGGTCGATCCCGCGCCGATATCGGCGAGAACCGTACCCATCATTTTCTCGTCTTTCGTCAGCGCCATCATACCGGATGCGAGAGACATCAAAATGAGTCCCGATATACGTAGACCCGCCTTCTCCACGCATCTCATCAAGTTATGTACGGCTGCTTTCGTTCCGGTAATGATCGTGCATTCGACTTCCAGTCTTACGCCGATCATGCCGCGCGGATCTTGGATCCCCGCGAGTCCGTCTACTAAAAATTGCTTGGGGACAAGTCCGATGATTTCCCGTTCAGGCGGTAATGCGACCACTTTAGCCGCTTGCAGCACGCGTTCGATATCTTCTTCGCCGATCTCGCGATCTTCGTTGGAGACTGCGACGACGCCGTGGTTGCTTTGCAAGGCGATATGGTTACCGGATATCCCGACGTAAACCTCGCTAATTCCGATGCCGACCATGCGTTCTGCGTGGTCGACTGCGTTGCGGATGGACTGCACGGTTTGGTCAATATCGACAATGGCGCCTTTACGGATCCCATCGGAATCCGCGGATCCAACGCCAATGATGTTAATGGCCCCGTTGCTGATCTCCCCGATAATCACCCGGATCTTCGACGTTCCGATATCCAGGCTGACAATGAGGTCGTTGTTGCTCAACCGGTGGCACCTCCCGTAAATCGATGAAAGTGGCTGCGTACAAGGGATGCATCTTCTACTTATTCCACATGTACGAGGTTTTCCCTCTTTTTTCTACAATTTTTTTATATGTTCGTATCCGTTTCCGGATCGCGCTCTCGGAAGGGTTCCCGGTTCGCCCATAAATGAAATTCTAGCATTCTTTTCGTTTATTGAGTAGAGTCCTTTTCCTTAACTTTCTCGGCTTCGGAACCGCTGTCTGTAACATTTTCCGCCGAATAAGGCAAATAACTGTCCGCATCCAACATGATAATTTTTCCAGGCTCCCGATTTTGCACGATATCGCTTAGAAAAGGAATCTTGTCTTGCAACTTGTCGATTGCCGTTACCACTTCGAACCGGGACCGCGTGTACAGCTTGATCCGCTTCGGATAAGCGTTGGAAGGGTCCGGATGAATCTCGGACAAGTCCGCTAGCAAATAGGCCGGAAGCGCGCTCAACGCATTGCACAATTCGGCCAAATTCGGATCGTCGGCCTTCCATCCCGAGAGGATCGGCTTGTCCGTCGTCTTGCCTTCCGGAATCGGAAGCGCCGTCCCGTTCGCGAGAACGGCGATCACTTTCCCGTCTTCCGCGAGCTGCACGGCGACTTGCGGATACTCCTTGACCTCGACTCGCACGACGCCCGGAAAATGCTTGGAGATCGATACGCTTTCGATCGGCTTGAGCGCCAAGATGTTGTTTTTTAACTTCCCGACACCCGGAAAGAAGAAAGAATCGCCGGGACCCGCGCCGAGCGATTTTTTTACGTCTTCGCCCGAGACGTAATTCGTGCCCGACACTTGCACTTCCGAGATTTTGGACATCGGGGAACGGAAGAACAGGGCTATCAGCACGATCGCCACAAGCGCGATCAATATTCTGAGCAGCTTCTTCCCTCTTCGCGAACGCGGAACGACGACTTCCTTCTTTAACGCCGGGATTTTCTCCGCCACGTTCCATCCCCCCCTTGTCCGAATTGATCTCATAAAAATCCCCGCGCGGAATGTGTTCTGCGGCGGGGAACGTTTCAACCGTATGGTCTCCGCAAAGCTTCTCCGATGTCCAGAGACGCCGGAGACGTTTTTGCTTGCCGTTAGCTGTATACTTTGCTCTTATGCACTTCGCGCGTGATGTTGCCTCCGAGCAACCGGAACATCTCTTCGATCCGGTCGTAGCCCCTATCGATATGATGCACCTGCTCGACGACGGTACGGCCTTGGGCCGCCAATCCGGCGATGACGAGCGCGGCGCCCGCCCGCAGATCCGTCGCTTCGACGGTCGTTCCGTACAATTCCGGAACGCCGCGTATGAATGCGTTGTTCAGGTCGACCCGAATGTCGGCGCCCATGCGGCACAATTCGTCCACGTGCTTGAAACGCCCTTCGAAAATCGTTTCCTTCATGACGCTCACCCCGTCGGCCAGCGAAAGCAAAGTCATCACTTGCGCCTGCAGATCGGTCGGAAACGCGGGATACGGACTCGTTACGATTCGATCTACCGCGATCGGCCTCTTCGACGAGACGATTCTCATTATATCATTGCCCGACTCGATTTGAACACCTGCCCTGCGAAGGATGTGAACGAGCGAAGTCAAGTGCGCGGGTTGCGTATTCTCGAGCGTCACGTCTCCGCGCGAAGCCGCCGCGGCGACCATGACTGTTCCGCTGACGATGCGGTCGGGAATCACTTCGAAGTCGCAACCGCCGAGCGACTCGACGCCGTCGATCGTGAGCGTGTCAGTGCCGGCGCCTCTCACTTTCGCGCCCATCGTGTTCAGGAACTGCTGCAGATCTTGAATTTCCGGTTCCCTGGCGGCGCCGATGATCGTCGTCCGTCCGTTCGCCAGCACGGCGGCCATCATCATGTTCTCCGTGGCGCCGACGCTCGGGAAATCCAGGCTGATCTCGGTCCCCCTCAAACGCCGGGCCGTGCACACGATTCTGCTGCCCTTTTCTTCGATATGCGCGCCGAGCGCTTCGAGACCCCTCAGATGCAAATCGATTTTACGTTCGCCGATGGCGCAGCCGCCCGGCTGGTAAAGCTGTACTTCCCCGAAGCGCGCGAGCAGCGGCCCCATGAGAAATACCGAGGAACGCATTTTCCTCATCATCGTCTCCGGAATATGGGACGACGTCGCAAGCGACGTGTCGACGGAAACGACCGTCCCATCGTGACGGGCTTTGCACCCGAGATCCCGCAAGATGTCCAGCATCACCTCGATGTCGAGAAGACGGGGCACGTTGCGTATCGTCACTTTGCCTTCCGCGAGCAAACTGGCGGCCAAAATCGGCAATGCGGCATTTTTGGCTCCGTGGATACGAATGGTGCCCGAAAGCGGCTGTCCGCCTTCAATCACCAAATTGTCCAAGGGTTTCACCTCCGGGTTACCGCTCACCCAACAAGAGTACCTCCGGTATTAGCGTAATTCCGTTACGTTGTTCGATGATGGATTGCACTCGTCGGATGAGGGCTAGGACGTCCTCGGCCTTCGCTCCGCCATGGTTGACGATGAAGTTCGCGTGCACGGACGATACTTCGGCCGCGCCTTCGCGCATTCCCTTTAATCCGGCCGCTTCGATCAGCCTTGCGGCATGGTCGTTCGGCGGATTGCGGAACACGCTGCCAGCGCAGGCCATTTGCAGCGGTTGGGTTTTGCGGCGTCTGTCCTTGTAGGTCGCCATTGCCGCGGCGATCTCCTTGCGGTCTCCGGCTTCGAGTCCGAATACCGCCCGGGTCACGATCCCCCTCCGTTCCTGCAGCACGGAATGCCGGTAAGAAAACGACATCTCCGCTTTTCCGAGCGTTTCTCGACTTCCGTCTTCCCAGACGACGTCGGCCGACTGTAAGATACATGATACGTCCGAACCGTGGGCGCCGGCGTTCATGTACACGGCGCCGCCTACCGATCCGGGAATTCCCCCCGCGAATTCCAGACCGGTAAGTCCTTCCTTGCCGGCCATGACCGACAGCTTGATAAACGAATACGAGGCTCCCGCAACCACCGTACCGTCTTCGAACCGCACTTCGTCGAAACCGTCGCCTAGCTTGATGACGGCTCCCCGAATTCCCTTATCGGACACGAGCGTATTGGAGCCTCTGCCGAGCATGCACCACGGTACGCCTTCGCGACGCAAAAGCCGTAAAGCCTCCGCGAGTTCGTTCTCGTCGTCCGGGACGATAAACAGATCCGCGGGGCCTCCGATCTTCCACGTCGTATATCCGGCAAGCGGTTCGTTCATCCGCACATGGCCGATTCGCGCTTGTTCTAGCTCAGCGACCAATTGCTGCATGGCATTATCCTCCTAACGAAATCCTTCGGGGCTGCGCGTAGCCGTCGGTGCCGCCGCCGCTGGTCGGCCGTCACGATCACGCTGTATCTTATGACGTCCGGGCAAGGGTGGTGACAAACGCCTATTCGCGGCGCCTCTCGGAACTTGCTCTCGATTGCTTTATCTCTTTCCGCGAATGCGGACGATTTGCTCGTAAATATCGGATGCCGAACGCGGCATCCCCAGCGAACGCGAGGCTTTCGCCATGCGTTCCTTCTTCTCGGGGTCGCTTATAATGCCTGCGATTTTCTCGAAAAGAACGTTGCCGGTAAGGTCCCGCTCCAGAATCAACGTGCCCGCTCCCGCGTCAGACAAGCTGCGCGCGTTCGCTTCCTGGTGATTGTTCGTCACGTTCGGCGACGGGACGAGAATGGACGGAATGCCGAGGGACGTCACTTCCGCGAGGAAGGACGCGCCCGCCCGGCCGACGAACAACGACGCCGCGGCCAGCACGTCCGGCATATTGCCGACGTACGGCAGCACCGTCACGCGGTCCGCCGCGGACAACGCCTGGCGCTTGATAACGGCTTCCGCGTCGCGGAAGAAGCGCTCTCCCGTCACGAACACGTAATGGACGCCGTTCAGCTTGCCGAGCTGCGGCGCCATCTGAACGACCGCATCGTTCAGCGCGCGAGCTCCACCGCTACCGCCGACGACGAGAACGAACGGCGTTCCCGGCTTCAAGCCGAGCGACTCGAAGCCCGCCTCCTTGTCCGCGCCGAGCACCCTCGTCGCGCACGGATTACCCGCGTGGACGACGTCCGGGCATCGCTTGAACAACGGCACCGACTCCGCGAAGCTGACAGCGACGCCGTCCACGTAGCGGCTCAAAAACTTATTGGTCAAACCCGGCACGACATTCTGCTCGTGAATGAGCGTCGGAATGCCGAGCTTGGACGCGGCGTACACGACCGGTCCGCACACGTATCCACCTGTGCCGACGACGACGTCCGGCTTGAACGCCCTGAGCAGTTCCTTGGAACGCTTGACGCCTTTCATAAAACGCAAGACGGTCCGGACGTTCTCCAGAGAGAGAGAACGCCGGAACCCGGTAATTTCCACCGCTTCGAACGGAATGCCTTGTTCCGGAACGATTCGGCCTTCCAAGCCTCGGCCGGAGCCGATGTAAAGCGTCGAAGAGCCGGGCTCTCTTTCCGAAATTTCCCGGCCGATGGCCAGCGCGGGGTAAATATGGCCCCCGGTGCCTCCTCCGGTTAACACGACACGCATGTTCGTCACCTCGAATAACGGGATAAATTAAGCAAAAGGCCGAGCGCCGTCAACAGCAGCGTCAGCGACGAGCCTCCGTAGCTGACGAGAGGCAGCGTCACGCCCGTGATCGGGAGCATGCCGATGACGACGCCGACGTTGATGAGCACTTGAATGGCGAAAATGCCGACGATGCCCGTGGCGAGCAGGCTGCCGAACGGATCGGTAATCGTGATCGCCGTTCGCATCCCCCGCCAGATCAATAGCAGGAATAACAAGATAAGCAAGGAACCGCCGATGAAGCCAAGCTCTTCCGCCAAGATAGAGAAGATAAAGTCGGTTTGCGGCTCCGGCAAGTAATTGTATTTCTGACGGCTCATGCCTAGACCGAGTCCGACAAGGCCGCCCGGTCCGATCGCGTACAACGATTGGATCGACTGGTAGCCCGCGCCGAGCGGGTCTTGCCAAGGATCGAGGAAAGCGGTGATCCGCTGAAGCCTGTAAGGTGCCGCGGCGATTAACGCGCCGAGGCCCGCGACGCCCAGCAGCGCCAACCCGCCGAGATGGGCAAGCCTCGCGCCGGACACGTAAATCGCGAGCAGCGAAGCGCCGATCATGACCATGCCCGTGCCGAGATCCGGCTGCAGCATGATGAGTCCGAACGCGGCGCCGAGGATGGCCAATGGCGGCAATAGCCCTTTCGTGAAATGAGTGATATGGTTTTGCCGTTCCGAAAGGAACTTGGCGAGGAACAAAATCATCGCCAGCTTCGTGAACTCCGACGGCTGAATGACGAGAGACCCGATGCCGAGCCAGCTTCTCGCGCCGCCGCGCCACACCCCTACGCCCGGGATGAGCACGATGACGAGCAAACCGAAGCAGATCAGCAAACCGGGAACCGCCCATTTGCGCCATCTCGTATAATCCACGTTCATCGTGACGAACATGGCGACGACGCCGAGCGCGCCGAACACGACTTGCCTCTTGACGTAATAATACGAGTCCCCGTAATCGTGGAACGCCGCAACGGCGCTGGCGCTGTACACCATGACGACGCCGATGGCCAGAATGCCTATCGTGGCGGCGATCATCCATAAATCGGGAACGGAACGGGTTTTAGCCATGAACCGGACACCTCGCGGAATGCAAAAGTGGGGACGAGCCCCCTTTTACAACGTATGCGCCGATTGCTTAAAAATGCGGCCCCGTACTTCATAGGACGGGAACATGTCCCAGCTCGCGCACGCAGGCGACAGAAGCACGATGTCTCCCGGCCCGGCCATCGCGGCGGCTTCCGCCACCGCACGGCGCAACGTGCGCTCGGCGTCCTCTTCAGGTTCGACGATTGCGACGTTCGTTAAACCGGCGAGAGCCGCGATGCGCCCGAGTTTTTCCCGCGTTTCCCCGATCGCGGCCAATCCCTTCAGCCTGTCCCGGAAAATCGGCAGCAGCTCCATGTAGTCGGAGCCCCTGTCGAGCCCACCCGCGACGAGCACGAGCGGCGCCGGAAGCGAAAGGATCGACATCGTCGATGCCATCGGATTCGTCGCCTTGGAATCGTTGTAAAATTTCACGCCGCCGAAGGTGCCGACGAATTCGAGCCGGTGCTCGACCCCGCGGAAATCCCGAAGCGGCTCAATCAGCGCTTCCGGATCAGCACCTGCCGCTAGCGCGATGGCGATCGCCGCGATCGCGTTCGCCGTATTGTGCCGCCCCGGCAAGCCTAGCTCGTCAACGCGGAGAATACGTGTCCCGTTGCCCTCTATGTCCTTGTATACGATCCAACGTTCAAGCTCGGGCTCGCCTTCGGCCGGCTTCGTCGACGCGTACGGCGGTTCGATGCATACGCCATTCGTCAAGCTTCGCGTCACGGAGAACGGCAACAAACGCGCTTTCGCGTTTTGCGCAACCTTTCGGCACGTTTCGTCGTCTTCGTTGTACACCGCGATATCGTCCGCGGATTGGTTATCGAATATTTTCGCCTTGGAGCCGACGTAATCTTCCATCGTTCCATGGTAATCCAAGTGCGTCTCCGCGACGTTCAGCAAGCAAGCGATCCGAGGCCGGAAATCGGTCGTTCCCTTCAGTTGGAAGCTGCTCAGCTCGGCGACGAGCCAGCCGTCCGAGGCGACCTCGAGCGAGGCTTCGCTGAGCGGTCGCCCGATGTTGCCGGCGACGAGCGGCTTAAGGCCCGCCGCTTCTAGCAGTACGCCCGTGAGCGTCGTCGTCGTCGTCTTGCCGTTGGACCCCGTAATGCCGACGATCGGCGCCGGGGACAACTTGCCCGCCACTTCGACTTCCGTGACGATCTCGACGCCGAACCGCTGCGCGGCGACGACGGGAGGCGCCGAATACGGGATGCCCGGGTTCTTGACGAGCAACGCCGTGTCAGTTCCGACCAGATCGTCAGGATGATGGCCGCACACAACAGAAATGCCCAAAGCCGTCAATTCGTCGGCTTCGGGGCATTGATCCCGCTCTTTCTTGTCGTTAACGACGACGTCGGCGCCGAAGCCGTGAAATAGCTTCGCGGCCGCCACGCCGCTTCTTGCAAGGCCGAGAACGACGACGCGTCGCCCCCGGTACGATGTCAATTGCTCCATTGCGCTATAGCCCCTTTGCCTTAAACAATAGCAAGCCGGCCGCCGCGAGCAGCAAACCGACGAACCAGAACGTCGTCACGACGCGCCACTCGGACCATCCCGACAGCTCGAAATGGTGATGGATCGGGCTCATTTTGAACACCCGCTTGCCTCGCGTTTTGAAAGAGATGACTTGAATGATGACCGAAAGCATTTCCATGACGAACACGCCGCCGATAATGACGAGAAGCAGCTCGGTTTTCGTCAGGATCGCGACGGCCGCGATGCCGCCTCCAAGACCGAGTGAACCGATGTCGCCCATGAATATTTTCGCTGGATGCGCGTTATAGACGAGGAAACCTAGAACCGCTCCGACGACCGCCGCGCTGAACACGGCCGATTGCGGCTGCGTCGCCTCCACGGCGATGATCGCGAACGCCCCGAACGCCAAAGCGCTTGTCCCGGACAGAAGCCCGTCAAGGCCGTCCGTGAAGTTGACGGCGTTCGTCGAACCGAGGAACATGACGACGACGAGCAAATAATACGCCCAGCCGAGATCGACCGACCAGTCCGTTCCCGGCATGCCGACGACGGTGCTGTGGTCCATCTTATAGAGCAAAAAACAAAAAACGGCCGAGAACAGCAGCTGTCCGAACAGCTTCTGCTTCGCGGTCAAGCCGAGCGAGCGCTTGAATGCGATCTTGATATAATCGTCCAGAAAACCGACGAGGCCGAAGCCGAGGCAAGCCGTGATGAGCGCCCAGTATTCCAGTCCGCGGTCGGCGAACTTCAGGAACGCGAGCGTGAGCGCGACCAGAATGATAATGCCGCCCATCGTCGGGGTTCCCGTCTTTTTCAAATGCGTTTCCGGTCCGTCGGTGCGAACCTGCTGTCCGAATTTCAACCTGCGCAGAAGCGGAATGAACAGAGGCCCGAACAATACCGCGAGCACGAAGGAGACGCCTAGCGTCCAGAAGATCGATGCGTAGTCCATTTCGTTACCCCCTGTCCCCTTTCTGCAAAATCGTTACGATTTCTTCCATTTTCATACCCCTGGATGCTTTGACGAGCACGAGATCGTCCGGTCGTACCCGGGCGAGCAGCTCGTCAGCCAATTGATGTTTGTCCGCGTAATGTTTCGCCGCGCCCTCCGGGAAGTTGGCCGAAGCCGCCTCGAACCCGTTTTTGGATAAAGGTCCGTAGAAAAGTATTTCATCCGCCTTGGTAGAATCCACATAGGCGCCTACGCCGGCGTGCAAGGACGATTCGTCCGGTCCGAGCTCGAGCATGTCGCCCAGCGCGATCCACTTCCTGCCGTAGCCGGATAATCCCGCGACGAGGTCGATCGCCGCCCTGACGGAAGTCGGACTCGCGTTGTACGCGTCGTTCAGAATGATCGCGCCGTTCTTGGCGCGGCTCCGCTCGATGCGCATGCCGGTCAGCTTGGCGCTTTTCAGCCCTTCGCGGATGTCTTCCGGCGACAAGCCGAGAAGCTTGCCGACGACGATCGCCGCTAGCGCGTTCACCGCGTTATGCTTGCCCGGTACGGGGAGCTCGTACGTAAACTCGGCTTCGTCCGCATTCGCCGCGACGAAAGTCGTGCCTTCGGCGGAAACCGCGATGGAACGCGCGTTCCAATCGTTGGCCGAGCCTTCCCCGAACGTGATCTCGCGAAAGCCGCCAGCTCGTCTCTTGCCCGCAAGCTCCTCCGCAAGCAATGGCTCGTCGCCGTAATAGATGAGCGCGCCGCCCGGCTTGAGCCCGTCTACGATCTCGAGCTTCGCGCGGGCGATATTGCGCCTGGAGCCGAGCTGCAGCAGATGCGATTCCCCTACGTTGGTCACGACCGCGATATCAGGCCGGCCTATCGCGGAGAGAAGCGCGATTTCCCCTTCGCCGCTCATCCCCATCTCCAGCACGAGCGCTTCCGTGTCCGCGGGCGCGCCGAGGAGGGTGAGAGGCAGTCCGATATGATTATTGAAATTGCCTTCCGTCTTGTGCACGCGCAGCGCGGTGGACAGCACGGAGGAAATCAAATCTTTCGTCGTCGTCTTGCCGTTGCTTCCCGTCACGGCGACGACCTTCGCGCGCAGCGTGCCCGCGTAGCCGGAAGCGAGCGCCTGAAGCGCCGTCAGCGTATCGCCGACGAGGACGAGCGGAAATCCGCCGTCCGCGAGCTCCGCCGGCACCGGCACTCTCTCGTCCCATAGCGCGGCCGACGCTCCCGCGTCGCGCGCCGCCGTCGCGTAATCGTGCCCGTCGAAATTCTCGCCCCTGAGCGGAACGAATAACTGTCCCGGCTTGATCCGTCTCGTGTCCGTGGATATGCCGGCGAGCCTGAGACTTCCGTCTCCGGTATCTCCGACGGTTCCGACGGCTCCGGCCCATGCCGCGACGTCCCGTATCGTTGCCTGCATCACGAGCTTCGACCCCTTATCGCTTCTTTCGCCACGAGACGGTCATCGAAGTCGTGCGTCACTCCTCCGATGATCTGATACGTCTCGTGCCCTTTCCCCGCAATCAATACTACATCGCCGGGGCTTGCCATTTCAACCGCTTTTTCGATCGCGGCGCGCCTATTGGGCTCCAGCTCGTACCGGTCCTGCGATACGCCGTCCGCTTTCAAACCTTCCGCTATATCCGCCAGAATGGCTAGCGGATCCTCCGACCTGGGGTTATCGCTCGTCACGATCACCTTGTCGGCGAGCCGCGCGGCGATGCGTCCCATGATCGGGCGCTTCGTCCGGTCGCGGTCCCCGCCGCAGCCGAAGACGCAGATCACGTCGCCGGTCGCCAGCTCCTTGACCGCGTTCAGCACGTTCTCGAGGCCGTCCGGCGTATGCGCGTAATCGACGACGACGGCGTACGGCTGCCCTTCGTCGACCGGCTCGACGCGACCGGGCACGCCGGCGATGTTCTCGAGGCTCCGCAGCGCCTCGTCCAGCCCGATGCCTTCGCACAAGGCGGCGCCGAGCGCCGCTAAACTGTTGTAGACGTTAAACTTG
Source organism: Cohnella suwonensis (assembly GCF_042655365.1). Classification (NCBI taxonomy): domain Bacteria; kingdom Bacillati; phylum Bacillota; class Bacilli; order Caryophanales; family Paenibacillaceae; genus Cohnella; species Cohnella suwonensis. The sequence continues at coordinate 81,806 of NZ_JBHSMH010000001.1, read as the reverse complement.
CCGACGAGCCGCAGCTTCACGCTCCGGTTGCCGCGGAACGTCTCCAAGTCGAACGACGTTCCGCCGGCGGAGATGCGCACGTTCGTCGCCTTCAAGTGGGCGGGGCTCTCGATGCCGTACGTCACGACTTCGGCCGACGTCAGCTTCGCGAACGCGGCGGAAGCGCCGTCGTCGGCGTTCAGCACCGCGTAACTCCGTTCGGAAGGATGCTCGGCGTACGCGTTGCCCAGCCGCGAGAAAAACAACCCTTTCGCGTCCCGGTAAGCTTCCATCGTTACATGGTAGTCGAGATGGTCCTGCGTCAAGTTCGTAAAGACGGCCGTCCGGAACTTCGTTCCCTTCACGCGCCCTTGCTCCAGCGCGTGGGAACTCACTTCCATGACGCATCTCTCCGTGCCCGCATCGACCATCGCCTTGAACAGCTCCTGCAATTGAAGCACGTCCGGCGTCGTGCCGGACATCGGTACGCTCTCTCCGGCGTAACGCGCTTCGATCGTGCCGATGACGCCGGCCGCGACGCCCGCGTCCGTCCAGATGCGCTCGATCAGATAGGTCGTCGTCGTCTTTCCGTTCGTTCCCGTCACGCCGACGGGAAACAAGCGATGGGACGGCCTGCCGTGGAAACGGTCGGCAAGCTGGGCCATCGCCTGCCGGGCGTCCGGCACGACGAGCTGCGGAACGTCCAGCGGCAGCTCCTTCGTCACGACGAGCGCCGAAGCGCCCGCCGCGACCGCCTGGGGCGCGTAATCGTGCCCGTCGACCTTATATCCGGGCAAACAGAAAAACAAGCAGCCGGACGATGCCTTGCGGGAGTCCGATTGCAGCAAGCCGATCTCGACGGACGGATCGCCGACGATCCGGCATACGAGCAGTTGTTGCGATAATTCGTTAAGTTTCATGGCTACCGGCCTCCAGACGATCTCTACTCTCTTGAACAACGTACCATCATTATGGTCCAACGACTCCCTCTCATTCAAGAGGATGAACAAACTTTAATGCTGCGCCTTCGCCTCGGCTACTCCGACGCTCCCAAATAGATTCGGATGACGGAGCCTTGCTCGACCTTCGCTCCCGCGGCAGGAGCCTGGCGAAGAACGGTGCTGCCGCTGCCCGAAGCGGACAGCTGGAAGTTCTGGTTCATGTCCTCGTACAGATCCGATACGGTCTTGCCGACGAGGTTGGGAACGGTCACGTATTTGACGAGATCGGTAGGTTTGTATTTTTTGTCCACTTGCGTTTTCCGAGGTTGAATGCCCATGTACGGAAGCGCGTCGGACATGATGTTGCGTACGATCGGGGCGGCGACGAGTCCCCCGAATTGGATGCCCTGCGGATTGTCGACGGCGACGTAGACGACGAGCTGCGGATCGTCCGCCGGCGCGAAGCCGATGAACGACACGATATGCTCGTTCGGGGAGTAGCGGCCGTTCACGACCTTCTGGGCGGTCCCCGTCTTGCCTCCGACGCGGTAACCGTCGAGGAACGCCTTGCCCCCCGTTCCTTCGGCGACGACTTTCTCGAGCGCCTCCCGGACTTTCTTGGACGTCTCCGGACTGATCACTTCCCGGACAAGCTCGGGCTGCGTCTGCTCGAGCACGAGGCCGGTGTTCGGTTGAATCCACGATTGGGAGACGAACGGCTTATACAGCTTTCCGCCGTTGATCGCGGCCGATACCGCGGCGATCTGCTGGATCGGCGTGACCGATACGCCTTGGCCGAAAGCCGTCGTCGCGAGCTCTACCGGGCCGACCTGGCTCGGCTTGAACATAATGCCGTTCTCCTCGCCCTGCAAGTCGATGCCGGTCTTCTTGCCGAACCCGAACGCGCTAATAAAAGAAAACAATTTTTCTTTGCCGAGCCGCTGGCCGAGCAGCACGAATCCCGGGTTGCACGAGTTCTCGACGACTTCGAGGAACGTCTGACTGCCGTGTCCTCCCGGCTTCCAGCAACGTAGCTTCGCCCCCGCCACCTCGATGGAGCCCGGATCGTAGAAATGCTCGTGCTCGAGGTCGACTTTGCCTTCCTGAAGAGCCGCGGCGAGCGTAATGATCTTGAACGTCGATCCGGGCTCGTAAGTCATCCAGATCGGCAGGTTGCGGTTGTACACTTCCGTCGGCACTTCCTGGTACTTATCCGGCTCGAACGTCGGACGGCTGCCCATCGCCAGCACTTCCCCGGTGTTCGGATTCATCGCGATCGCGATGACGTCTTTCGCCTGGTACTGCAGCATCGCCTGGTCGAGTTCCCGCTCGACGATCGATTGGATCGTCTGGTCGATCGTCAGTTGCAACGTAAGCCCGTCCTGCGGCGCTTCGAATTTGTTCGTCGAATTCGGCATTGTGCGTCCCGCCGCGTCCACCAACTGGGAGATGTTCCCTTTCGCTCCGAGCAGCCTCTTGTCGTAACGAAGCTCCAAGCCGGTGAGGCCTTGGTTATAGCTGCCGGTAAACCCGAGAACATGAGCGGCCAAATTGCCGAACGGATAATAGCGTTTGTTGTCTTCGGCCACGACGATGCCAGGCAACTCCAGCGCGGTGATCTCCTGCACCTTCGCCTCGGTCAGCTTGCGGCCTCCCGGCTTGAGCTCGACGCTGGACGCGCTCTTCGACAGCAGCTTGAACAACGAGTCCTCCGACATGGCGAGCGGTCCGGCGAGCCGGCGAGCCGTCTCCCTCTTGTCGACGACTTGGATCGGAATCGCGTAGACGGTCGGCGCGCTCACGTTATAGGCGAGCTTCGTGCCGTTGCGGTCGACGATTTCGCCCCTCTTCGCCTGGAACGGAATGTTGCGCCGCCACGAGTCCTCGGCCTTCTTCGCGATCTCTTCCCCTTTGACCAGTTGCACGTAACCTAACCGGACGACGAGCGCTCCGAACGCGAACACCGCGAACACGAGCGCGACGTACAGTCTTTTGCGAACGGTGACCTGCGAAATTTTCACAAGAAAAAACCCCCTCCGAGGGAACGTCTGGACGTGCTTTCGCCTAGTTCCAGACTATTCCCGCTTCGAGGGGGTTAGAACAAGCCCTCAGCCTTCCGGCGAAGCCCCTTCGGACGCACCCAAATCGGGCGGTTCCGAAGGAGACGCCGCGGGTTCGTTCGCGGGTGCGAGCTTGATTTGCAAAATCCATTTGCCTTCGGCGTTCTTGACGGCCTTCTGGCCGACGACGTAACCTTCGCCTTCGACCGTGAACGCGACCTTCAGCAGCATGCACATTTCCATCGCGTCTCTTAAGCTCAGCCCTTTCAGCTCGGGCACGTTGCCGGGTTTCGTGTCCGTCAGCAAATAAATCCGTTGCGTCGACGGCAGCACGCTTCCCGCCTTCGGCAGCTGCTGCAGCACCTTCGAGCCACTGCCGTGCACCCCGACCGGGAACTTGCCTTGCTTGAGCCGGTCCTTCGCCTGCGCGACGGTCATTCCGGTCACGTCCGGCACAATCGCCGTCACGTCGTCGGTATTTCCGGTATTTTCCGGGGTTCCGGAAGCTTTGCCCGCTTCCTCTTCCTTCGGTAAATTCGGCTTAATGCCCAGATGCTTCAGCGACTTGCCCATGATGTCCTTGAAGATCGGCCCGGCGATCGCGCCGCCGCCCGCGTTGTCGACTTGAGGCTCGTCGACGACGATATACAAGACGACCTTCGGATTCTCGACCGGCGCGTAACCGATGAAGGAAACGACGTAACGGTCTTTGGAATATTCGCTCTTGCCCGTTTCCTCGTTCTTGACGACCTTCTGCGCCGTCCCCGTCTTGCCCGCGATCCGATAACCGGGAATGAACGCGCTTTTGCCCGTGCCGATTTCCTTGTCGCTGACGACCGTCTCGAGGTACTCGCCGACTTGGCGGGACGCCGCATCGGAGATCACTTGCCGAACGACTTGCGGTTCCGTCACTTGCTTCTCTCCCGTGGCCGGATCGCTGATCGACTTGACGATATGCGGCACCATCAGCTTCCCGCCGTTCGCGACGGCCGCGACGGCCGTCACTTGCTGGATCGGCGTGACGAGCACGCTGCCTTGGCCGAACGTCGCGCGGGCGACGTCGCTGGGCCATTGCAGATTGACGGAACGGGAACCTTCGTTAGGCAGCTCGATGCCCGTTTTCTGTCCGAAGCCGAAATTATTGATGTATTTCACGAGCTTCTCCTTGCCGAGCATCTCGTAGCCGAGCTTAACGAACGCGACGTTACTGGAATGCTTCAGCCCGTCCAAGTACGAGATTTCGCCCCATCCCGATCCGTTATGGTCGCGGATCGTCGGAACGTTCTTGAAGCTGATCGACCCGGACTTGTATTTGTCGTCCGGCTTGAATAGCCCTTCTTGCACCGCGGCGGCGAGCGTCACGATCTTGAACGTGGAGCCCGGCTCGTACAGCGACTGGATGCTGTTGTCCCTGAACGCCGCTTGGTCTTTCGCCTTCTCCCAGTACAGGTTCGGATTATAATCCGGCAAGCTCGCCATCCCCAAGATTTCCATCGTAGACGGATCCGCCGCGATGGCCGTGATGCTGATCGGCTTGTATTTTTCGAAGGCCGCCCGGAGAGCTTCTTCGATGTAATATTGAATATCCAGGTCGATCGTCAGCGTCACCGTCTTACCGTCCACCGGTTGCTTGTATTCGAGCTGTCCGTTCGGCAGCTGCGTGCGTTCGCCGTCCTTCTGGTATTTCATGAAACCCGGCGTCCCGCTCAGTTGATCGTTGAGCTTCTTCTCGAGCCCGGCGATCGCGTTGCCCTCCTTATCCTCGTAACCTAGAATATGGGAAGCGAGCGAGTCGTTCGGGTAGTAGCGCTTCTGCTCGTTCATGAAATACAAGCCGATGTTGTCGACTCCGGTCAGCTTGCGCATTTCCGTCCGGAACGCCGCCAACCGGTCCATGACCGATTTGTCGATTTTCCAGCCGTCCGGCCGGATTTCCCGCTGAGCGCGCAGTTCTCCGTTATCTTTCTTCGACGCGATCATCTTGCGAAGATCGTCTTCCGAAGTGCCGAGCACCGCGTGAAGCTTCGAGACGATTTGGTCCGTCAATCTCCACTCGGGGTGGTCCTTCTCGAGCTCGGCGATCCGCTTCGGTCCGACGGCCACCGTGTAGGCGAGGGCGTCGGCGGCCAGCACTTTGCCGTCCCGGTCGAGCAGCTTGCCCCGCTCCTGCGGCAACGTTTCGCTCGTGATCCACGTTTTCATCGCCTGTTCTGTCCAGAAATCGGCTTTCACGACCTGAACCCAATACACTCTTACGATAATACCAAGAAAAAGGAGGGTAATTAACCCTCCCGTCAGCAACGTCCGAAGCTTTATCCTTTTCGTCATGCTTTTGCCCTCGACTTTCCCGACGGACTATCGGTTCATCGCGACGGCGTTGGCGTCGTTGCCGGCCGCCGCCTTGATCTCGTTGCCCGCGATCGGCACTAGCCCTTTTTCGCTTGCCCATGCCGTAAATCTTTCAGGGTCGCTCAGCCGTTCGACTTCCTTTTGAAGCTCCTTCGACTGCTCCGTCGCGAGCTCTATCGCGCGATTCTTCTCTTGCACTTCGCCGTTGATCTGATAGATTTGCGCATAGCGGAAAATAACGAAACTCGCGACGAACACGACGGCCGCGACCGCGGCCAAATACAGCAGCTTCTCGCCGATCGGAATCGTGCGGCGCCGAACGGCTTTCGATTTGACCGGGTCGCGGCGCACGGCCGGCTGTTCGCGGCGTTCGCGTTCTTCTACCCGTTCCGGGCGCAAAGCCAAGTTTCCGTAATATGCCATCTGTCGGTACCCCTCTCTCGTTTGTGTTTTATTGGGAGCTCTGTTTTCAGAGCTTCTCTGCGACTCTTAGTTTGGAAGAACGGGCCCTCGGGTTCGCTTCCAATTCTTCTTCCGTCGGCAAGATCGGTTTGCGCGGCGTGAGCCTGAGCCGTCCGTTGCCTCCGCCGCATACGCATAACGGAAAATCCGGAGGGCAGCTGCAGCTGGCGACTTCCTTGGCGAAAGTCGTCTTGCATATGCGATCTTCGAGCGAGTGGAACGTAATGACCGCCGCCCTTCCCCCTGGCTTCAAGCAGTCGATCGTCTGGTCGAGCGCGTCTTGGAAAGCGCCGAGCTCATCGTTGACCGCGATGCGAAGCGCCTGGAACGAACGCTTGGCGGGATGTCCCCCCGTTCGCCTCGTCGCCGCCGGAATCGAATATTTGACGATCTCCGCCAGCCTGCCGGTCGTCTCGATGGGAGACTTCGACCGTTCCTTGACGATGTTCGAAGCGATCTTCCTCGCGAATTTCTCTTCGCCGTAATCTCTCAGGATGTTCGAGATTTCCCGTTCGTCCCATTCGTTGACGATTTCTTTCGCGGTAAGCGATTCGTCCCGGTCCATCCTCATGTCCAATTCGGCGTCGTGGTTATAGCTGAAGCCGCGGTCGGCTTCGTCGAGCTGCGGACTGGATACGCCGAGATCGAACAAGATGCCGTCGACTTGCGGAACGCCGTCTTTCTCTTCGACGCCCGCTTGACGCAGCGCCGCCTTCAAGTGCCGGAAGTTGCTTTTCACCAGCGTCACGATATTGCCGTAAGGCGCAAGCCGCACGCGAGCGTTGGCAAGTGCGGCGTCGTCCTGATCGAGGGCGATCAAACGCCCGTTCGGACCGAGCTTGGAAGCGATCAATTCGCTATGCCCGGCGCCTCCGAGCGTGCAGTCGACGTATACGCCGTCCGGGGAAATGTTGAGCGCCTCTACGGATTGTTCTTTCAATACGGTCACGTGGTGAAACATGGCTGTTGCCTCCCGGCACCCGGATTCGGGCCCGTCTTTCTTGTTTATGTATGGTTGCAGATGTTGTAAGCGGCTTAAAGAGGTAGTTCAAAAAGTCCGATTTTGATCACGAAGCGATTCAAGAAGTCTATTCGGCATCGAATCTTGAATTCAGCCGGGACTTCCGGTTCTCACGTAGGTTCGCCTACGCTCCGATCCTCATTCCCTAGCTTCTTTCAACCTTCTCGGTGCTGAAAATCGAACTTTTTGAACTCGTACGTTAGAAGTTAAAATCGAAATCGACGAGCTTCTCGGCGATCTCGTTGAAGGAGTCGGCGGACGATCGGGAATATTCCTCCCAAGTCGCCTTGTCCCAAATCTCCATCCGGCTCGATACGCCGATGACGGTGCATTCCTTGTCCAGCTTGGCGTATTCGCGCAAATGGCTGGGCACGTTTACCCTTCCCTGTTTATCCCACTCGCATTCGGACGCCCCGGCGAACAACAGCCTGGAGAACGCCCTGGCGTTGGCGGCCATGGAGGGCAAGCTTTTCATTTTCTGTTCGAGCTGGGTCCATTCCGAACGGGGATAGACGAACAAGCAGCCGTCCAAACCGCGGGTGACGATAAAGTCCGTGCCGAGAGCTTCGCGGAATTTCGCCGGGATCGTAATGCGTCCCTTGTCGTCGATGCTGTGCTGAAATTCCCCCAGAAACATAAGCTCTCCACACCTCCCCCATCTTTACCCACTTTTCACCACTTTGGACCACTTATGATGATTATTCGCCCCATAAAATAAAAATCCTGCCGCTTGGGCAGGATTTCGAAAAATATTTTAGGGGATTAACGACCCCCGTCTTCCGGCTCTTCCGTTTCTTCTTTGCGCTCGATGCCGGTATTGTCGTCCCGGGCGTCCGGTTCGGCGTTCCCCGCCGGAGGAACGGCGTTGTTCCATGACTTCCGGCGCTCCTCCGACAGACGCTTCCGCGACGCCGAACGGCGACGGACGGCGACGTAGGCCGGAATGCCCACGACGGCGACGACGATCAGGACGGGGAGCAAGGCGGCCAGCACGATCAGGATGCCTTCGCCGAATTTGCGCAACACGTTCGCGCTGCCCGACAACGCGTCGGAAAGCTTGTCGCCGAAGCCTTTGTCCTTCTCTTCTTCCTTGACTTCCGTCTTCGGTTCCAATCCTGTCGCCTGGTAGAGCCGCAGGCTGATCGTGGAGAACGCGACGTTCTGGTCCAGGAAACGGACTCTTCCTTTGATCTGCTCGATTTCTTCCTGTACTTGGGCGAGCTCGTTCGAGAAGCGGACGAGATCGTCGGTTTTCGTCGCCTTGTCCATGAAGGCGAGCAGCCTCGCTTCGACGACCTGCTTCGCCTTCAGGCGCGAAGCGAGATCGACGTATTCTTCGGTCACGTCGCTGCCTTCGACTTGGCGCTGGAAGTCCAAGCTCTTGATCTTCTGCAATCGGCCGAGGAACGACGAGAACCCTTCGGACGGCACTTTGATGACGTAGGTCGCGCCGACCTCGTCGACGTTGCGGCTATCGGAGAATTGCAGCACGTAAGCGCCGGACAGATGGATCAAGTCCGTCAGCTGCACTTCCGCGGTTTTGAACTGTTCGACCTTCATGACGAGGTTTGCCTTGTAGATGACTTTCCGGTCGAAGCCTGCGTTCGCGTCCGCGATCTGGCCGATGCCGGCCGTGCCGGCTTCGCCGGAGCCGGAAGCGGATGCGGCCGTCGTCGACGCCGAAGCAACCGGTTCGGAGGAAGACATCGCCTCCTGGTCAGGAGCAGCGGCTTCCGCCGCGGGGGCAGCCTCCGAGAATGCCGCGTTCGCTTGATCCCCGTTCACTTGCTTTAGCTCCATCGCATCCGCCATCGGCGCATCCGCTTTCCCGCTGTCGCTATCGTCGTTGGACCCGCTGCAAGCGGCAAGCCCCAGCGCAAGCAATAATGCAATGGCGAGAAGCATCGTGCGGCGAATCGATCGGACCGTCGTCTCTTTCATTCCAATCTCCCCTTTTCGTTTTCTACTACCCTAAACGCAAAAGAAGTGGAATTTGTTACCTACGCTAAGAAAAACTTCTAACGAAATCTTTCGATTGCATACGAAAATAATAAAAATCCCGTTCGCTCGAAGCGAAACGGGATTTCTGTTATATCCGTCAGGCAGTCGGCTTCAGTGGGAAGCCCAGCTGTCTAAGTAAGCCTTCTGTTCGTCGGATAACGTATCTATCGTAATGCCAAGGGACTGCAGCTTCGTGCGGGCGACGAGCTCGTCGAGCTCGTACGGCACGTTGACGACTTGGCTGCCGATTTTCTCGTAATTCTCGTTTACGTAACGAAGCGCCATCGCCTGCAACGCGAAAGTCATGTCCATGATTTCCGCCGGATGGCCGTCGCCGGCCGCCAGGTTGACGAGTCTTCCTTCGGCGAGAACGTAAATTTTGCGTCCGTCTTTCAGGACGTACTCTTCGATGTTGCGGCGCACGACGCGTTTGGACACCGACATGGCCGCCAGCTCGACCAGATTCACTTCGATATCGAAGTGGCCGGCGTTGGACAGAATCGCGCCGTCTTTCATGTTCGCGATGTGCGCGCCGCGAATGACGTCCTTATTGCCGGTTACCGTCACGAAGAACTCGCCGACTTTCGCCGCGTCATCCATCGACAATACGGTAAAGCCGTCCATGTAAGCTTCTACGGCGCGGATCGCGTCCACTTCCGTGACGACGACGTTCGCTCCGAGCCCTTTCGCCCGCATCGCGACGCCTTTGCCGCACCAGCCGTAGCCGTTCACGACGACGGTTTTGCCCGCGACGACGAGGTTCGTCGTCCGGTTGATGCCATCCCATACCGATTGCCCGGTTCCGTAACGGTTATCGAATAAATATTTGCAGTAAGCGTCGTTGACCGCGACCATCGGGAATTTCAACGAGCCGTCCTTCTCCATCGCCTTCAGGCGAAGGATGCCGGTCGTCGTCTCTTCCGCGCCGCCTCGCACTTGCGCCAGCAAGTCCTGGCGCTCCGAATGCAAGATCGATACGAGATCGCCGCCGTCGTCGATGATGAGATCGGGCTTCGTCTCGAGCGTCTTGACCATCAGATCTTTGTATTCCTGCGGGTCCGGATTATATTTCGCGTACACCGCGATGCCGTCTTCGACGAGCGCCGCGCATACGTCGTCCTGCGTGGACAGCGGATTGCTGCCGGTAATGACGACTTCCGCGCCTCCGGCTTGCACCACTTTGGCCAAATAAGCCGTCTTCGCTTCGAGATGAAGGGAGATCGCAACCCGCAGCCCTTTGAAAGGCTGATCGCGCTCGAACTCCTTGCGGATCTCGTTCAGCACGGGCATATGCGCCTGTACCCAATCGATTTTCAATTTTCCTTCGGGTGCCAGCGACGGATCCCGCACGATGCTGTTCAATTGCGTCTTCATTAATTAATTCCTCCGTATCGTTGATGTCTAATTATTATAAAATTAATTTTCATAAAGTTCGGTTTTCAGCACCGAGAAGGTTGGATAAAGCTAGGGAATGAGGATCGGAGCGTAGGCAAACCTACGTGAGAACCGGAAGTCCCGGCTGAATTCAAGATTCGACGTCGAATAATCCCCGTGAATGCGCTTCGTGATCAAAATCGGACTTTTTGATTACCATCAGGGCATTCCTTCCGCGAGACGGTGTCCGCCGGACGCTTGGAACGGCGCCCGGTTCCATAGCGACATCCATTCCGGACCGTATCGGTTCAAGAAATGGATCGTACCATATACCCGCTCCTGCGGTTTGTCCATCGGGGACAACGACAGCCGAATACGGTCCCATTGCTTCAGCGACGCTTCGTGCCGCTTCGCGACGGAATCTATCGAACGCGATTCCAGATAAGAGATCTGCTCGATGATTTTATCGCGGTTCGTCTCGGCTAGCTTCGCCAAGGAAGGAAGGATGGACGACACCGTATCCATCATCGGCGCGTATAGCTCCGCGAATTGCCGTTTCACTTCGGCGAAACGTTCCTCGAGCTGCCACTCGTCCTGACGGGCGAGCCATTCCGCTTTCCGCTCTTCCCATTCGGTCATCGCCTGTACGGTCGTCAATCCGAACTTATCGATCAGCTTCATGACGCCCGGCTCCAAGTACGTAAACGATTGGCGCGGCACGAGAATCGGAATCGACATGCCGAACGTCTCGAAAGCCGGCCCGAGAATGCCCCAGTACGCGAGCTCGGAAGGCCCGAGCACCGCCGCGAGAACGGGAAGCACGTAATCTTGCATGAGCGGGCGCGTGAGCGCGTTCGTGCTCAGCTTCTCCGGACAATCCGCGGCTTGGGCCGTCATCTCTTCCTTCGGCAGCTTCACGATGCCTTTACGGTCGGCGAAAGCTTCGCCTTCCTTGAACAGCAACAACCTACCCTGCTCGTGATGCAGGAACAAGTTCGCCCCGCCTTGCGCCGTCTCTGCCTGTAACGGGAAACCGCGCTCCCGAACAAGTCTTTCTCCAACCTTCAAAGCGTCTTCCAATTCGCCGTTCCGTTCGATGAGCCGCTTGAACATCGGCCCCTCGATCGCGCGAAGCTTGGCGTCGTCGGCGTCGAGCAGCAGAAGCCCTTGGCTTCCGAACCAATCCGCGAGCAGTCTGGCGAACGCTAGGCTGAGCGTCGGGGCGTCGGCGCAATGGGCGCGAAGCTTTTCCAGCAACGCGGGCTTATATTCGGTATCCGGCAACTGCGCCGCCAATTCCTGAAGCGCCGACTCCCACTGCTCGTAGGATACGGGCGTCCGGCTGACCGCAAGTCGCGGGCCGTCCGGCCGCTCGACGCGAACGCGCCGGATGCCGCCTTCCGCGGACAGCACGTTCACGTGGTTCGCCTCGTCGTAATCGTGGTCTTCCCCCGCGATCCAGAATACCGGAACGACGGGCCTTCCGAGCGCGAGCTCGGCTTCGCGGGCCGCTTGGATGACGGTCAGCGCCTTATAATAAATAAGAAGCGCGCCTCCGAACAATCCGGCTTGCTGGCCGCCGACGACGACGAGCGCGTCGCCCCTTTCGAGCTTGCGGAGCGAGCGTTCCGTCTCTTCCGAAGCGGGAAGCTTCGAATGATAGTCTCGTATCGCGTCGGCTACGGCGGACAGGCTTGCCCGGGAATCCCTCTCCGAGTCAAGCTTCGCGGCTTTCGCCGCCCACGCCTTCCGATCTTCGGGATGCCCGCCGAACAAGCCGACGACGGACTCGTCTCCCGATCTGTATTTTGCCGCGATCGTTCTTAAATCCAACTCTTCGTAAGTTGTCATATTCAAAGGGAACGTTCCCCCGATCTGTCATTGTGCTATCAGAATGATTGTACACAACGACAGATTACACGTCAAAAGTATAAGTCGGCCATTCCCGTTACGTCCGGGCCGAGTTGTTTGTACGTTAGGCGCTTTTTGCGGGAAATACGATTTCAAGAAGCATGAGGAGCAGATAGACGGGAACGAGGCAAAAAAACGAGAGCCGCCATACGGCCCGAAAGAGCTTCCCGGCATCCACCTTGCCCCGCAGACGGTTCTGGGCGTTGCCGATCAGCCCGCCTCCGACCAGCATGACAAGCAAAATGAAGTAAAGGCTGAAATTCGAATGAAGGCGAGTGTTCAGCGCCCCCGCCACGAAACCGATCAGGAAAATCGTCGTGACGTCCATCGCGAGGCGAACGGCGGCTTTGCGGTCTCCGCCCCTGGCGCCTACGAAATAGACGAGCAGGAACGGGATGACCGGAACCGTCGCGATAAACGCGTATGATTGGACTAACGCATGCCAGATGGCGCCCATTCGACAATCTCTCCCCTACGTTAAGGTATGGCTTTCACGAGCGCGGTCAGCGTCTCGTTCCAGGGCGAAGGCAAACCTTGCTCCTCGGCCATTCGGCACACCGCGCCGTTGATGTAATCGATCTCGGTTTCGCGGCCCGCCAGCACGTCTTGAAGCATCGAAGAACGATTGGCGGCGGTCTTCTCGCATACCCGCATAACGGATCGCCATAGCTCGTCCTCTTCGCCGATTTCCTTGCGTCCCCGCAAAATGCCGTACGTTTCCCGGAACAGCGCCTTCATGACCGCCTTCTTCCGTTCAGATTCGAGCAGTTGTCCGTTCCGAGCTCCCCAGATCGCCGTCAACGGGTTAATGACGGCGTTCGCGAGAAGCTTCCGCAATAAAGCTTCTTCCCACTCATTCGACACGAACGCGGTAAATCCTGCCTGTTTCAGCATCGCTTCGACCCGATCCGACGATCGTCGATCCGATTCGTCCGCTAGCCCGACGCGAAACTCTCCTTTGCCGGTATGGCTGACGGTCGTACCGCTCTTCCGAAGGGCTCCCTCCGTCGTCACCGCCGGAACGACTTCCGTCTCGGGAAGGGCTTCCTTCAGCGCCTCCAGATGCCCGAAGCCGTTCTGAAGCGCGACGATCGTCCCGTCCGTTGGAACGGCCCGGGCGAGAAGCGCCAGCAACGGCGGCTTAAGAGCCGTCTGCTTGACCGCGAGGAAGACGACCTTCGGTCCGTCCGATCGCGCCGTAGCGGCTTCCTCCAGCGGCATCGCCCTGACGGCGACGCGCGACAACTCTTCGCCCGTCTCGTCTTGCAGCGAAATCCCGTCCCGCACTAGCGCTTCCGCTTGTTCCTCCGTTCGCGTCCATAACTCGCAGGCGATGCCCGATGCGTTCAGTTTCGCCGCCAATAACAACCCCATCGATCCGGCTCCCGCGACCGCAGCGCACGCCATCGTGATCTATCTCCCCTTCGTCCGCCTTTCGGCGGCAACTATGCGTCACCTTACGATACCAAAGCAAAACCCGCGAGGAAAGTCCCCGCGGGCCGCATGCTTCCTTGCTTTATTCGATTCGTTCGAGATTGCCGTTCGCGTCCATCTTGAATCTCGCGCGGTCTTCTTCCGCTTCCTCCGTCAAGAAGGCGAGCCTGCGCGCGCGGTCCATAATGCGGATGAGCGCTTTGTAGTCGTCGTTGACGACTTGGTAGTCCGTCTGGACCTCGTTGACTTCCTTGGAAAGCTTGTCGTTGATTTCCCTGAATTCGCTCAACCGGTCCTCTTTTTCTTTCAATTCTCTTTCCAGATGGCGAATTTGCTTGCTCATCTCTTGCACGGTGCCTTTCCATTGGCGCAAATAACGGATAATCGCTTCCAAAGACAAAGATTCGGCGGATAGAAGATCGGCTTTGCCGCTATCCGTATCCTCCGCGACGAGCCGTTCCGTGCCCGAGATCGTGGATATCCCTTGTTTCTTGAGATAATTCCGTTTCTGGCGTTGCTGCTTTGCGAGCCCGATGGCTTCGTCGTACCTTTTGCGGACGCAGCTGTTCCATCGAAATCCGCAAGCCGCGGAAGTGCGGGAAATACGCTGGCCGACTTCCTCGAATGCGGATAACTGGGTGCTGCCATCGCGGATATGACGCAACGTGACTTCTGCCAATATCAAGTCGTCATCCGGACTCCATGCGTCTTGTCTTGCAGCCGTCATGGGGTTCCCTCCTTACGATACGCGTATATTTTGCTGCTTTGTTCCATCCTATGCCCGTAGTAGAATTCATAGAATCTATCGGATACTTCTATTTATATCCATTTTTCGATTCACTATACGTTAGCGCGCCTTCCGAAGGGAGAATACCGCCGAAAGAGAGACTTTCGCGCGGCTGCGACGCATACGATCCGGAAAGCCGGGCATGCTACAGGCATCTTGAAAAGTTTGCCGATTCGTCACGAGTTGTCGGTTTACACGTTATGGCCCAGCCGTTATAATATGCTTTAGAAATCGTCTTGTGCGTATGAGAGGGGACTATACGATGGCACGAATGTTTAGGGTGCTCGGCTTCTGGACACTGGTAATTGCCCTAATGGCGTTTGCGGGCGACATGTTCGAATTTTCCATGTTGTTCTTCATGCAAACGGCCGTTTTCTTCTTGCTCGGCTACCTGAACTTCACCGAACGCACGTATATGCTGATGTTCTGGGGATACATGATTCTCGCCTTCCTCGGCTTCACGTACTGGACCGTGTTCGAGATGGGGATTCCGGTTTAATCGCGAACGCGCAAGCGCAAGCGATATCCGGCCGCCGGATACATATCGCAACGGAGAAAGAGGCAGCCCGCCGTCCGCATGGACGAGAGACTGCCTCTTTTTGAGGTTTCGCTTTTATGTTTATCGGTTGGACAAAATTTGAACCTTGAACAGCTCGCTCATGCCATCCGATAGCAGCAGCTGCCGGATCGCGCGGTTACGCCGGACTGTCGGATGGAACGGGTCCGCGATCGCGTGTTCGGAAAGCTTCGCCAGGACGCCGGATTCGACGAGGAACCGCTTCTGCGTGCCGTACCATCGTTCTTTCCACCCGATCCGTTCCGCCGCCCGCCGCAAGGCGCCGAAGTCCACGTGCGCGGTCAGGTCCTGCTCCCCCGGCCTTGCGAACGGATCATTCAGCGCGCGATGGCCCATATAGCCGAGCAAAGTGCCGTCCATTCGATGCGGGGCGAGCAACTCCTCCGTCTCGTCCCCGTAATCGACGAAGACGATGAGCGCTTTCGCGTCCGCTCGAGCGAGTCTGTCCGACAACGATTCGAACCAGGCTTCGGCCGCCAAGTTCATTTCGAAAGATTGCCCTTCCGACGGCTTCGCCTTCGATTCGCCCAGTCTCTTTCTTAGGCGTTCGTCCGTCAGCTCCATCAGGCAATGGACGAAACCTTCTCCCTCCCGGTATGCGACGCCACGCTCCGTTATTACTCCGCGCCTCAACGTCAGGCGATGCACCGGGAACGCGTCGATCAATTCGTTGGCGACGACGATGACGGGCCCGGAGGCGAATCGCCCGTTGATCTTATCGTCTTCCGAGTCCGATAGAACGTCGGCAGACCCGGCGACGATGTAGGGCGCCAACGCTTCCCTGGCGGATTCCCGGTGCGACGGATTCCCGTCCACGACCGTACATTGGAATCGGAGGCCGGCGTCTTCGGGGATTGCCGCCCAGGCGTCCAGCATCTGTTTCGCCAGCCGGCCGGTCCCCCCGCCCCAATCGAACACCCGAACGAGCTTGTCTCCCGGGAATTCGGCTTTCGCCAATCGCGTCAGCTCCGAGGCGAGCTGGCCGCCCATGACGTCCCCGACGAAAGCGCTCGTATAGAAGTCGCCTTCCCGTCCGACCCGCGCCGCGCCGGAACGATAATAACCGAAATCGGGATGATAGAGACAATGCGTCATATACTGGTGAAAGGGGATCGCGGACAACGTCTCCCCGTTTTCCGCCCGGCCGCGAACGTCGCTATTCGCGATCAATCGCTTCAATACCGGCTCCAGCGGCGTTTCGGTCCTGTTCTTTTCCATGCCTACCGCACCTTTCCCCGAATCGAGACGTCATATTATAATAGGGGTTGTTCCAAAAGCATTCCAAGCCGAACGCCTTCGGCGGCGCGCCCGAGAGGAGGAACTCCGATGCGTCGAATCGCGTTCGCCGCGATCGCGGCGATCGTATCGCTGCTGTTCATGTCCAGAACCGGCGCTCTGTTTCCCGTTCACGCGGGACCGATGCCCGAGAATACGAGAAAGCTGCTCGAGAAGAGCTTGTCCGTCGTCGAGCTGGACCGGGAAATCGAACGCATATCCGGCTTGAAGACGCAGACGCAGAAGCAGATCGACGAAAGCGAGACAACCCTCGCCAAGCAGGAAATCGCGATCGCCGCCCAGCGCGAGAAAGCCGGAAGGGTACTCCGATCCTATTATATGGGCTACAAGGATTTCTGGATGTCCGCCTTATTGAACGCGAATTCCCTTCCGGATCTGATCAACGTATGGGATACGATGGACATGATCGTGCAAGCCGACAAAAACGCGATGAACGGCTATCAGGCCGAATACGGGAAACTGAAAAAAGGGTATGACCGGCTGCGCCAAGACAAAGACGACCTGTCTTCCGTCGAACGGGAGCTCGTCGGGCAGCGCGAGCGCATCGCGGCTCTTCAGCGGGAAGTGGATGCGGCTCTCGCTTCGAGCGGCGATGCCGACATGCTGCGCAAACTGATGGACGAACTGAACGCCTATTGGAAAAACGTCGGCATCTACGAGGTGAAAAAACATTTCCGCGCGCTCGCGGACGCGATGGGCAACTTGCCCGACTACGTCAAGGATAAGCCGGGCATTCTCGAGACGAACGGCTTCAAGGCGAAGCTGACGATCACGGACGCCCAACTAAACGAGTTTCTCCGTTCTCAGGACCGCCGTTTCGACGACTTCGCGTTCAAGTTCGACGACGGGCTGCTCACGATGGAAGGCGACAACGGGAACATTACGGTGCTTATCCAAGGCCGCTACGAAATCGAGAACGAACCCGAAAACGCGATTCGCTTCCATGTCGACAAGCTCGTGTTCAACGGTCTCGAGCTTCCGGATACGACGAGAAAAGATCTCGAGCGCGAATTCGACCTCGGCTTCTATCCGCAGAAGCTCGTCAAATTCGTCAAAGCGAAAAGCGTGTCCATGGACGACGGCAAACTAGTCGTTCAACTGGCCGTCGGCGGCTGATCGGCCTTGTGCCGTTTCGTTCCACCGCTCTTTCCATTGATCGAGCGTGAGCTCGCTCCCCGCCAGTCGGGACCACATGTCGCTTAACGCCGTCAATTCGTCCGGCAATTCGGGCTCCGCGGACAGCGGGGCTTGGTTCGGGAAATTCGCCCCGTTGCGACCGGGAAGCAAGTTGGACAGCGCTCGATCGCTGTCGTACATCGTACGGAATACCGGTAGCTTGCCCAGCTTCTCCAAGTTCGCGAGCTGGGTTTGCTCCCCCGTCATTTCAGAGATCCAGACGTAAGCCGCTTCCTCGGATTCGCTGGAAGACGATACGACGAAGCTTCGGCCGCGCGGCCAAACCCATGGCATACGCCACGATTGATGGTCGATCGCCAGTTCGGTTTCCGCGGAGCCGCGGGGCTCCGCGTTCGCTTCCGACGCGTCCGAATAAGGTACGACGGCGACGGCCGCTTCCCCTCTCTTCACCGATTCGATCGCCTCGGCGACGTCCAGGGGATATCGGACGTACGAGAGCCGGGACGCCAGCAACGACAGCGCGCCTCCCGTTCCCGGGGAATCCCAAGGATCGCTTCCTTTGGCCCACAGACCGTCGCTTCGTTCCCCGCCGGCGTTCTGGAGCCAGCCGAGCAACGCCAACGGATCTTCCCGGTCGATGGCCAGCCAAGAGTACGGCGTCGGAGACGCCGCGCTCTTGTCCGCCAAGGCGGTCCACTGTTCGAGGGCAAGCGGCAACGCGACGTCCGGACCGAGCGCTTCGCGAAGAAGCCGGTCGTTCCACAGCAGCACGTACGGGTCCATGTCGAACGGAACGCCCCACAGGAAGCCGTTCCACTTCAGCGGCGACGTTAAGGCGTTGAACTGTTCTGCGAGCGCCTTGCCGACGAAGGCGGGATCCGTCGGAATCAAGTAGCCGGAAGAGGCGAACTGCTTGACCCATTCGTTGTTGAACAGCATGATGTCGGCGGACTCGTTCATGGCGGAAGCTTCCTTATATCTATCGTAGGCCCGTTCGGGATCCACGCGCGTCAGCTCGACCGTAATTTCAGGGTGGCTGAGCGAGAACCGCTCGTTCTCGCCGAGCAGCACGCGGAATTGCGGCTCCGTCATGGCCGCTTCGACGCGGAGGCGGGATACGGGCCGGGTTACGACGGGATCGTCGTTCGCCTCGGCTTTGCCGTCGACATGGAACGTCGCGACGGACGGCTCCGGCGAAGGCGCCTTCGCCCACGGCGAGAGAACGAGCACCATCAGAACGAATAAAAGAAAGACGAGAACCGATTTGCGTCTTGCCAAGGCTTCACCTGATTTCCTCTTAAACGTTAACCTGTCTTTTTAATGATAACAGGACGGAGAGTTGATGTCTCGCTTTTTCCGTAAGCGCTTTATCCCGGCGGACGAGCTCTCTCGTAGCCGTCGTCCCTACTTTGTCGACTGGAGGCAACGAAATGAAATGGACGCGTTTGTACGGGCTCGAGGCGACTTTCCCGATCGGTGGCGCCGCCGCCGAATTCGAGGATGCCGTCGATCTTATCGGAAGGAACGTCCCGTTGTTCGACCGGGCGAACGAAATGCTCGTCTTCGGCGAAGAAGGACATTTCCTCTACGCTAGGGAGTGTATGGCGGCCCGCGATCTGCTGGCGGAACCTATCGAATTGCTGCTGCTGCTCGAAGGGACGCGTCGGGAATCGCTGTACGACGATTACGCCATCGCCTCGCAAGCCGGCAACGCGTTCCTCGATCTTGCGCTGACGGCCGTCTTTTCTTTAAAAGCGACAAAGCCGGGAGCGGAACCCGTCCCGGCTTATCATCAATTGAGGGAACACCTTGTCGCCTCCGTCGACGGAAGTTCCGAAACCGCCGCGTCGGCATTCGCGATCGACCGGCAGTTGTCCGAGCTTGCGGTCCGCATCGCTTCCGCTTACGGCTGCACGGTCGAATGGCTCTTTCATTAAACGACCGCGGCGTTCGCGGTGCCTGCGCCGTCGCATGCGGACGAAGTTCTACCGGCGGCGTTATAACCTTTCGGTGGCCAGTTGTGCAAGCTTCGAACGCTCGCCTTTCTCCAAGGTGACATGGCCGCTGATGCCTTCTTTCTTGAAGCGCTCCACGAGATAGGTCAATCCGTTGCTTTGGGAATCCAAGTACGGATGGTCGATTTGCTCGGGATCGCCGAGAAGCACGATTTTGCTGTTCTCCCCCACGCGCGATACGATCGTTTTCACTTCGTGCTTGCTCAAGTTCTGCGCTTCGTCGATGATGATGAATTGACCCGGTATCGACCTCCCCCGAATGTAAGTCAGCGCCTCCACTTGAATGCTTCCCATTCCCATCAATATTTTATCGAGATCTCCCGACTTCTTCGTATCGAACAGGAACTCCAGGTTGTCGTAGATCGGCTGCATCCAAGGACGCAGCTTCTCTTCCTTCTCGCCGGGCAAATAGCCGATATCCTTACCCATCGGCACGACGGGGCGCGCGATAAGCAGCTTCTTGAACTTGTGCTCGTCTTCCACTTTCATGAGACCCGCGGCGAGAGTGATCAGAGTCTTGCCGGTTCCCGCCCTCCCCGTAAGCGTCACGAGGGGAATTTCGTCGTTCAGCAGCAGTTCGAGCGCCATCCGTTGCTGGGCGTTCCTCGCGGTAATGCCCCACACCGGATCGTTGCTCATATGCAGCGGCTCGAGCTTATGACCGTCGGACGTCACTTTCAACAGAGCGGACTTGGACGTCCCGAGTTCGTCGCGCAAGATGACGAATTCGTTCGGATGCAGTTGAACTTTCAGGCCGAGCTGATTCACGCCGATCGACCTCGTCGAGTAAAACTCGTCGATGACCGAAGGATGCACGTGCAACGTCGAGTGACCCGCGTACTGGTCCGGCACGGATACGATTTGGTCGGACAAGTAATCCTGCGCCGGCATCCCCAACACGTCCGCTTTCACCCGTACGAGCACGTCCTTGCTGACGATGATGACGGGACGGGGATTGCCGCTCTCTTGTTCTTCGATATGGTAATTCAGCGCCACCGCGAGTATTCGGTTATCGTTGGTCATCTCCCCGAACGATTCTTGAACCTTCACGAAGCGGCGATGATTCATTTCCACCTTGAGCAATCCGCCGTTCGGCAATCGCACGCCCTCGTGAAGCTGACCGAGCGCCCGCATGCCGTCAAGCTCCCGCGAAATGTTCCGCGCGTTGCGCCCGATTTCGTCGGCCAGCCTTTTCTTGGAGTCGATCTCTTCCAGCACGACGGAAGGAATAATGACTTCGTTGTCCTCGAAGGAAAACAAGGAGAGCGGATCATGCAACAGTACGTTCGTGTCCAGCACATAAATTTTACGCATGAGGGACCCTCCAGGTTCGGCGATTTGAATTACATAGCTCTCGAAAGGCAGGGAACACTAACGATACCGCAAGCTTTTCTGTGGCAGCCGAACGCGCCGGCGTCGAACCGTCGCCATGTCGGCTAATACGGGCATCCCTCCAAACCAGGGTGGTGAAACAGCAATGAAACAATCTATGTTGATCGCATGCGGGACCGCCGCGCTCATGCTTTCCGCGCTTGCGCTCGGCCCTGCGGGCTGCGGCAACAACAGCAAATCGTCCGCGCCGGAATCTTCGAGCGTGCGTTATCAGGCGCAACAAGCCGGCAACGCGACCGAGAAGACGCTAAGCAATCCGAAACAAGTGTCCGCCCATCTGGAGTCTCTTGCGCGCGGCGTCGAAGGCGTCAAAAGCGCCAACTGCGTCGTGTTCGGCAAGTTCGCGGTCGTCGGCATCGACGTCGATTCGAAAATGGAGCGCTCGAAGGTCGGAACGATCAAGTACGCGGTCGCCGAAGCGTTCCGCAAAGATCCTTACGGCATCGATGCCGTCGTTACGGCGGACATCGACATGGCCCAGCGGTTGCGGGAGATCCGCGCCGATACGAGAGCCGGCCGGCCGATCGCCGGATTCGCAGAGGAACTCGCCGACATTGTCGGACGCCTCGTCCCGCAAATTCCGCGAAACGTCATTCCGCCGATGTCCGGCGAGAATTACGGCGCTAACAGCGTCCGCAAGGCGAAACGGCAGAGCGAAACGCCTGCTCCGACCGCCATCCGCTGATCGATTCCGATCGGCGGGCTCGGGGACGTTTTTCCCTATCGTTGGACAAAAAAAGCCCAGTGAAAGTCACTGGGCTTTTCCGCACGCCATAGGCACGCTTGGACATCCAAGCGGCGCGAGGCTCTATTGTCGACGCAAGTCGTTCGTTCGAAGCTTCGGTCCAAGTGGTTATCGTTCCTCTCATCCGCAGCCCCCCTCGAACTTGGTGTAGCTAGCTATATTATAGCATATGAGTTCATGCTTTCCAACGCATCCTTGCCTAGTCCCGCGCCGGAACGGCGCGACAGCTCGCTAAGCCTCGCTCTGACGCGTACCGATTCCCCGATGACGATGAGAGCCGGATTGCGAACGGCCATCTCCAGCGCGATGTCTCCGATCGTCGCGAGCGTGCCGACGAACGTTCGTTGCTCGTCCGTCGTCCCTTGTTCGACGATCGCCGCTGGCGTATCCTCCGCTTTGCCGTGCGATAGCAACTCTCCGCGGATCGTATCGAGATGGGAGATGCCCATGTATACGACGAGCGTATCGGCGCCGTGCGCCAACAGATCCCAACGTATACCGGACGATGGATCGGCGCAACGGCTTCCCGTCACGAACGCGACCGATGCGCTCGCTCCGCGATGCGTTAGGGGAATATCGGACGCCGCGGCGCTACCGAGCGCCGACGTGATACCGGGCACGATCTCGTACGGGATGCCCCGCTCCGCCATCGCGAGCGCCTCTTCCCCGCCTCGTCCGAAGATGAAGGGATCGCCGCCCTTCAGCCGGACGACGTCCTTCCCTCTTCCCGCGTACATCGCGAGTAAACGATGAATGCGTTGTTGCGGCATCGCGTGCGCTCCGGGGCTTTTACCGCAATAAACGAGCAACGCGTCTTTCTTCGCGTTCGCGAGAAGGCGATCGTCGATCAACCGGTCGTACAAGATGACGTCGGCTTTCTGGATGCGCAGCAGCGCCTTTACGGTAATCAATTCCGGATCGCCCGGACCGGCTCCGACGATACGTACGGTTCCGGGCGTCCTCGCGCGCTTCGCGCGGCTCGGCTTCGCGTCGTCCATATCCGTCCCTCCGTTCGGTCTATACGCTCAAGTAAATGGATCCGCTAGCCGGGTCGACTTCGACTTCGAACGTATTGACGCATCCATCGTCCGGCTTTTGCACTTCCCCGTTGCGAAGGTCGATTCTCCAATCGTGCAACGGACAGTGGACGACTTTACCGCACACCATTCCTTCCGAAAGCTGTCCGCCCTTGTGCGGGCATTTGTTTTCGACGGCGAGCACCTCTCCGTCCGATAAACGGAACAAGGCGATGTCGGTATCCTTGATCCGGATTTTACGGGCGCCAAGGGGATCGATGTCGTTCACGTTGGCTACGAGTACTTTTGTTTTGTTCATGCTGCATCTCCCCCTCTTATGGCGATACCGTTTGCGCAGCGGCGATCGGTTCGAAATTTTTGCGAAGTTCCGGCTCGGCGACGATTTCTTTCCAAGGATCCGGAATTCTATCCAGCGTAGTCCGCATTCTGCCGTACAGCGCTTTGCGCTCTTCGGCGCTCTCGAGCCCCTTCTTCACGGCTTCGATGCCGACTCTCTCGACCCATTGCGACGTCCTCTCGCCCCACGTCGCTTCTTCGCGGTAATACTGCAGGAACGCGGCCGCCCATTCCACGACTTCGTCTTCCGTCTTCACGACGCAGAGCAAATCGGTCGCCCTAACGTGCACGCCTCCGTTGCCTCCGACGTGCAGCTCCCAACCGCCGTCGATCGCGACGACGCCGAAATCCTTGATCGTCGATTCCGCGCAATTCCGCGGACAGCCGGACACGGCCAGCTTCACTTTCGCCGGGGCGTTCATTCGTTCGAATTCTTTCTCCAGACGAATGCCCATGCCGATCGCGTCTTGCGTGCCGAACCGGCAGAACGTCGAACCGACGCAAGTTTTGACCGTGCGAAGCATTTTGCCGTAGGCATGGCCGGAAGGCATGTCGAGCTCCTCCCACATTTTCGGGAGGTCTTCCTTCTTCACGCCTAGCAAGTCGAGCCTTTGCCCGCCCGTGAACTTCACCAGCGGCACGTCGAACTTCTCCGCGACTTCGGCGATTTTCTTTAATTCCGAAGGCGAAGTGACGCCGCCGTAGATGCGGGGAACGACCGAATACGTGCCGTCCTTCTGAATGTTCGCGTGGTAGCGCTCGTTCGTGAACCGCGACTCTTTCTCGTCCGCGTATTCTTCCGGCCACAGCATGCCCAAATAATAATTCAAGGAAGGCCGGCATTTGGTACACCCTTCGGCGTTGCTCCAGCCGAGCACGTTCATCGTTTCCTTGACCGTTTTCAATCCCATCCGCTTGATCTCGGCGACGATCTCGTCGCGATCGAGCGTCGTGCATCCGCAGATGCCTTCTTTGACCGCGGTTTTGGCGTTGTCGCCCGCGTACAAGGTCAGCAAGCCTTCAACGAGCGGTTTGCATCCGCCGCAAGAACCGGAAGCTTTCGTGCAAGCCTTGATTTCCCCGAGACTCGTGCAGCCTTTGTTCACGACCGCGTCGCCGATCGCCGCCTTTGTGACGCCGTTGCAGCCGCAGACGATTTCGTCGTCGGCCATCGCTGCCAGGCGATCGTCCTGCGATCCGCCGGCGGCGCCCAGGGGAGCGCCTAGAAGCAGCTCCTTCTCGCGTCCCTTAACCGACTCTCCGGACTTGATGATCGAGAATAGCTTCGCGCCGTCGCCCGTATCGCCGAACAGCACCGCGCCGATCAACTTGTCGTCCCTGAGCACGAGCTTCTTGTAGACGCCGTCCAACTCGTCTTGGTACTTCAGCGACCTGGAGCCTTCCGGCTCGTCGTAGCGGCCCGCGGAGTAGACGTCGACGCCGGACACTTTCAGCTTCGTGGACGTCACGGAACCGGCATAGCCGGCCGTCTCCAAGCCTGCCAGCCGCTTCGCCAGCACCGCTCCTTGCTCGTACAGGGGAGCAACCAATCCGTACGTGATTCCGCGATGCTCCGCGCATTCCCCGAGCGCGTAGATGTTCTCTTCGCTCGTCTCGAGGAAGTCGTTCACGACGATGCCGCGTTTCACTTCGAGGTTCGCCTTGACGCCAAGAGCGACGTTCGGGCGGATGCCGACGGCCATGACGATCAGATCGGCTTCCGCCTCCGTACCGTCCGTAAACGCAAGCCCCGTAACCCTTTTCTTGCCGATGATCGCCGAGCTGTTTTTACGCAAGAGGAACTTCATGCCTTGCTCCTCCAGCTCCTTCTGCAGCATCAAGCCGGCCGCCTGATCCAATTCCCGGTTCATGATATAAGAATTGATATGGACGACCGTGACGTCCATTCCGAGGTTCAGCAATCCGCGAGCCGCTTCCAAACCGAGCAAGCCGCCGCCGATCACGATCGCCTTCTTGTATTTCTTCGACGTCTCCATCATCGTTTCGCAGTCTTTGATATCCCTGAAGCCGATGACTCCTTCTTTGTCCGCCCCCGGCAACGGAAGCATAAAGGCGTCGGAACCGGTCGCGATAAGCAGGGAGTCGTACTCGGCCGTAAGCCCTTTATCCGACGTTACCGTCCGGCGAACGGTATCGATCCGTTCGACGCGGTGGCCCGCGTGAAGGCAGATCCCGTTGTCTTTGTACCAATCCCAGTCGTTCAGAACGATGTCTTTAATATCCGCTCCGCCCGCGAGAACGGACGATAACATGATTCGATTATAGTTCGGATGCGGCTCCGCGCCGAAAATCGTAATTTCGTAAGCGTCGGGAGCGAGCTTGAGCAAATGCTCGATCGCCCTCACTCCGGCCATTCCGTTGCCTACCATTACGAGTTTTTTCTTTTTTCTCTCCATCTCTCTCTCCATCTCTCTCCGTCTCCCTTCTTCTGTGCGACCAACGTCGGAAAACACAAATGCCCGCTTAGCTCCACGATAATATCCGCGAGGAGTTAGCAGGCTTCATTGCCGCAGGAGAGATACGCCGTTGTATCTCGTTTATGAAGTCATAAATAAATCGGTTATTGTTCAAAATATACCTCATCTGAACGTACGTGTCAACATATCTAACATCATTAAAATTGCAAAAGAACATAGACAGCCCGAATCGTCCTGTGATATAAAATTACGTAAGATTGTGTAACATTAGCGAAGACAGAAGGCGGTGAAACCCGACATGCGATCATTATTGGTTATCTATAATGAAACGAAATCGAAGGATATTATGCCGTTCTCCGATTCCGAGACGCCGCCGCCGGAATTCGTATTGCGCTCCAACGGATACATCGTCTCCAGAACCCATGACAAGGAACAAGCGCTGCTGACGGTCGCGTCCGCCGATGCGGCGATCTTGCATTTGCCGCTGTCGGCAATCAAGCCATGGGGTAAAATTTTGCTGCAAGCGAAACCTCTTCCATTATTATGGTGGTGCGACGAACTCACCGCCTCCCAGTCTCTCGACGCGTGCGAGGACGACACAATGATCGACGGCGTGCTCGGCCCGCGCATGAGCGGCCACGAGCTTCACTGGGGCCTTCATTTCGGCGCCAAGCAGTTCATGGAACGCAGGCAATGGAACAACGAGCGCGAGCAGCTGCTCGGCAAGCTGGAAGAACGCAAATGGGTCGACATGGCCAAGAGCATCCTATGCGAGATCAAGAACGTAACGGAATCCGAAGCTTATGATATCCTTCGCAAGCAAGCGATGAACGAACGCAAAAGAATGGTAGACGTCGCCACCTCGATCGTCAAAGTGTATCAATTGCTGCAAGAGAGCAAGGATAAAGGGGCGAAGAAAAAATGATCCCATTGCTGAAGGAAGTCGGCCGAGGCAAACGCGGGGCCCGCGATTTGACTTACGAGGAGTCCCTTTACGCGGCCGATCAAATATTGAATCAGAAGGCGACGCCCGCGCAGGTCGGCGCGTTCTTCATCGCCGAACGCATTAAAATGGAAAGCGTAGAGGAAATCGAAGCATTCGTCCATGTATGCCGCAATGCCGCCTATCGTGAGTACGAGCATGGCGGAATCGATCTGGCGGGTCCCTACGACGGTCGGAAGAAGTCGTTCTTCGCCACGTTCGCGTCCGCGTTCGTGCTCGCCGCCGCGGGACTTCCCGTGACGCTGCACGGCATGGCGTCCCTCCCTCCGAAATGGGGCATCACGCTGCACGACCTGCTGACCGAGATCGGCATTCGGCCTTCTTCGCTGGAAAAGGATACGATCGTAGGCGCCGCGAAAGAAACCGGCGTCCTGTACGTCCCGGCGGAGCAATGGTGTCCGCCCCTGCTCGAACTGCGCCCGATCCGCGAGCAGCTCGGCATGAGAACGGTGCTGAACAGCGCGGAGAAGCTGATCGATTACGGCAGCTCCCCTTTTTTGGTTTTTGGCGTATACCACAATACGGTATTCGACCGGCTGTCTCGGCTCATGTCCAAGCTGGCTTACCGCCGCGCCCTGATCGTCCAAGGCACGGAAGGATCCGAAGACTTGCACATCGACCGCCCGACGAGAACGTACGTCGTAGAGGACGGGACGGCGTCGCTGCAGGTCGTCGATCCGGAGACGTGGGGACTCGACACTCCCGTTCCCGAAGTCGCATGGACGCCCGCCTCGCAAATCCGGACCGCCGAAGCCGTGCTTAAAGGCGACGGAGAACTCGGATTCTTCCACCAGGTGCTGCTCAATTCCGCTTATCGCCTGCACCTCGCGGAGAAAGTCGATTCGGTCGAGGAAGGCTTGTACGCGTGCAAAGCCGCTCTGGACTCCGGAGGCGCTTGGAATGCCTACGAGCAGTGGCGAAACGCCCTACTCCACTGAATGCGTCTCCGCGGCGCCCGACAACGAAAATAACTCCCGAAAGAGCGCTGAGCTCGATCGGGAGTTTTGTTTGTTGCGGGCGTTTATTCGGCGATGGCGGATGCCGATGGAGTACCCGCCGCGCTTGCGGACGCCGCGGGGCGCCCTGCCGGGCTCAGTTCGTCCGAAAGCGCGCGGCGGACTTCCTCTAGCCGGTCTTGATCCAAGATCACGTAAGGGCTTTTCCATTCGCCCGTCAGCGGGAGAAAACGAATGTCCGAGCTGTTGATGCCGAAGTAAGTCTTGATGATATTCTCGATCTGAGCGGCCGGAATATCGGTTCTCAAGTTGTCCCCGACGGCGTCCAGCACTTTGCCTACCTTCGTTACGCTGCTAAACGATTTCATCCGGTCCGCGATCGCGCCGAGAACTTGGCTTTGGCGTTCGTTACGTTCGAAATCGCTCGATTCCGCGGTTCCGCGGTTCGACTTGCGGTATCGAACGAATCCGAGCGCCTGTTCGCCGTTCAGAGTCTTCTCGCCCTTCGTCAAGTCGATATTCGTACCGTCCGCCGTATCGACGTAACGCATGTCCTTATCGACCGTGACATTGACTCCGTTCAGCGCGTCGACGACGTCGACGAAGCCTTGGAAGTCGATAACCGCCGTATAGTCGATCGGAATGCCGGCGAATTCGGAAAGCATTTTGCGCGTCTGGTCGCGCGCGTAGGCCGGAATCGCTTCGCCCTCGTAATCCTTGCTCTTGCGCGCTTGCGAATAGAACGCCGCGTAATATCCGTTGGCTTTGTGCCGCTTGTAATCGTCCAGGTTCAAGTCGCTGTCGCGCGGAATGGACATAACGGTCGCCGTCTTCGTAATCGGGTTGAACGCCGCGACCATCAGTACGTCCGTGTTCATGCTCCCCGTCTCCGGACGATTGTCCAGGCCGAGAATCGCTATCGCGATCGGCTTTTCCTGGGCCCGTTGTTCCTTCGTCAGCGGAGCGCTGGCACTTTTGCCGTCCTCGCGTTTCGCGATTTTGGCCAAATTCGGTTTGTACGATCCGAAATACAAATAAGCGACGTAACCGGCCAAGGCGACGATAATCGCGACGATGACGACGGCGATCAACCTTCCCCATCGAATCTTTTTGCCCGGCTTCTTCGGCATGGACGCTTTGGGCGTCCCCGAGGGCCGGCTCTTCGCGCGGGAAGGCAATGGCGTATCGTGACTCAATGCGTTTCCTCCTCGTCGTCTCCGCCCTTTTCCTCGGGTTCGTCCCGATCCCCGAACATGTCGCGCCTCAATTGTCCGACGGCTTCCCGATCGAACCACACGGTACGGGAAGTGCCGTCCCGCTTCGCGTACGCGACATGGACTTTGCCCGAGTCGACCGATTCGATGCCGAATTCGGTCAATTCGTGGTCTTCCGACAAAATCTGCGCGAAAAAGCGGGCGGTTTCCTTAGCCGCCTCGTCTTCG
This sequence comes from Cohnella suwonensis, assembly GCF_042655365.1. Lineage (NCBI taxonomy): Bacteria > Bacillati > Bacillota > Bacilli > Caryophanales > Paenibacillaceae > Cohnella > Cohnella suwonensis. The sequence goes on along the minus strand of NZ_JBHSMH010000001.1, from coordinate 53,113 downwards.
GGGAAAACATCCAGTACCCATTTCATTTGCAGCCAATAAAACAACGCGTCCATTAATGACACGGCCGTTTCCCCTCTCCCAAGGAAAAGTCGCCCCCGCTGCCGCTCCGAGCAAGCCGCCGGTTCGCTTATTGCGGATCGACGGGCTTATGGAGCGACGTCTCGGCTTTCTTCAGCCGATAATTTTTGCGTTTGTCGTACATTTGACGTATGCGCAAGAGCGCCATCATCGCGACGGCGACGGCCATGCATTGGATGATCGGAAGCTTGTCGAGCTGCAACAAGAGCAGCACCAGGCAGCCGATCGCCAGCACGACGTGCACCGCGATTTCTTTGACCAAGGGCAACTTGCCCGTCCGGAAGACGGTATTGAAAATATAGACCGTGCAGACGACGATCAACAAGTAAGCGATGACCGCATGATCGTGAAACCATTCCTGCATGGTAAAGTCCCTCCTCGCGGTTAGACTCCGGATTCCGCCATGCGACGTTGCTTCTCGTATCTGTCGCGTTCGCTTTTGTTAAGCACTTTTTTGCGAAGGCGAATGCTCTTCGGCGTAATTTCGCACAGCTCGTCGTCGTTCAAATATTCGAGCGCTTCTTCGAGCGACATGAGACGCGGCGACTTCAGCTTGACCGTTTCCTCTTTGTTCGCCGTACGGATGTTGTTCAGCGCTTTTTCTTTGCAGATGTTGACGATTATGTCGGTATCGCGCGTGTGCTCGCCGACGATCATGCCTTCGTATACGTCAAGGCCAGGCTCCAAGAACAAAATGCCGCGATCTTCGACGGACATCATGCCGTACATCGTCGTTTTGCCCGTTTCGCTCGCGATCAGCACGCCTTGGTGACGACCGCCGACTTGGCCGCCGACCATCGGACCGTAGCTGTCGAACGCGTGGTTCATGACGCCGTAACCGCGGGTCAGCGTAAGGAAGTTCGTGCGGTAACCAATCAAGCCGCGAGCCGGAATGAGGAATTCCAAGCGGACTTGGCCCGTACCGTTGTTGATCATGTTCACCATTTCCGCTTTACGCGTGCCGAGGCTTTCCATGACCGCGCCCATGCTTTCTTCCGGCACGTCGATCAGCAAGCGTTCGATCGGCTCGCTTTTGACGCCGTCGATCACTTTAAGAATGACTTCCGGCTTGGACACTTGGATCTCGAAGCCTTCGCGGCGCATATTCTCGATCAGGATGCCGAGATGCAATTCTCCGCGTCCGCTGACGATGAACATGTCCGGGCTTTCGGTTTCGTCGACTTTCAAGCTGACGTCAGTCTCGATTTCCTTGAATAGACGCTCGCGAAGCTTGCGGGAAGTGACCCATTTGCCTTCGCGTCCGACGAACGGGCTGTTGTTGACGAGGAACGTCATTTGCAGCGTCGGCTCGTCGATGGCGAGAACCGGCAACGCTTCCGGATTCGCCGGATCCGCGATCGTTTCCCCGATATTGATTTCTTTAAGACCCGCGATCGCGACGATATCGCCCGCGGCCGCTTCTTCGACTTCGACCCGCTTCAGCCCTTGGAAGCCGAACAGCTTCTCGATGCGGGCTTGCTTCACTTGGCCTTCGCGGTTGATGACCGCAACGGATTGGCCTTGGGCGATGCGTCCGCGGTTCACGCGGCCGATCGCGATGCGGCCCATGTATTCGTTGTAATCGAGCAACGTCACGAGGAATTGAAGCGGAGCTTCCGTGTCTTCTTTAGGAGAAGGCACTTGGTCGAGAATCATCTCGTACAGCGGCTCCATCGTTTGTTGGAGGTCTTCCGGCGTGTTGCCGGCGATGCCGTTCAAACCGGACGCGTACACGACCGGGAATTCCAACTGGTCGTCGGAAGCTTCGAGCTCGATGAACAGCTCGAGCACTTCGTCCACCACTTCGGCCGGACGGGCCGCGGGACGATCGATTTTGTTCAGGACGACGACCGGCGTTAAGCCTTGTTGAAGCGCTTTGCGCAAAACGAATTTCGTTTGCGGCATGCAGCCTTCGAACGCGTCGACGACGAGAAGAACGCCGTCGACCATCTTCATGATCCGTTCCACTTCTCCGCCGAAGTCGGCGTGTCCGGGCGTATCCACGATGTTGATCAAATGATCCTTGTATTGAACGGCCGTGTTTTTCGCCAGGATCGTAATGCCGCGTTCTCTTTCTAAATCGTTGGAATCCATCGCGCGGTCTTGCAGTTGCTCGTTCTCCCGGAAAGTGCCGGATTGGCGAAGCAATTGGTCGACGAGCGTCGTCTTTCCATGGTCAACGTGGGCGATGATGGCGATATTGCGAATTTTGTCTCTCGGAAACATAGTTCCACTCCTTATTTATCTCTCGTTCCCCGCGTTGGCGATCTGCGAAACGCCGATACCGTTAGGGTACTCTAAATCCACAAAACAAAACGCCGACACGAGGCCGACGTTGATTAACAAGACCTGGTACGAAATCCGTTACGGAGAACCATAGAGCCCGCACGATCTTCATCCCTTCTATTATACGTGACTTGCGCCGAAAAGCCAACCCTTTCATCTCCAGCTTCTTGGGCGGCGAATAAAGATCCACGCTCCGATGCCGATGAGGGCGGCCGCGATCAAGTAGATGCCCCATGTCCACAGCAGGATGATCGCGAACAACGCGATCGATACCGAAGCCAGTCCGACGGCCGCGGTCCACACTTGGCGCGAACGACCGTAGCCGAATACGTGATATTCGTACAAGCCGACGGCGATCGCGAACGGAAACAGCGGCCATAAAACCTTCATTAGGCCCCAGCCGAACCAATTGCCGATGAGCAGCAAGATCGAAACGACAGTCAATGTGCCCGCCGGAATCAGCGTGACCGAAGGAACCATCCGGCCGAAGTAGAGAACGTGAAGCAATACGCCGGGGATCAGAATGAACAACGGCCAGAATACCGAGCCGATAAAAGCGAAAACGCCCAACTTGCCTAACAAAATGATCAATCCCACAGCCGCGACGCCAATCCCGACTGCGGCGGATTGTCTGTTCACGATAGTTCCCCCGCTTCATCCAACTCTGAACGCCTTGATTCCTTTGTCGGAACTTGACGCCTTTTTCATTAGTTTAATGGAATCGGAGAGAAAAAACTAGTTCGGCGGAGCAAAATTTTGCCTGCGCGAAGGACGAGCCGCGTCCCCCCGATTCATCCCGCACTGCTCCTTTTGCGTAACAATAGCGCCGCGATCATGAGAGCGGCTACGGCTGTAAGCGGGAACAGCTTTTCCGCCTCCGGCGCCAGGCGTTCGCTGAACGCTTTCAATCCCGGATCGCCGAGCAGCATTTCGGAAGCCGTATAGCCGAGCAGCCCTCCGCCAAGGTAAAGCATACCCGGAAACCGGTCGAGCAACCGGATGATGAACGAGCTGCCCCAAATGATGATCGGAATGCTCATGACGATCCCGATGATCAGCAAGATCGTATCTCCTTTCGCCACGGCGGCGACGGCAAGCACGTTGTCGAGACTCATCACGAAGTCCGCGACGACGATCGTCCACACCGCCCCGGCAAGCGTCGATGCCGCTTTCGTCGAAGCCGAATGCTCCTGTTTATCCAACAGCAATTGAAGCGCGATCGCGTACAACAGCAACGATCCCGCGGTTTGCAAGAAAGGAATTTTGAGCAGCGCGATCGCGCCGAGCGTCAGCAAGCATCGGAGCGCGATCGCCGCGACCGCTCCCCACCATACCGCTTTCCTTCTTTGATTCGGCGGCAGTCTTCTTCCCGCCATCGCGATGACGATAGCGTTATCGCCGCTGAGCAGCAAGTTGATCATGACGATTTCCATAAATACGAGCAACGTTTCCACCGCGTTCATTCGCATCCCCCCTCCTACCAGATTTATGTACAAGCAGGAACGGATATGTGAACGCATTTTTTTGAATCCTAATGACAGTTCGGACGTATTACTCCGTGAGTCGCTAACGAATCGCAATAAATGGGGGGGACTCTCATGGAAGTGTTCGGCTGGGATGTTCTGAGCTTGGAATTCTGGTCGCTGCTATTGACCATCGTGTTTATCGATTTGCTGCTCGCGGGCGATAATGCCATCGTTATCGGATTGGCCGCCAGGAACTTACCGAAGGAAATGCAGAAGAAAGCGGTCATGTGGGGAACGGTCGGGGCGGTCGTCATTCGCATCGTCGCAACGATGCTCGTCGTGACTCTGCTGAAGATTCCATTCCTATTGGCGGTAGGAGGCGTGCTTCTCCTATGGATCGCATATAAGTTGCTCGTACAAGAAGAACCCCATGGAGAAGTCAATGCGGGGTCGACGCTGTGGGGCGCAGTGCGCACGATCATCATCGCCGACGCGGCGATGGGTCTCGACAACGTCATTGCCGTGGCGGGAGCGGCGCACGGAGATTATTTCCTCGTCGTGCTCGGATTGGTCATCAGCATTCCGATCGTCGTTTGGGGCAGCACTTTGTTTATTAAGCTGATCGAGAAATTCCCGATCATCATTTACTTGGGTTCCGGCGTGCTCGCCTATACGGCGGCCAAAATGATTACTCAAGCGGAGGAATTCGAAAGCTTCTTCAAGGACAATGAGGCTCTCTCCTGGACGTTCATCTCCGCCATGGTCGTACTCGTCATCGTCGCGGGCGTCTGGACGAACGCCGTCAAAGCGAAGCGCTTGAAAAACGAACGAGAACGGCAGTCGACGCCGAAGAAGCTCGTCGTCAACAAAAGCCGCGAAACGCACTGAAGTGCGTCTCGCGGCTTTTGTTCGTTCGCTTTCGCTTAGAACCAATCGTCTTCCGGCGCCGTCTTCGCCTCGGATTTGCGTTCCTCGTCTTCCGCCGATTCCCTCAAATCCATGATTTCCGTGCCAGCGATCGCCTCTTCGATCAAGCGTGAATACGGTTCGCCCAATTCGGCTTCGATCTTCTCCACCTGCTTCACGCTCGGATTGGTCGCCGGGGATTTCGGCACGAACAGCGTGCAGCAATCCTCGAACGGCAATATCGACGTCTCGTACGTCCCGATCCGCTTCGCCAGGCCGATAATGTCCATCTTGTCCGTCATGACGAGCGGGCGCAGGAGCGGCAGCGACGCCGCCCGTCCGATGGCGTTCATGCTTCCGAGCGTTTGGCTGGCCACTTGCCCGAGGCTATCCCCGGTTACGATCGCGAGCGCGCCGTTCTGTTCCGCCAGCCGCTCGGTGATTTTCAACATCGCGCGTCGCATCAGGGTAATAATCAGGCTATCGTTGCCCGATTGCGCGATCGCCGTCTGCACCTCGGTGAACGGCACGAGATGAAGGCGGAATTTGCCGCCGTAATAAGCAAGCCTTCTAGCGAGGGTGATGACCTTTTCCTTGGCCTGCTCGCTAGTAAACGGATAGCTATGGAAATGGACCGCTTCGATCCTCAACCCTTGCTTCATCGCCATCCAGCCGGCAACGGGGCTGTCGATTCCCCCGGACAGCAGGAGCATGCCTTTTCCGTTCATGCCGAGCGGAAATCCGCCGGCCCCCTTCACGTTCTCGCAATAGACGTAAGCGGCTTCGTGCTGAATATCGATTTTCAGCTCCACTTCCGGCTGGCGAACGTCGACCTTCAATCCGGGCGTATTGCGGAGAATATGCGCGCCGACGAGATGGTTCATCTCGATCGAATCGTGGGGATACTGCTTCCAGCCGCGATGAACGCTCACCTTGAACGTCTCCGGCGCGTTGTCGAGCCGACGGATTAATTGCAAAGAATGCTCGCGGATTTGCTCGAGTCCATGCTCCGAGCGGATGACGGGACTGAACGAAGCGATGCCGTAGATGTCTTTCAGCCTATCGGCCGCTTTCTCGTAGCTTGCGCCGTTCAAGTGAATGTAGACCCGCGCGTAGCTTCTCACGTATTCGAGCGAAGGCAGCGACTTGAGCGCCACTTTGATCTGATCGAGCAACATCGTCTCGAACCGGTTCCGGTTGCGCCCTTTGATCGTGATTTCCCCGAAGCGGACGATTATCAATTCGTAATTCATCCCGGCCGACTCCTTTTCTCCAGCGCCTTCAATTGCGAGATCGCCTGTTTTAATCTTTCCCCGAGCTCGTCCAGGTCGTTTGCCTCATGCTCGTCGCCGAAGCTGATTCGTATACCCCCGGATGCCCTGTCGGCGTCATGCCCCATGGCCAGCAATACCCGGCTCGGCTTCAAGCTTTTGGAAGAACAGGCCGACTGGGTCGACAAGAGAATACCGTTCTCTTCCATCATGTGGATCAGCACTTCGGGCCTCATGCCCGGATAACTGATGTTGACGACGTGCGGCGCGGTGTCGTTCTCCCGATCCGGATCGACGCCGATCCCGTTCCATAATAGCTCGGGAATCCCTTCCACGATGTCGCGCAGCTTCCGCCTAAGACCGAACATGCGGAGGCGTCTATCGTCGAGGCTTTCCAGCGACAGCCGAAGCGCTTGGGACATCGCGACGACGGCGGGAACGTTAGTCGTGCCCGCTCTCAAGCCGTGCTCGTGCGAGCCTCCTCCGAACAGCGGCGCCAGCTCGACTCCCTCCTTGACGAGAAGGAAGCCCGTGCCTTTCGGCCCGCCGAACTTATGAGCGGAGCCCGAATACAAGTGTACGCCGGATTCGGCGAATGAAAACGGCACTTTGCCGATCGCCTGCACGCCGTCGACGTGGAATTTGACGTGGGGATGTTCGGCGAGCGCGCGGGCGATCTCGCCGATCGGCTGAACCCCTCCCGTCTCGTTATTCACGTGCATGACGCTGACGAGAACGGTGTTTTTGCGAATCGCCTTGACGACTTCCGCGACGTCGACCCGGCCTTCTCGATCCACGGGCACGATCGTTAATTGGACGCCTTGCGCCTCAAGCTGGCGGGCGCATTCGAATACCGACGCGTGTTCGATGGCGGATACGACGATATGTTTGGTCGCTCTCGCCGATATGCCGACGAGTCCCTTCAAGGCCAAGTTATTGCTTTCCGTTCCGCCGGACGTGAAGACGACCTCCTGCGGCATCGCTCCCATCCGTTCGGCGACGCTCGCCCTTGCCCGCTCCGCGAGCTTCGATGCCTCGATGCCCGATCGATGCAACGAAGACGCGTTCGAGTAATGGAGCTTCATCAACTCGGTCATCGTATCGACGACTTTAGGCCACATCGGCGCAGAGGCGCTGTGATCGAAATAATAGGTTTTCATTTCCGCTTCCCTTCCCCATATAAAGAAAAGGATCATACGCGAGCAGGCCGAAGCCACCCGTTATGATCCCGTTAGTCCGCTTTCCGAAGAACGGCGAGCGACGGTCGTTTCTCGTCAGACGCCCGCTCCCCATTGACTCGCGGCATCCAGTACTTTGCGAATATAACGTTGCGTCTCGTCGGGCAACTTGTCCATATGGGATGCGATGTCCGCATCGTTCGCGATGCCGAGGCGGTCGACGCGTCCGGGCCCCGCATTATACGCGGCGAGCGCCGTCTGGACGTTGCCTTCGTATTTGCGAAGCAAATACGACAGAAATCTCGTTCCCCCGTCGATATTCTGCGCGGGATCGAACGAATCCGATACGCCGAGCCCGCGAGCCGTGTCGTCCATCAGCTGCATTAGCCCTTTCGCTCCCGCCGAGGATACGGCATCGCTCCTGAATGAAGATTCCGATTGAATGACGCCTTTGATCAGCGCGGGATCCACGCCGTATTTCGCGCCTGCTGCCGAAATGAGGCCGTCGTATGCCGAGGTTGAACCGCTGTCTCCGGCTAGCACTCCGCTCCATGACACGTTCGGCAAGCCGATCGTGGATAACGCTTGAGCCGCTCCGTCCGTTCCCGCCTGGAACGACGAAGAATCGAGCGTCAATTGATTCAATAACATTTGAAAAAGGCCGGCCGTATCGTTATTCTGACCGTCTACGGACTTGGAACTAAGCGGGTTTAATTCCGTCGTCCACTGCGTAAGAAGCATTTGCTTGAGTATTCGCGGATCCGTCGTTACGTTCACGTCGTTTAGCTCCCGGTCGTCATAATGGAATATTTCCATTGTACAACAACCGGCCAAACCCGGCTAGTCCCGACAGCATTCGCGCGATTCGTCCTTAGGACCTATCTTCCCGGTCGCCGCCTTTCGGAGTAAACGTCAAGCAACAAGTGACGGACGACGAATTCGCGGAGTCTTTGTGGGCCTCGAATTCCGAAGCGAACTCTTCGTTCCATTGGTTGCTCGCGTGCGCGTCGATCTCGATGGCGATCTCTCTCGCCCCGCAACGGTTGCCTTGGTTCCAATACGAACAATTGCTAACGCTGCATGCTACGCCATTCGGCATAAAATCACCCCCCTGTCCTAGTGTGCGCCCCTTCGGAGAGGGTATGCGGACAGGGGGGTGGAGGTTGCAGGCAGCTTTGTTATTTGGATTGGCTATGCATGCGGCGCTGCGTTAAGTAGTCGCTCTCGTAGTAAGAAAGATCGTCGCGCAACTCCTCGTACACGCGGGAGATGCCGAGAATGACGTCGCGGGCGGCGCGTACCGGCTTCACGCGGAAGCGGATCGCGTCTTGACCCGTATAGGCGTAGCGGCCGTCTTCGGAATAGCATTCGTTCTTCGGATAGAAGAACGAATTGACGCCGTTATGGTATACGTCGTACAAAGCGCGCTCGGCAAGTTCGACGTCGAGGTTCGGACGTCTGAGCACCGCTCCCAGTTTCTCGTAGGCCACTTCGGAAAAAACGAGCAAGTGGCGAAGGTCGGACAGCAGTCCGGCGTAGAAGCTGACGCTCTCGGCATTGTCCTCTTGGGCGAGCTGCTCCAGCGAGTGGTAGTTCAGAAACCGTTCGATTGGTTCGATCGCCGTTTTAAGTTTATCTCGGCTGGACTCGGCAAGCGCCTTGATATTGTTAGCTTGCATAATTGTTCCCCTTTCCGTAGCGCGGAAGCTTATCCATGGGTTGAATTTGGTTGTAAAGCGAAATAGTCCCGCTGTTCGAACGCAGAACCTTCACTATCGTATCATAAAACAAGCCGGAAAGGTACTGGCAAGGGTAAATAGCACCGTATATTTTTCCCCCGCCCCCTTCATTCTAATGAAATGAACCGCCTTCGGACGAAGGCATAAGGAGTGATCCGCCCTGCGCCGTAACACGTTGATCGGCACGTTGTTCGCCGTCGCCGCCGTATTGTTCGCCATTCCCTTTGTTCCGAGAATGATGCCCGGTCGCCCGGCACCCGACGCTTCGCCCTCGCCGGTTCGCGAATACCGGCAAGCCGGCCATGATGCCGGCCGCGAAACCCGCTTCAAGCAGCAGCTCGTCGCGCAAGACATGAAGGCGACCGAAAGGTTATCGCGCAAGCAAGTGGAAAGAGATGCCGAACGCTTCCTGGGAGGCGGAGGCAAGCCCGGCTCCGTCGAATCGCTCTTGACGACCCATCCGGAAATCGAATACGTCGAATGGAATTTCGGGAACAAAACGGATAAGGCGTCGGACAAAACCGTCGACGCCGGACTGATGAAAGCGGCCGAGCCTCATTTGGCGGAAGCGCGGCAGCTGGCCGGGCGTCAAGCTACCGCCGTCGGTCCGAACGCCGCCTCTTCCGGATATTCTTCCCCGTTGTTCCAGTACGGCGGCAAAAGTTACTTCGCGTTATCCCGCAAGGCGAAGAACGGGCATTCGCTCGTCGCGCTAGTCTCCTCAAACGTCATTCAATCGGTCGAGCGCCATCAACGGCGCAACCTTCGCATCGTTCCTTACCCGGCCGAAGGAAGGTACCGGATCGAGTCCGTCACGCCGGGCACGAACAAAGACACTACGGTGCGCAAGGGCGAAGACAACGGCAACGCGAGCCACTACGCCGTGGACGAAATCGTCGTTAAATTCCGCAAGCTTCCGACGGAACGGCAATTGCTTCAGCTCCGCAAGGAGCTGGACCTGACGGTCGTCCGCCATACGGGCAGAACGTTCGTGTTTCGTTCGAAGAAACACGAGACAAAAGCCCTTAAAGCCTATTTCAAGGAAAAATGGAATCCCGAATACGCCGAGCCTCACTATATGTATTTAACGAACGGAGAAACGCCGGCGGCCGAAGGAGGAACCGAATTCGTTCCCAACGACACTTTCTATTCCGAGTATCAATGGAACTTACCCGAGATCGCGACGGTAAACGGCTGGAACGTGACCAAAGGCAGCAAGGACGTCGTTGTCGCCGTGCTCGACACGGGCGTGCAGTCGGACCACCCGGACTTGAAGGAACGGATCGTGGAAGGCGTCAATATCGTCGATCCTTCCGCTCCGCCGGAAGACGACGTCGGTCACGGCACGCACGTCGCCGGCATCATCGCCGCCGAAATCAACAATAATGAAGGCGTAGCCGGGATGACATGGTATACGAAAATCATGCCGGTCAAAGTACTCGACAGCACGGGGGCGGGCTCGACTTATTCCGTCGCGGAAGGCATTCTGTGGGCGACCGATCACGGCGCCCAAGTCATCAACATGAGCTTGGGCAACTATGCCGAAGCCGAATTTTTGCACGACGCGCTGAAATACGCTTACGAACGCGGCGTCGTCATCGTTGCCGCGAGCGGCAACGACAATACCGACCGTCCCGGTTATCCGGCCGCTTACGCCGAAGTGATCGGCGTGTCCGCCACGGACGCCGACGAGACGCGCGCCGAATATTCCAATTACGGCGACTATATCGACGTAGCGGCGCCCGGCACGTCCATCCCGAGCACGTATCCGGGAAGCCAATACGCCGCCTTGTCCGGTACGTCGATGGCATCGCCGCACGTCGCGGCGCTCGCTTCGCTCGTCAAGTCCGCCAAGCCGAGCCTGACGAACGCGCAGATCGCGGAATTGCTTCGCCGCACCGCCAAAGATCTCGGCACGAAAGGCAAAGACAACGACTTCGGCTACGGCCAGATCGACGTTAGATCGGCGCTGCAAGCCGCGGTCGGTACGAGCGTATCGCTGCAGCTTTATCCGAAGCAGGTCCGCAAGGAACTGCAGAAACTACAGACGGCGACCGCACCTTGACGGGAGCAAAAATCGGAACGCAAAAAAATCGCTTCCCTTCGTTATCGCGCGAGCGATAGCCGAGAGGGAAGCGATTTGTCGTTTGCGGCTCATTTGTGTTAACCGGGAAGCTTGCCGTAAGCCGGGTTCTGTACTTCCGGTGGTCGTAACGGGCTTGCGCCCTCCCACGTATGGAAGCGACAATCATCTTTCTAGGCCCAACATTGCTGCTGGGCTCAAGCGACCAACCCGAACGCACCCCGGGCAAGGGCTGGCATCGCTGCCCACGTTCTCCTAGGTCTTGCTCCAAATGGGGTTTACCAGGGACAAAGTCGCCAGTGCCCCTCGTGGTCTCTTACACCACGGTTCCACCCTTGCCTGATCTGCCGAAGCAGCCATCGGCGGTCCATTTCTGTGGCCCTATCCTTCGACTCGCGCCGACTGGACGTTATCCAGCATTCTGCCCTGCGGAGCCCGGACTTTCCTCTCGCGGCGCGAAGCCGCCAGCGATTGTCTGTCAAACTTCCGGTTAGCAACGAGTAGTATAACCCGGATCCGTCGTTCTTGCAAACGGAATCCAATGGTTATGTTGGTTATCTCAGGCGAAACGGTTCCGTGTCGACCGCCGAAGCGACGACCTCCGTCTTGTAACCTTGGCGCGCCAATTGCTCCGTTAACCACTCCGCCACGTTCGGCTTCATGATTTTCTCGGCGTGATGGCCCGGATCGACAATCGTCATTCCTGCCGCGAGCGCATCCTGAGCCGTATGGAAGTCGATGTCTCCCGTGACGAGCACGTCCGCTCCCGCGAAAGTCGCATGGCGCATGTATTTGGCTCCCGATCCTCCGAGCACCGCGACTTTGCGGATTTTTTTCGCCCCGTCCCCGACGATGCGCACGAACGGAACGTCGAATGCCTTCTTGACCCGATCCGCGAATTCATCGAGCGTCTCCGGCTCGGACAGCTTGCCGACGCGGCCCAAACCGAACGAACGCCCCTTCAGATCCATCGCGTACAAGTCGTAGGTGACCTCATCGTACGGATGCGCCTTCAGCATGGCGGCGATCGCCTTCTTCCTGACGCTTAGCGGCACGATCGTCTCGAGCCGGATCTCTTTCGTCTCGGTCAACGAACCTTGCTTGCCGATGAACGGGTCGCTTCCTTCCCGCGGCAGGAACGTGCCAGTCCCTTCGATGTTGAAGCTGCAATGGCTATAATTGCCGGTCCATCCCGCCCCGGCGTTGAACAGCGCCGTCTTGACGGCTTCATGGTGGGACTCGGGCACGAAGACGACCAACTTATATAGTTGGTCCGTGTGCACTTCCTCCAGCACGTCCCGCCCGTTTAACTCGAGAGCATCCGCCATCCAATCGTTGATGCCGCCGTCGGCAGAATCCAGATTCGTATGGGAAATGTAGACGGCGATGTCGTTCTTGATCAAGTTCGCGGTCAAAGCACCGGACGGCGTATCTGTTCTCAGATGGGCGAGCGGACGGAAAATGACGGCATGATGGGCGATAATCAGCTCCGCGCCCAGCGACTTCGCTTCTTCGACGACCGCCTGCGTCACGTCCAGCGTGACGAGCACCTTGCGGATCTCCCTCGCGACCGAACCGACTTGAAGTCCGATCTTGTCGTCCGGCACCGCGTAGTGCTTCGGAGCGAGACGCTCCATCAGTTGGATGATATTTTCTCCTCGCGCAAACAAGAGAGCACCTCCCGGATTTCCCGCACGTCCTCTTCCCATTCCCGCGCCTTCTCGGCCGCTTCGGGAGCGGTCGCGTGCTTTAACTGCAAAATCACTCTTTCCCGCTTCAAGATTTCCTGTTCCCACTTCTTGAAAAACGCGGGCGAAGCTTCTTGAAGCAATAACGGCCCCATATCGTAGAGCAACGAATCGGATATCCGTTCGTTGCCGGAAGCCTTCTTGCCGGCGTCGTATAGACGTCCGTTGGCCAAGGCGGCGGCTTCCGCGTCCTCTGCCTTCGTCGCGCGAAGGAGCGTGTAGATCACGCCATCTTCTTCGAGCAATTGCTCCCGGTCCAACACGAAGCCTTGCTTCACGAGCCAACGCCTGACCGCCTCTTCCGCCACGTGCGGGGACAACACGAGCGTCTTGGCCGCGCCCAGCTTGTCTTTGCCTTGTTCCAGAATGCGGGCCATCAAGCTGCCGCCCATGCCGGCGATCGTCACCGCATCCACTTCGTCCGGTTTAAGCACCGCGAGTCCGTCGCCTTTGCGTACGGAGACGATATCGCTAAGTCCCGCGTCCGCCACTTGCTTTCTTGCCGCTTCGACGGGACCGTCGTGAATATCCCCGGCGACCGCGTATACGATCGTGCCGTTCGTGGCCAGGTAGACCGGCAGAAGCGCATGGTCCGTTCCGATATCGGCGAACCGAGCGCCCTGCGGCACCCATTCGGCCAGCGCCGTCAGCCTGCGCGAAAGCTTCGGCGGTTCTTTGCGTTCCGCCGCGTTCGTTTCATTCTCGTTCATCTTAAGCAACCCATTCCATCCATTGTTTTCTTAAGCGGAACATCCCTAGCCCCGCCACGAGTATTTTCGCGACGATCTCCGCCTGAATCCACTTCTCTCCGATTCCGTACAAGGCCGAATAGACTTCGGGCATGAACCATAACACGAGCGCCGTCGCGAACAGCACCGCTCCCGCGGACTTGAACTTGACGTGCAAATACCAACTGAGCCATGCGAAAAGAAGGGAAGCAGGCAACCAGAACACTTGAACTTCCGCTATGCCCGGGTCGGGTACGTGGCTGGACAGCAGCAAGGCATACAAAGAAATGGCGGCGAGCCAACCTCCCCCTTGCAGGATAGACGACTTCAACGCTAACCCGCTCGCGATCCAGACGAACGCGCAGCAGCCGATCAGCCACTCGGTTCCCGATTCGGATCGCCAGCCATTCAACTCCACGATGCCGTAGCCGACGCCGGCAAAGAAAGCCATGCCAGCGCCGGTCGACAGCCAAGCGCGAATCGGCGCCGACTCGCGCAAACGGGCTCCGATGACGGTCAGCGCCGCTGCCGCCGCGACGGTCAACCCTATTTGCAATAGCGGGTGAAACGCGCTAAAATGAAGTACGACAACACAAATCAAGGCAAAACTTCCAAAAGAAAGAAGCCATTGCTTGCCCGAAGCTTGCCCGATTTTCTTCACCGCGTTCCCGATCGGTCCGAGCGGACGTTCGTTCAGATCATCCAAATAAATATTTTGCAAGAAGTCGCAATACTGCTCCGGCAACAGCTTGTTGCGTCGCCATGATTCGATTTCCTTAACGATCATATCGCGTTTCTCTTCGTTCGGATCGGCCATGCCGGCATGCCTCCTTGCGCCATTTGAAGAAAAAGACCTTCAACCGTAACGGTAAAGGTCTCAATAGCGCCATATGGTTTCGGCCTTATTCCAAGAAATCCTTCAAGCGTTTGCTGCGGCTCGGATGGCGCAGCTTACGAAGCGCCTTCGCCTCGATTTGGCGAATCCGTTCGCGAGTGACGCCGAACACCTTGCCCACTTCCTCGAGCGTGCGCGTACGGCCGTCGTCGAGTCCGAAGCGCAAGCGAAGAACGTTCTCTTCGCGTTCGGTCAGCGTGTCCAATACGTCCTCGAGCTGTTCCTTCAGAAGCTCGTACGCCGCGGCATCCGCCGGGGCGAGCGCTTCTTGGTCCTCGATGAAGTCGCCCAGATGGGAATCGTCTTCTTCGCCGATCGGCGTCTCGAGCGATACCGGCTCTTGCGCGATCTTCATGATCTCGCGGACTTTATCGACGCTAAGCTCCATTTGCTCCGCGATTTCCTCCGGCGCAGGCTCTCTTCCGAGCTCTTGCAACAGTTGGCGGGAAACGCGAATGAGCTTGTTGATCGTCTCGACCATGTGCACGGGAATACGGATCGTTCTCGCTTGGTCCGCGATCGCCCGCGTAATCGCTTGGCGAATCCACCACGTGGCGTACGTACTGAACTTGAAGCCTTTGTCGTGATCGAACTTCTCGACGGCTTTCAGAAGTCCCATATTGCCCTCTTGGATCAAATCCAAGAACAGCATGCCGCGGCCGACGTAACGTTTCGCGATGCTGACGACCAGACGAAGGTTGGCTTCCGCCAGCCTTTTTTTCGCTTCCTCGCCGTCCGGTCCGCCGATCTCGATTTTTTTCGCCAGCTCGACTTCGTCGTCCGCGCCGAGCAACGGCACCCGTCCGATTTCCTTCAAGTACATCCGCACGGGATCGTTGATCTTAATGCCGGGAGGCAGAGACAAGTCGTCGTCGAAATTGAATTCGTCGCGTTCTTCCTCTTCTCCGTTGCCGTGTCTGCCCAGCTCGTCGTGATCGTTGGACACCTCGATCCCGATATCCGCCAGCTGTTCGAAAAACTCGTCGATCTGCTCGGGATCCTGATCGAAGGGCGACAGCTTCTCCATGATATCTTTATAGGTCAAGGAAGATTTTTTCTTGCCTTGTTCGATGAGCTGCGCTTTGACCTGTTCAAGCGTCAGTTCCGTTTCAAGTCCGGTGTGTTGATCGTTAGCCATTACCGACTCCCTCCTCCCTGAACCCAGCGCTCAATATAGCTTACGCTGCTTTTCCAGGGCGATAATCTCTATACCCATTTGCGTTGCCCGAGCGTAATCGCCTTCTCTTTGAGCGCGATTCAGCTCTTCCGTCAACCTTTCGACTTCCCTGGACAGGGAAGCGCGGCCGATCGTTCTGATGCAATCTTCAAGCTCCCGTTCGCCATACGGGATATCTATCAATGCGATGGCGCTAGCCGCGCGTTCCAGCCGGTCGTCCTGCAGGGTCGCGACGAACCTTCCGACATCAGGATCATGGTTCTGGGCGTAAAATGCATATAAATAAGCAGCCAAAGCTGCGTGATCCTCGACATGAAACCGATCTCCGAGCCGTTGTTCCACGAGCTGCGCCGTTTCCTTGTTCAGCATCATCCAGGAGAGCAGCTGCCGTTCCGCGCTGAAGTTAGCCGTAGCCAGCGGCGGGTTCTTGGGCGCGGATTTTTTTTCATTCCATACATTATTCCACGATCCGGGCGGAATATCCCCTGCGTTTCCCAATTTCTCCTGCTGCCTGACGTCCGCCGCCTCTTGCTTCAGCGTATCGATCGAGACGCCGAACTCATGAGCCAATTCCTTCAGCAGCAACTCCCGTTCCGTCGGAGAATCGCGTCTTGCGACGAGGCGGACGGCCTCCCGCAAATACCTAATCCTTCCATCTTCTTCTAGG
This sequence comes from Cohnella suwonensis, assembly GCF_042655365.1. Taxonomy (NCBI): domain Bacteria; kingdom Bacillati; phylum Bacillota; class Bacilli; order Caryophanales; family Paenibacillaceae; genus Cohnella; species Cohnella suwonensis. The sequence continues at coordinate 36,891 of NZ_JBHSMH010000001.1, read as the reverse complement.
AGTATATGGGATTTCCTCAAATATATAAGCTGAAATTTGACCGCGGACACGGCCCCTTCGATGATCTCCCTGACGAACGGCTCCGGCCCGTAAGACGAAATATACTCGTCCGGATCCAACCGGTTCGGCAGGACGCCGACCCTGACGCGGAAACCCGCCTCTTCCAGAATCGGAATGCTCTTATGCGCGGCGGCTTGTCCCGCGTCGTCGCCGTCGTAGCAGAGGATCGCCTCGTCGGCGAATCTCTTCAGCAGCGCCGCGTGCTCGCCGGTCAACGCCGTTCCCATCGTGGCGACGCCTTGATGAACGCCGGCCGACCAAGCTTTAATGACGTCGACGTAGCCTTCGAGAAGCACGACCTGCCTCGTCCGCCGGATCGCCGGTCGGGCTTGGCTGAGCCTGTACAGCGTGCGGCTCTTGTTAAAGAGCGGCGTCTCCGGAGAGTTCAAGTACTTGGGCTGGCCGTCCGTCATCAGCCTTCCCCCGAACGCGATCTCGCGTCCGTTCGCGTCATGGATCGGAAACATGATCCGGTCGCGGAAGCGATCGACGTAACCTTCGCTTTCCTGCCTGCGCGACAACAGTCCGCCCGTTTCCATCTCTGCAAGGGCATAACCTTTACGTTCGAGCGCCTGGGTCAGCGTATCCCATCTCGCCGGGGCGTATCCGAGCCCGAATTCTTCGATCAGGGCGTCCGTGAACCCCCGCGAAGTCAAGTAAGCTTTCGCCGGCTTCGCCACTTCCATGTTCTGAAGCAGATAATGGTATAACTTCGCGCTGTAAGCGTGCGCTTCGATAAGCGCGTGCTTTTCTTTCTGCCGGGGCGACGACTCGTCCGGCACTGCCGTCCACGTGACGGGGATGCCCGCTTCCTCGGCCAGCGACTTGACGGCTTCCGGAAACGATTCTCCTTCCATCTCCATGACGAATTTGATGACGTTGCCGCCTTTGCCGCAACCGTAGCAATGATAGATTTGCTTTTCCGGGGTTACGGTGAAAGAAGGTGTCTTCTCGGAATGAAAAGGACACAAGCCCTTCAAATACTTCCCGTTCTTCGTCAAATGAACGTATTTGCCTACGGTTTCCGCGATATCGTGTCGCCGCAGCACCTCGTCGATGATCGGTTGAGGGATCATTCCGTTAATCATGCTTTTCACCTGATTTCCTTGCAAACGGATTGTCCCGGCATCGCCGGCGCAGCCCGTTTACGCGCACCTCATACATTTCGCTAAAGGCCGGAATTCTCCTGCATCCCCCTCAGCAAACTTGTCAGTTTTTGTTGAAACTTTTCGCGATCTTCTCCGGTAAACGCCCGCGGCCCCTTCGTACGCATGCCTCCCCGGCGCATTCGCGCCGAAAAATGACGCTGTTCGAGCAAGCCCTCGATGTCGCCTTCCCGGATTTCCTTCCCCCTGTGCGTAAGCACCGCCGCTCCTCTCGCGAGGCCGAGCGCCGCGAGCCCGTAATCTCCGGTAACGAGAATATCGCTGTTCTTCAGCACGTTCGCGATGTATAAATCCGCGGCCTGATCACTGGCGTCGACGGTAACGACGTCCACGGAGGGCTCCGACTGCAAGAAGTGGGCGTGACTGGACACGAGCAGCGCCGTAACGCCGCATTCCCTTACCGTTCTGGCAATTTCCGCCTTAACCGGACAAGCGTCGCCATCGACCACGACGCGAAGACGTGGGACAGCCATCGACATCACCCGCGATCCACCCAAAGTTTGCCGTAATATTATATACGCTAACGGGAGCCGAAATCCTGCATTTGCCCATCAATTTTTCTGCCGGGCGGACTTTGAGGACGGAACTCCGCGCAACACTTCGCAACGCCTTGCCCGGCGGGCGTTCCGCGAGTTCAATGTGTTACAGAATACACCAAGAAGGCGGGCATGTCCTACATCGTTCGACAATCGTTCATAAATTGCTCACATTTTGACGAATCATGCGGTTAATAATCCTTTTATCGGACGTTCGACCTATTTTCATTAGAGATAATCGTTCTCTGTGCCCATGACGCAACTGGCGCTACTTTCTAGCATCGTCGATTTCATTCTCCCTTATTCCGGGCGCGACGCGAGCTCGGGAAAACCAAGAAGAGAACCTTTCGGTTCTCTTTTCCGATCGATCGCTTAAGCTCGCTGGAAATGCTCGATGATCAAGCTGGCCGTTTCTTCGACCGCCTTGTTGGAGACGTCGATGACGATGCATCCGATTTTGTCCATGACCGCCCTCGCGTGTTCCAATTCCTTGAGAATCCGTTCGTTCGTCGCGTACGGCGCGGAATTCGGCAATCCGAGCGCCTTCAGCCGCTCCTTGCGGATCGCGTTGAGCGAGTCCGGGTTGATCGTCAGGCCGACGACCTTCTCCGGCGGAACGAGATATAGTTCCTTCGGAGGGACCAGTTCCGGAATAAGGGGCACGTTCGCCACCTTATACGTTTTGTGGGCGAGCACCATTGAAAGCGGCGTCTTGGACGTCCTCGATACGCCGACGAGAACGATGTCCGCCTTCGCGATGCCGGTCACGTCGCGGGCGTCGTCGTAACGAACGGCGAACTCGACCGCTTCCACCTTGCGGAAATAGTCGGCGTCGAGCACGTGATTCAACCCGGGTTCGTGCCGGGACTGATGGCCCAACGTTTTCTCGAGGTTATCGATCAACGGGCCCAGCAGATCGATCGCCGTCAAACTCGCCGCCTGCGCCCGCTCGACCATGTAATCCCGGAGGAAAGGAATGACGAGCGTATACAGGACGATGCCGCGTTCCGCCTTCGCGGCGGCGAGGACGGCGTCGATGCCTTCCTTCGTCTGAATGAAAGCGGCCCTGCGGATGTGGACGGAGAGCGGATGGAACTGGGCCGCGGCCGCCCGCACAGCCAGTTCGCCCGTATCCCCGGCGGAATCGGATACGACGTATACCGTTACGCTAGTTTGGGTCATTTCGGTTCGCCCCTTCCCGGCCGGCTCTTCGCTCAGCCCGTCAACTTGGAGAAGTCCGCGAATTGTTTGACGTCGTCGGCGACGAGCGCCAGAATCGCGAGCCGGTTGCGGCGGAGCGCCTCGTCTTCTGCCATGACCATGACCGCTTCGAAGAATACGGAAACCGGTTCCTTCAACGAGGACAGGGAAGACAGCGCGCCCGCCATGTCCGCTTGCGCCGCGGCTTCGAGCATTTCCCCGTGAGCGTTCTGCCAAGCTTCGTACAAAGCTTTCTCCGCGGGATCGGCGAACAGGTTCGCGTCGACTTGTTTGCCGTCCGCTTTGGCCGCCAGATTGCAAACCCGGTTAAACGCCTCGACCGCCGGTCGGAAGTCGGCTTTGCCTTCTCCTTCTTGCACGGCTTGCAGCGCCTGCGCCCGCAGCACCGCGCGGCGGATGTCCTTGACGCCGGAACCGAGAATGGCGTCGACCACGTCGTAACGGATCGACAAGTCCGACAGCACGTTCTTGATGCGCAAGGAGAAAAACTCCGTCATGTCTTTCGTCACGTCGATCGCTTCCCGCTTCAGGCCGCGCGCCGCGTGTCCTTCAAGGCCCATCGCGAACAGTTCCTCCAGCGTGATCTCCAGCTCGTGGGCCAGCAGCGTGTTCACGATGCCCGCCGCTTGGCGGCGAAGCGCGTAAGGATCCTGCGACCCGGTCGGAATGATGCCGATCGAGAAGCATCCCGCGATCGTATCGAGCTTGTCGGCGATGCCGACGATCGCCCCGACGAGCGAGGCCGCCGGACGGTCGCCCGCGTTACGCGGGGAATAATGCTCGTTGATCGCCTTGGCGACCGACTCCCGCTCGCCGGCTTTGCGGGCGTAATCTTCACCCATGATGCCTTGCAGTTCAGGGAATTCGTACACCATTTGCGACACGAGGTCGAACTTGCAGATGTCGGCCGTGCGGACGACGTCCGCCAGCGTCTCTTCGTCCGCGCGAAGATGGCGGGCGATCCGCTCCGCGACGCCGCGAATGCGGCGAACTTTATCCGCGACGGTGCCGAGTTCCTCGTGATACACGATATTTTCGAGCTTCGCCAGCGCGTCCGCGATGACGAGCTTCTTGTCTTCCTCGTAGAAAAACTTCGCGTCGGACAAGCGGGCGCGAAGCACCTTCTCGTTGCCTCGGGAGACGACGTCCAGCGATCTGGCGTCGCCGCTGCGCACCGTCACGAAATGCGGCAGCAGCTTGCCTTCGCCGTCGAGCACCGGGAAGTAACGCTGATGCTCGCGCATCGAAGTAATGAGTACCTCTTGCGGAATGTTCAGGAACGACGGATCGAACGAACCGGACAGCACCGTCGGCGTCTCGACGAGGAAGAGCACTTCCTCGAGCAAGTCCTCTTTCACCGCGATATGCCAGCCTCTATCGCCGGCCAGGCTTTCGATTCCCGAGACGATCGCTTTCTCGCGTTCCGCCACGTCGGCGACGACATGCTGCTCGCGCAGCTTCGCCGCGTATTCGGACGGTCTCCCGATCGTCGTCTCGCCGCCGAGGAACCGGTGTCCGCGAGTGACGTTGCCGCTTTTCACGCCGGTAATTTCGAACGGCACGACTTCGGATCCGTGCAGCGCGACGAGCCAGCGGATCGGCCGGACGTAACGAAGCTCGTAGTCGCCCCATCTCATGTTTTTCGGGAACGTCAGCGACGTCACGAGAGCCGGCAACGCTTCCGGAAGCAGCCCCGCCGTTTCGACGCCGACGCTGCTTTTCGTCGCGAACAAGTACTCGACGTTCGCCACTTCGCGAATGAACAACGTCGCGGGATCGACACCCTGGCTGCGGGCGAAACCGAGCGCGGGCTTGGTCAATTCGCCGTTCTCGTCATAGGCGATTTTCCGGGACGGTCCTTTGACTTCTTCGCTGATGTCCTCTTGCTTATCGGCGATTTGGCTGACGAGCACCGCGAGCCTGCGGGGCGTCGCGAATGCTTGAACGCCCGCATAGGCGATGCGGCTATCCGCAAGCCACTTCTCCGTCTTGTCCTTCAATTGCTCCATCGCCGCCCTCACGAAACGGGCGGGCACTTCCTCCAAGCCGATCTCCAGCAACAAATCCTTAGCCATTGTTCGCCGCCCCTTTCTTCAAAAGCGGAAATTCGAGCCGCTCGCGCTCTTTCAAATACGTTGCCGCTACCGCTCGCGTCAAGTTTCTGACCCGTCCGATATATCCCGTTCGTTCCGTAACGCTGATCGCGCCGCGGGCATCCAGCAAGTTAAACGCATGGGAACATTTCAGCGCGTAATCGTAAGCGGGGTAGACAAGGCTTTGCTCCAAAGCACGTTTGGACTCCGCCTCGTATGTCGAGAACAATTGGAACAGCATCGGCGCGTCAGACACTTCAAACGTATATTTGGAATGCTCAAACTCTTGCTGCTTGAAGACGTCCCCATAAGTAACCCCGTTAACCCATTCCAGGTCAAACACGTTTTCTTTGGATTGAATGTAAGAAGCAAGACGTTCCATGCCGTAAGTCAGTTCGACAGAAACCGGATTGCAATCGATACCTCCGATTTGCTGGAAGTACGTAAACTGCGTCACTTCCATGCCGTCGAGCCACACTTCCCAGCCGAGACCCCAAGCGCCTAGGCCGGGATGCTCCCAGTTATCCTCGACGAACCGGATGTCGTGGTCGAGCGGATCGATACCCAATCGTTTCAAACTCTCCAGATAAAGCTCTTGGATATTGTCCGGCGACGGCTTCATGATCACTTGGAACTGGTGATGCTGGTACAGGCGATTCGGGTTTTCCCCGTAGCGGCCGTCGGCCGGCCTTCTGGAAGGCTCGACGTAAGCGACGTTCCAAGGTTCGGGACCGATTGCCCGCAAGAACGTCATAGGGTTCAAAGTGCCCGCGCCCTTCTCCGTGTCGTAAGGCTGCACGACGATGCAGTTTTGCTCCGCCCAGAACTGCTGCAGCGTAAGCGTCATTTGCTGGAAGTTCATTGCCATCTCGCTCCTTTTTCGTTGACGAACCCGAGTGTTTCCGAACAACATAAAAACTCCTGTCCCACGTCTGCCTAAAGCAGACATAGGGACGGGAGTCGATCGTTTCCCGCGGTTCCACCCTACTTGATTTCGCGTACGCGACGCCGGCAGCAGCCGACGAGCCCCGAAACCCGCCTTGATTGTCGCGAACTATCGCGATATCCCTCCAGAGCGCCATTCGCCGATCCGTAACCTCCGGGCTTGCACTATCCCCGGCTCGCTGAGCGCACGGTTGTTCGGCGACTTTCTCCTTCGCAGAGACGATATTGATAATGAAAATATTCTATACGATGCCGGCGCGCTCTGTCAAACGGAAGGGTCGTCGGAGCGGTCCGTACCCTCGTCCGGACTCGGCTGCGGTTTGACTCGAGGCGCCGGTCTGGCGACGTCGGGCGAAAGCATGTCGCCGTATTTCTCCAGTTGATCCAGAAATCCGCGGGACTTCAAGTTCAGTCCCAAGTGCGTATCCATCCAACGACGGAGCGCGAGCCGCAGCTGCAGCTTCGTGCTTTCCTTCACGGAGACGTTGCCCAGCCTTCTCATGTCCATGCCGGCGAATATTCGAAGCAAGCGCCATGCGCCATCGTCCAGCTCAAGCGCGCCGGGATCCCTGTAAGCGCATGAATGGCACAACGCCCCGCCCGCTGGCGGACTGAAACGGAAAGCGACGTTGCTTTTGCCGCAACCCGCGCACTCGTCCAGATTCGGCTCGTAACCCGCGGCCGCGACGACCTTCATCTCGTATGCGCGAACGACGATCTGCGGATCTTTCCCTTCCGCGAGAGCCGACTGGAAGGCGAGCAATTGGTGAAACAAATTAGCGGCCGCTTCGTCGTCGTTGATCGCCCTGTCCGTCAGCTCGGCGGCATAGGCGGCGTAGGCGGGCCCGTCCAATCCCTGTCTCAGTTCATGAAACGATCGGATGATTTCCCCGCTGTTCAGCGTCCCGAGCGTTCCGCCCTTGTAATACGAATAATCTCCGTATGTAAATACTTGCGCGAGCGAGCCGTATCGGCTCTTCAGCTTCTTCGCTCCGCGCACGACAATGCCCTGCTTGCCGAAATCCGGCGTAAGCAGGGTAACGATCTTGTTTCCTTCTCCGTAATCGGTGCTGCGAATGACCAACCCTTCGACTCGATACAGCAACGGCCATCATTCCTCGTCCGCGACATTCCCCTCGTCGTCTTCCGGGCCCGGCAAGCTGCCGAGCTCGGCGGCACCGAGATTGTGCATTTCTTTATAAAGCAAATATGCTTCGATATCGCCGGTTTGCTTAAACACGTGCCATGTAAAATCCCGCACTGCGCCTCTTCCTCTCCGGGCGAAAATGAACTGCACTTTCACCGAATAGGATGCCACCCGAGAACGCGGGGTATGCCTGACACATTTTGTCGCGGCGCCGGCTTTACTCTTCGCGATACCCGAGCGTCTTCAGCAAGGAATCGCGATTGCGCCAATCTTTGTTGACCTTCACCCAAAGCTCCAGGAAAATCTTCGAACCGAGAAGCTTCTCCATATCCGCGCGCGCCTGCCTGCCGACTTCCTTCAGCAACGCGCCTTTCTTGCCGATGATGATGCCCTTCTGGGAATCCCTCTCGACGTAGATGACGGCGCCGACGTTGACGAGGCCGTTCTCGGCGACGCTCATGCTCTCGATCTCGACCGCGATCGAATGCGGCACTTCCTCCCGCGTCTGCTGCAGCAGCTTCTCCCGGATCAGCTCCGCGCAAACGAACTGCTCGGGATGATCCGTCAGTTGGTCGGCCGGATAGTACATCGGGCCTTCGTGCAAATATTTCGATAGCGTATCCAGCAGCGCGTTCACATTGTTGCCGTTCATGGCGGATACCGGAACGATCTCGGCGAAGTTCATTTGCTTGCGGAACTTCTCGATGACCGGAAGCATTTGCTCCGGATGGATCTTGTCGATCTTATTGAGCACGAGGAAGACCGGCGTGTCCTTGACCTTCTTCAGCTGCTCCATAATATAGCGGTCTCCGCCGCCGATCGGTTCGGACACGTCGGTCAAGTACAGGATCGCTTCGACTTCGTTTAACGCGCTCTCGGCGGCTTTCAACATGTAATTGCCGAGCTTGGAGTTCGGCTTATGAATGCCCGGCGTATCGAGGAATACGATCTGGACGTCGTCCGTCGTATACACGCCGTGGATTTTGTTGCGCGTCGTCTGCGGCTTATCCGACATGATCGCGATTTTCTGCCCGATCACCTGGTTCATCAGCGTCGACTTGCCGACGTTCGGCCGGCCGACGATCGCGACGAAGCCCGATTTGAAGCCTTTCTTTTGCATCGCTTAGACCTACTCCTTCGCTTGCTTCGATTGCTTCTATTTTACTATCTATTTGTTCAAATCCCGAGAAGAGAACGCCCCCGGAAGCAACTCCGACACCGTCGTTACCCGATGCGTTCCGTTCATGTTGCCGAGTATGACGGGCATGTCCGGATCGCACAGCTCGATCATCACTTGACGGCATACGCCGCAAGGAGAGATCGGATCGTCCGTCTCGCCGATGACGGCGATCGCCTTGAATTCCCCGGCCTGCCTGCCGTCCGCGATCGCGCGGAAGAGCGCCGTCCGTTCCGCGCAATTCGTCGGTCCGTAGGCCGCGTTCTCGACGTTGCAGCCATGGTGAAGCCGCCCTTCGCCATCTACGGCGACCGCGCCGACGGCGAAGCCCGAATAAGGCACGTAAGCCTTCGAGCGGGCTTCCTTCGCTTCTTGCAGCAGCCTGTCGGCCGAATAGCCGGCTTCGATCTCGCTGAAGCTCATTTCGCGTTCCTCCGTCCTTGTCGGCATCGGCCCGAATAGCGCCTAGCCCATGCATTTGTCCCATAGCGGCGGACCGAGGACGATCGCCCCGACGGCCGCCGCGTACAAAGCCGCGACCAGCACGGCGCCGGCCGCCGTATCCTTCGCCGCCTTCGCGAGAGGATGCTGTCCCGGCGAAGCCAGGTCGACGAGCCGCTCTAGCGCCGTATTGAACAATTCCGCGACCCAGACGGCGGCGACGGCCGTCAAGATCCATAACCAGTCGGTTGCCGTCGCCTTCAGCCAAGCGGAGGCCGCGGCGACCAGAATCGTCGCGGCGAGATGGAACCGAACGTGTCCCTCGCTTCGCACCGCGCCGGCGATGCCTTCCATGGCGCAGCGAAAAGAGCGAAGCTCCTTCGAGCGCCGGCCGCTCATCGCGTCAGTCCCGCTTCCAGCAGCACTTGCTCCTGTTTCGCGAACATTTCCTTTTCCTGCGCTTCGTCCCCGTGGTCGTAACCGATCACGTGCAGAAAGCCGTGCACGAACAGAAAACCGAGTTCCCGCTCGAAGCTATGGCCGTATTCCTCCGCTTGCGCTTCCGCCCGCGGAACGGATATGACGATGTCGCCGAGCAGTTCCGAATACGGATTGCCCGCCTTCTCTTCGTCGTGCCACTCCTCTTCGCCTTCCTCGGACGCTTCGTATTCGCCGTCGAACCGAATTTCCGGCTCTTCCCCTTCGATCAAGGAGAAGGAGAGAACGTCCGTCGGCTTATCCAGGCCGCGGTATTGGCGGTTCAATTCGCGAATGCCCTCGTCGTCCGTCAACGTCAGCGTGACGATGCCCGTCTCCACTTCTTCCTTCTTGCCTGCGATGGCGAGCAGCTGCTCCAACAGCTCCATCCACTTCTCTTCTTTAGGGCCTGCGCCCCCTTCGCGTTCGTCGATCCATTCCAGGCTTAACGTCATTCTTTGGTCTCCTTCGCTTCTTTCAATTTTTTCAGTTCCTTGTCGTCCGGATACTCGATTCGCGAATGGAACATGCCGATGACCGTTTCCTTGAGCGTCTCGGCGATTTTATCGAGCTCCCGGAGCGTCAGATCGCATTCGTTGAATTGGTTATCGTCGAGCCTGTCTTTAATAATCTTGCCGATGATGCCCTCGATCTGCTCGACCGTCGGATGATTAAGCGAGCGCACGGCCGCCTCGACGCAGTCGGCGATGCCGACGATGGCCGCTTCCTTCGATTGCGCCTTCGGCCCGGGATAACGGAAATCGTCTTCCGTCCATTCGTTGTCCGTTCCCGCTTCTTGCGCGAGCTTAGCCGCCTTGTAGAAGAAAAACTTCAAGAACGTCGTGCCGTGATGCTGCTCCGCGATATCCCTGATCGGCCTCGGAAGCTTATGGGCTTTCAGCATGTCCGCGCCGTCTTTCGCGTGGGCGATAATGATCGACGCGCTCACCTTCGGATCAAGCTTGTCGTGGGGATTGCCGGAACCGTTCTGGTTCTCGATAAAATAAAGCGGCCTTTTCGTCTTGCCTACGTCGTGATAGAAAGAACCGACGCGGCAGAGCAGGCCGTTCGCGCCGACCGCTTCCGCCGCCGCTTCCGACAAGTTGCCGACCATCAGGCTGTGATGGTACGTGCCCGGCGTCTCCGTCAGCAGCTTGCGCAACAGCGGATGGTTCGGATTCGACAGCTCGACCAGCTTTAGCGCCGATAGGATGCCGAACGTTACTTCAAAGAACGGCATCAGTCCGATGACGAGCACCGCGGTCAGCAAGCCGCTGGAAAACATGAACCCGACCGACTGGACGAGCGCGGCCCGGCTCGGTTCCGGATCGACGAGCATAAGCGCCAGCACCGCCACCGAACCGAACAGGCTGACCATTATGCCCGCCTTTAGGATGGACGAGCGCTGGCTCGCCCGGTGAATCGCCAGCACGGCGGTGAACGAGACGACCGCAGCCACGAATCCGTAATGGAAGTCGAAAATATGCTCCTGCTCCACATTCAGAATCATGCTCGCGAGAAGGGTGAACAGGAACGAGCTGACGAGACCGAGATGGAAGTCCAGCAATAGCGTGACGAGCATGCTGCCCAAGGCGACCGGCGCCAAATAACCGGCGTACGGCCAATCTTGGCTATGCGCCAACGCCGCGAGATGCATGAACAGAATATTCAGCGCGAAGATGAGCAGCAGCATGACCCACTGGACGTTCGTCCGTTTGTCCGACGGCGAGCCGGCGGCGGTCAATTCCCCGTATCCGTACAGCGCCAGCGTAAAGATGACGGCGAACAGCAGCACGCCGAGCTTCGGCAGATCGCTTTGGCGTTCTTGCAGAAGGCCGAGGGCATCGAGCTTCTCGTAGAGGCTTTGGGTAATGACCTGCCCCGCCTTGACGACGACGTCGCCTTGCATGACGAGCACGGGCGTCGTATTCTGCTTCGCTTCGACTTCGGCGTCTTCGGTCGCCTTCCGGTCGAAGAATTTGTTCGGCAAGATCGAGATGCGCGCCAGTTCCTGCACGATCTCCCGTTCCGTCTTGAGCGCGAGCGAGCTCGCGTTAACGAGCTCCGCGACCTTCGTCCGGGCCGTCTCGGCCTGGGTGAGCGGTTCGCCGGTCAGCTTGCGCACGATGTCGCGCCCGACGATGCGCATGCTCGCGATCTGGTCGGACGTCAACTTCGGAATCTTGTAGTAGGTTTCCTCCGGAATGGCGTAAGCTTGCGCGGAGACGACCTTCTCCATCTCGGCGAGCAATTCCGCGGAGTACGTCTCGCTGCCTTTGTTCGCCGCGACGAACGCGGACACGTACTGCTGCACCCGCTCCGGAATGACCCTGCGGTAGATGTCGACTTTGTCGCTTTCGAGAATTTGATCGTCTTGATTCAACTCTTCGACCCGGGCGAATATTTCGTCGATCAGCGTCTCGTTGCGAAGCGCCACGATCGAATAGATGGAGCCGACTTTGTCCGCCGCTTCTTCCTGCGCCTGCAGCGTCGCCTTGTCGTCGACCGCTTGGCGGGGAGCCCGGATGTCTTTCTCGCTCTTGCCGTTAAGCGTAATGTCGTACGTCTCCGGCACGAGCCGGGACGACAGGCTGAAGTAAAACAAAAATACAAAAAGCAGGAGCAGGAGCCAGCGCATCGCCGCGCTGTGCTTCCATCCTGCCGCTGCCCGGGTCAAGGTCGATGGATGGCTGGCCTGGCCGTTGTTGCGACGACTCATCCGGCGCTCCCCTCCCTGATCGTTATTGTTCGTTTAACGCGTTGTACGCCAAGATAATCTTCTGGACGAGGGCATGGCGAACGACGTCTTGATCGGTAAAATACACGATGCCGATTTCTTCGATGTTCTTGAGCACTTGTTCGGCTTCCATCAGCCCGGATTTTTTGCCCTTCGGCAAATCGATCTGGGTGACGTCTCCCGTGATGATCATGCGCGATCCGAAACCGAGCCTAGTCAGGAACATTTTCATCTGCTCGGGCGTCGTGTTCTGCGCTTCGTCCAGAATGACGAACGAATCGTCGAGCGTTCTGCCCCTCATGTAGGCGAGCGGCGCGATTTCGATCTGCCCGCGCTCCATCGCCTTAGCGACGCCTTCGACGCCAAGCGCGTCGTTCAGCGCGTCGTACAGCGGACGAAGATACGGATCGACCTTCTCTTGCATGTCGCCCGGCAAGAAGCCCAGGCTTTCCCCGGCTTCGACGGCGGGACGGGTGAGCAGGATTCGCTTCACCTTGCCGCCCTTAAGCGCGGCGACCGCGCACATGACGGCCAAGTACGTCTTGCCCGTGCCCGCGGGTCCGATGCCGAGCACGATATCTTTTTTACGGATCGTCGTCACGTAGTGTCGTTGTCCGAGCGTCTTCGGAATGACCGGCTTGCCTCGGAACGTCGACGTGATTTCCCCTTTGAACAAGGAAAGAAGCTCGTCCGCTTTCATTTCCCGGGACAGCTTCAGCGCGTAGCGCACGTCGCGCTCCGACAGCTGCATGCCGTCTTGGATCAGTTGGATGAGCGTCTCGAACAGCTGCTCTAGCGAGCGCACCTCGTCGGACGGACCTTCGATATGAATCTCCGCTTCCCTGGAATGAATCAGCGAAACGGTTTCTTTCTCGATCAGCCTCAGGAACACGTCCTGCGGGCCGAACAACGCCAGTCCTTCCGCCGCGTTGCGTAACGGGATCGTCGTGTAAGCTTTCAGCTCCGTCAAAAAAACTCATTCCCCCTGCTCGAAAAACGCTTATCCTATCGGACGTTCGACCGCTATCGATTGTTCCACTTCGAAATACACGGTTAACATCACTTTACCATTCTCGGTACGCTCGTGTAAAATTTTTTCCTCTTTGATCGACGCTTCCGGACCGCTCTTAAGCAGCAATTCCGCGCGCGCCTGAGCGAGTCCCGTTTCCTTCGCTTCCGCCGGCGTCAGCTTCTTCCCGGTTTCCGACACTTCCTGCTCCCGCTCGGTCATCGTCCCGAAGGGCAGCAAGCGGTCCCATAGCTTCGCCCGCTTTACCGTCGTGAGCGTCCGGGACAACTCGTACGTATCCCCGCGGTAACCGGAAATCTGCAGCGCGCGGCCGCCGATCACGAGGAACTTGCGCTCTTGGGAAGTGCCCGTATAATTTCTCGTCTTCGTCTCCAGAGGCGACTCGATCCGATATTCGTGCCAGACGAGTCCCATGACTTTGCCCTTGGACGAGACGACTTTATTGTTCGTTTCGTTGCCGATGAAGCCGGAGATAAGAACGTCTCCCTTGCGCACCCTGTCGTTGCGCTCTACCTTCGGCCTGCCGCTCTCCGCGATAATGCGGGTGACGACGGCGTCGTCGGAGGCGACGAGGTTACTCGGACCGACGAGCGGCTTCTTCTCGGGACGCGTCGAATCGACGACCGTAATCGTGACCGTCGTCCCTTGCTTGTCCACTCCGATCCAGGCCGCCTCAGGCAGCCGAAGCGCCAGCTTCTTCGCGAGCGCGTCTGGGCTCTTCAGCCGGAACGACGATTGGAACGCGTATAGGCCTTCCTCCCTTGCCGCCGCCCGTATTTTCTCCGGCGGTATCGCGGAATTACCTTCGATCTTGACGTTCCAGACGAACGTGGACAACGCGAAAAGCGCGATCGCGAACGCGAACATGCCCGCCGCGAACGTTTTTCTCCTCGATAGCTTCGCCATTCGGAACGGCAGCCCATGCTTGGACAAGATGCGGGAGCGGCACCCGCTGTCCCGCAGCAACGGCCGCAGCTTAAAGAAATCCGGCACGGTCACGCCGAAGCTGAGCTCCCCGCCTTTCGCGAACGAAATGTTCCACAGACCGATCCTTTGCTCCGTCGCCGCGTTCAGGAACTTCTCCGGCTCTCCCCCGATCAGCTTCACGCCGACGTAGCCGCGTACGTTGGCCAACCATGTTCCTTTCATCTCCGCTACCCCCTACCCCCGCTTGTCCTCCGCGAACGCGCGGAAAACGCGCCGGGAAGATTCATCTTCATCCCGGCGTCTTGTTCTTTCCCTTGACCAACAGCTGAACGCCTAAAATGTTGCCTTCGACGAATACTTCCTCCGCGCCGATATTGCGGATGATCAAATTTTGTCCCGTCACTTCCATTTCCCCGTTGTCCATCGCGAGCCGCAAATTGTCCGGAGAGAAATGGAGGATCCCGCGGTGGTTTTCCACCGTTACCTGAAGGCCCCCGATCATCGTGATGCGCGGCAAGTCCAGCACCACATCCTGCGGCAGGTCGAGAATCGTCGCGGTCCATTTGCGCAGCTTCCGACTTACACGCATCATTGGGCGGTCCTCCCTCCTATACGATAAAACATATGCGCCTTAGTCATCCTTTATGAAGCGATCGGCGGTCAAGCCTTCCGTAAAACCCGCGGCGACTTCGGAAAGAAAGAACGAAAAAGCGAGTCCCGGGGGACTCGCTTTTGGTTATGCCGTTATTTTCCGTATGGTTTTCTCGCCCGCGGCGGTCCGACGATCTCCGCCCAGACGATCGCGCGCTTCAAGTCTTGCCGGCTGAGGACCCCGGACGACGCCGCCGCGGGGCTCCGAGGTTGCGCGCGGCGCGCTTGCGGCGCGGTTTGCGGGCCTTGAGGCGCGACGACGGCGGCGACGGACGCCGCTTGCGACAGGGGAACGTCCGCCCGCGCGGGAGCCGCCGCGGGACGCGGCTGCTCGCGGGGAGCCGGCGGACGGGAAGCCTGCGTCTGCTCCGGCCGCTGCGCCGGGGGACGTTGCCGCTGAGGCGCGGGGCGCCCTGCCCCGCCGAAATCCGGCATCCGGTTCGGCTTCCGCTCGAGCGGCGATTTACGAAAAAACATCGAGTAGATGACCCCGACGACGATAATCACGAAATAAAAGTTATGCGCCACGAACGAAATCAATTGCTCCATGCATCATCCTCCTTGCTCGTAAGTCCGTTATCCGGCAGAGAAGGCCTCCGATTCCGGATGGCGGCTTAAGGCTTCTGGGCGCCCTCGTCGCCTTGCTTGCCGATGGAGCCGCGCATCTGCGTATCCGCTTCGATGTTTTTCAAATTCATGTAATCCATGACGCCGAGCTTGCCGCTCTTCAGCGCTTCCGCCATCGCGAGAGGCACTTCGGATTCCGCCTCGACGACCTTCGCCTGCATCTCGACGACGCGCGCTTTCATTTCCTGCTCATGCGCGACCGCCATCGCGCGGCGTTCTTCCGCTTTCGCCTGGGCGATGCGCTTGTCGGCTTCGGCTTGCTCCGTCTGCAAATGCGCGCCGATGTTTTTGCCGACATCGACGTCGGCGATATCGATCGACAAGATTTCGAACGCGGTGCCCGCGTCCAACCCTTTGCTCAGGACCGTTTTGGAAATCAAATCGGGATGCTCGAGCACGTCCTTGTGCGTCTCCGAAGCGCCGTTCGTACTGACGATGCCTTCCGCGACGCGGGCCAGCACCGTTTCCTCGCCGGCGCCGCCGACCAAACGGTCGATGTTTGCCCGGACCGTTACGCGGGCTTTGACTTTGACTTCGATGCCGTTCTTCGCGACCGCCGATACGACGGGGGTCTCGATGACTTTCGGGTTCACGCTCATTTGCACCGCTTGAAGAACGTCCCGTCCGGCGAGATCGATCGCCGCCGCTCTCTCGAACACGAGCGGGATGTCCGCGCGTTGCGCGGCGATCAACGCGTTCACGACGCGGTCGACGTTGCCGCCGGCGAGGAAGTGGCTTTCAAGCTGGTTGATGTTCAGGCCGAGACCCGCCTTCGTCGCCTTGATCATCGGGTTGACGATCCGGCTTGGAACGACGCGGCGCAGACGCATCGCGACGAGCGTGATAATGCTGATGCGGACGCCGGACGCGAGCGCCGAGATCCAGAGCATGAACGGGAAGAAGCTGAGGAATACGGAAACGGCCACGACGGCCAAAGCGATAATGACTAGCAATTGAATTTGCGCGTTATCCATGGTTAACCTCCGAAGGTTCTAATTGTATCGTTCGTTAGTCGCGAATTTCTTTCACGACGATTCTCGTCCCGTCTACGGAGACGACGCGAACGGGTTTGCCGTTCTCGACGAACTCGCCCGTCGTTATGACGTCGAGACGTTCGCCTCCGATTTCCGCCAGCCCGGAAGGCCGGAGCATCGAAGCGGTAACGCCTTCCCTCCCGATCCAGCGCTCTCTCGGCTGCTGGGGCACGAAGCCCTTGTCCGTCGTCAGTTGTTCCTTGAGAATGAACTTGTTCCATATTCCCCGCTTGCGGAATACGTAAGCGACGACCCCGACGATAACGATCGCGACGAGCCCGGCGATGCCAAGAGACCGGAGCGCGTTGCCCGTGTCGTAGGCCCCCATCGAGATGCCGGCCACGACGCCTGCTATGCCGAGGAGGCCGAGCACGCCGAAGCTCGGCACGAACGCTTCCAAGATCAGCAGCACGATGCCGAGGATGAACACGGCAAGCGATTCCATCCCCGCGAATCCGGCGATCGACTGGCCGAAGAAATACAAGCCGAAGGAGATCAACCCTAGGATGCCCGGAGCGCCGAATCCCGGCACGAGGAATTCGATCGCCACGCCGGCGATGCCGAGGATGAGCAACAACGTGCTGATGCCGGCGCCGGTGACGAAAGCCGCCAGTCGTTCCGCCAAGGAAGGCTCGAAATGGACGACCGTCCTGTCCGACAATCCTTTCCAAGCGATCGCTTCTTCCGCCGTCTTCGCGATGTGGTCGGCATATCCGACCTTCGCCGCTTTGTCCGCGCTAAGCGAGATGATCTGGCCTTTCTCCTTCGTTTCCCCGATCGCTTTCATCTCGACGACCCGGTTCGGGTCGACCATGCCGACGGCGATGCTCGGATCCCTGCCGTTCAACTGCGCCGCCGCGTTCATCTCTTCGCTCCAGAACGAGACGAGCTTCGGATTGTCGACGGGGTCGCCGTTGCCGTCCACGATCATCGCCGCCCCGATGACCGTCCCCGGCCCCATCGCGATATCGCCCGCGTTCAGCGCGATGTACGCTCCCGCCGACGCCGCTTTGCCGCTGACGAACGCCAGCGTCGGAACGGCGCTCTCGCGGATGCGCTTACCGATCTGCTCCGCGGTGTCCAGCCTCCCGCCCGGCGTATCGATATCGAGCACGACGAGCGACGCTTTCGCCTCTTCCGCCTCCGTCAGCGCGCGATCGAGGAACGACGCAAGCCCGCTTTGGACCGTCTGCTGCACGGGCACGACGTAAACGGCACCTTCGGACGCCTTCCCTTCGGCCTGCGCGATGCCCGCGAGCCCGAACAACATCAGCAAAACCGGCAGCATGACCGATATCGACGGCTTCGCAAATCTCGACCGGCGCTTGTTTGCGCTACGAAGCGTCTTCATTGGATTCAAAACCCATCCCTCCTCCTTGCGCGTTTTCCAACTTGATCGGTAATACGTTTCATGAGGTTCGGCGTTTCACGGCCGCTTCCAGCGCAATCGCATCGTTGAGAGTATTTACCATTCATTATGAAGTCAAGCTACTCGGGTTACAAGCAAAAAGCACTCCCCGAGGGGAGTGCCTGTCGTTCGTCGGAATTATTGCAGAGATTGTTGGACGATCGCATTGACGAGCTTGCCGTCCGCGATTCCCTTTACCTTAGGCATCAGGGCACCCATCAATTTCCCTAGCTCAGCTTTAGAAGAGACACCGGTCTCTTGCATGGTCTGTACAACTATAGCTTTGATTTCTTCTTCCGTCAGCTGTCGGGGGAGATATTCCGAGATGATCTCAATTTCTGCTTTTACGGTCGCCACGAGGTCGTCCCGGCCGCCTCTTTCGAAGTCGGCTTGAGAATCGCGTCGTTGCTTGAGCTCGCGACTGAAAACGCTAAGCGTCTCATTCTCGTCAAGCGGGCGGCGCAGCTCGATTTCTTGGTTTTTGATCGAAGCGCGAACCATGCGAATCGTCTGAAGGCGGAACTTCTCGCCGTTCCTCATCGCCTGTTTCATGTCTTCGTTCAAACGGTCCGCAAGATTCATGAGTGCGGATTCCTCCTAGTACTTACGTTTGCGCGCAGCTTCGGATTTCAACTTGCGCTTAACGCTTGGTTTCTCGTAATGTTTACGTTTCTTCACTTCCGCGAGAACGCCATCTTTGGCAATGGAACGCTTAAAGCGGCGGAGTGCAGCGTCGATTGTTTCATTTTTACGAACTTTTGTTTCGGCCACCTGTTTTCCCTCCCTCCGCAACAGACCCAACACGGTTATCAAACTATATTATAGGTGATGAGGAAAGGGAGTGTCAACTTGGGCGGGACGAAAAATTGCGAAACGTCCGAGCTAAGTTTTTCCTCGTGCTTTCCTCGTGCTTTCAATTGTCGGAAACGTTGTTTTTCACGTTCAACGCTCCGAGTTTCTCGCCGCCGAGCACGTGCCAATGCAGATGGAACACGATTTGGCCGGAGTCCTTGCCGCAATTGTTCACGAGCCGGTAGCCATTCTCCGCGAGTCCAGCTTCCCGGGCGACTTGCTGCGCCGCAAGCAGCGTTCGGCCGAGCAGCTCGACATCCTCGGGCGTTCCGTCGTTGATCGATGCGATGTGTTTTTTGGGGATGACGAGCAAGTGGACCGGCGCTTGCGGCTGGATATCGTGAAACGCGACGACCCGGTCGTCTTCGTATACTTTGCGCGCGGGAATCGTTCCTTCGACGATTTTGCAGAACAGGCAATCGGACATGGGGCACCTCATCGTATCGGTTATATAGGTTCATCATACCCGATAAGGATGGCGCCCGTCCAATTTTCCGCCAACGAAAACGGGCCTGCGACCGCAGGCCCGGATCGGCTTCCGCCGGTCACCAGTAGTATGGCAGCAGGGAAATCGCCACGAGACTCGCGAGCGGCAGCACGAGGCGATTAAAGCGTCTCGGGCGGTAAGGATAGAACGGCCCGAAGCCCGCGCCCGGGAAAAAAGAGCGCATGTGGTCCGCCGATCCCGGCACTGCCAGGCACAACCATTCATCGTCCACGTGTTCGACGATGCCGTCGTAGCAATACCCGTCCGAGCCTTGGACTTCCACGTAACGGTGCATATGGCTAAGGCACGTCTCTTTCGATATTTTGTAAGCCGCGGGTTTCGCCGCCGGCATCGCTGCCTGCGTTGCATACGGCATCTTCGCGGGCATTGCATACGGCATCTTCGCGGGCATCGTGACCGTCGGCTGGACGACCGGCTGGTTCGGTTGCTTGGGCTGATGGGCCGCAGGCTGAGAAGGTTTCGTCTTTTCCATGAGCCATTCCTCCTTGGGCGCTTTCCCCAACAGCATATGCTGGGATAGGCGAATGGCTACACGCAAGATGAAAATGGGCGCCTCGGAGCGGCGCCCATTCGCTTTAGCGAGACTTGCCGTATGCGAGATAAGCTTTGCCCGCCTCCGCCGCGCTCGGAATCCATTGTCCGCCCGCTTCCATCTGGCGGTAACCGGCCTCTCCGGTCAGCGGACGATAGGCGCCGAGTTTCTTCTGGACGTCAGCCGCGACGTCGCGAGCCAGCGTCAACGCTTCGACTTGTCGTTCGGTCAACGCGCCTTCGCGTTGGCCGACGCCGTCCAACGCGCCTCCTTCGCCGAAAATCCGGTTCGCGATTTCCGCGTAAGGCTTGATCGCTTCTTCGGCGGATTGTCCGGTCGCTTGGCGATCCGCGTCGGCGAACAAGACGATCGCTTCGCCCGCCGCGACTTTAGCGCCCCCGAGCAATTCGGCGGCTTTCACTTTGTCGGCCGTCGTCTTGGCGTTCAGCATGCCTTCCGCGCCGCCCTGCAGCCGATCCGCGAACATCTCGGCGAATCCGTACCGCTCGGCGATCCGCTGTCCCGTTTCCGTTTCGCGGGCTTGCCCGATCAGCAAGTTTTTCGAATAAAACACGATGATCAGCGTCATCATCACCATCATCATGATGAGGAGCACCGGCACCGTATACGATCTTTTGGCTTTGGTTTCGTCAGCCATGGCGATTCCTCCCGAATTGCGATAAATATGAATCAAACGAGCCGAACGGCTTGGCCGCCGTCGAAGAAATATACGTAGGCTTCCTTCAGCGGTTTCCCTACGATTCGCTCGACCGCCTCGCCGTACTTCTCCACTTGGAAACGATGCTTCTCCGCCGCTTCCTTCGCGCCCCCGCCCCGAAGCTCGTCCGTCTTGTAGTCTACGAGGACGAGTCCGCCGTCCTCGTCAAAAAGGCAATCGATGACCCCTTGAATAATGACCGTCTCCCCGCTGCCGAAGGGCATCGCTTTCGGATACGCGTCGGCCGCGTCCATCCCGAGCGTGAACGGAACTTCCCTCCACACTTTGGCCGACGCTCTCATCCGTTCGCACAGCGCCGATTCGCGGAATGCCGCGATCGAGGCATCATCGATGCCATGGCGCTGCTCTCCCGACAGAATCCGACGCTCCACGAGTCCGTCCAACAGGCCGGACACATGCTCCGAACGGAAATCCGGACCGAGAGGCAGATGCTGCATCGCCAAGTGATAGGCGGTGCCGCGTTCGGCAGCGGTCAGACGCTTCTCCGACATGAAGCGCGGACGCCTCAAGCGGAACGTCGATAACCGGTCCGGCGCGCCGTCTTCCGAAGTCGCTTCCCCGGCCATTCGTTCTTCCGCCGGATTATCGGGCAACGGTTCGACATAGAGCGCCGCTTCTCTGTTCTTCAGCGCGGTGACCGACGTCTTGGCGCCGACCTGCGTCGCGGGAACGTCGGCGTATTGCCAGGAGAGCGCCGACGCGATTCGCGACGCCTCGACGGCATCGCCCGATGCGACCGGCTCGCCTTTCGTCACGGCGTCCCAACGTTCGCGGTCGTCCGATGCCGCGTCGGTGTCGCCTTGAGCCGCGGACCGGGCGTATTCCGAAGATCGGACGACGCGGCATATCCATCTTGTCCCGGCATCATCCGAATCGCTCGCGAGCATCGCCGCCGGCCCCAGCCAGTCGAAATATTTGCCTGCCGCCGCGACCGCGTGGGCCGGCAAAGTCCCGTCAGCCATTTCGGCGGTTTCGTTCCATTGCGCCAATTGCTTGTCCGCGTCCTTGCTCGTTCCGACGAGGAACAGCTTTTCCTTCGGCCTCGTCAGCGCCACGTAGAGGACGCGCATCTCTTCCGCGAGCATCTCGGAGGCGAGTTTGCGCCGGATGGCGAGCTGCGGCAACGTCGGGTAAGTCACCCTCGTGTCTTCCTCGACGACTCTCGGCCCGAAGCCGAGCTTCTTATGCTTGAGGAACGCGCCGTTCAAATCCTGCCGGTTGAAATTCCTGCCGAGACCGGCCGCGAACACGACGGGGAACTCCAGCCCTTTGCTTCTATGGATGGACACGATGCGCACGACGTTCTCGCTTTCCCCCAGCGCGCGGGCGGCGCCGAGATCCGCGCCGGTATCCTTCATTCTTCCGAGGAAACGCAAAAACCGGAATAACCCGCGGAACCTGGACGAGCGCTCGTATTGCACCGCCCGGTTGACGAGAGCCCTCAAGTTCGCCTGCCGCTGGCCTCCGCCCGGCATGCCGCCGACGAAATCGTAATAACCCGTCTCGCGGTACAGCATCCATAGCAGGTCGCCAAGCGGCTCCCTTCTGGCGAAATCGCGCCAGCTTTCGAGACGGCCGACGAAAGCGGCGATTTTCCTTTCCGGCTCGCCGGAGCCTGGCGAAGCCGCGGCGGCGTTGACCGCTTCCCAGAACGAGCCGCCGCGCCGGGCGAGCCGGATGCGGGCGAGTTCCTCCGCGTCGAATCCGCCGATCGGGGAACGAAGCACGCCCGCCAGCGGAATGTCTTGATGGGGATTGTCGATGACGGATAGCAACGATAATAGGACGTCGACCTCGGTCGCCGCGAAATACCCCGTCGCCAAATCCGCGTAAGCCGGAATGCCGGCGGCCTTCAGCTCGTCGAGGAACGTCGGCGCGAGCGCCGATACCGCCCGCAGCAGAATGACGATATCGCGGTATTGCGCGGGACGGTACAGCTTCGCTTTGCCGTCGTAGACGGCGAACGGTTGTCCTCCTTCATCGGAGCCCTTGATCAGCTTGCGGATCTCGTCCGCGATGCATCTGGCTTCCAATTGCGCCGCTTCGAGTTCCTCCGTCTCGTCCGCCGCTTCCCCTTGCGCGGAACCGTCATCGGACTCCGCCGATGCGGCCGAGTCGCCATCTTCTTTCGCCGGCGCGGCGGCGTCCAGCACGATCATCTCCACCGCGTAAGGATTGTCGGCCGATGCCGTCGCCGGGGCTCCGTACGCTGTAATCGCCGCATCGGAAGGATACCCGTCTCCGTAGATCAACTCCGCCCTGCCGTCGTAGTCCATCTCGCCGACGGGCTCCCTCATGATCAGCCGAAAGACGTGGTTGACCGCGTTCAAGATTTCCCTTCGGCTTCGGAAGTTGCGCGCGAGGTCGATCCGCAATCCGTCGGCGTCCGATCGCGCCGGCGTTCCCGCGGACGAGCCGTCTCCGTTCTCGTCCGAATAGGCTTCGTATGTTTTGTATTTGCCCAGGAACAAGCCGGGCTCGGCGAGACGAAACCGATAGATGCTTTGCTTAACGTCCCCGACCATGAACACGTTGCCGGGATCCCGGCGCGCGATCAGAGAGACGATCGCTTCCTGCACCTCGTTCGTATCCTGGTATTCGTCCAAATAGATTTCCGAGAAGCGCTCGCGGAAACTTAACGCCGCAAGAGACGGCTCGCTAAGCTCGGGCGTAGAAGATGCGTCCCGCAAGATGCGCAGCGCGTAGTGCTCGAGATCTCCGAAATCGAGCAAGCCTTTGGCCCTCTTCGCCTGCTCGTAACGTTCTCCGAACGCGACCGCCAGCTCCGACAGACGAGACATATCCGGCGCGAGCGCGCGAAGCTCGGCCGCGTACTGCTCCGGAGAGCGGACGAGCCATTCTTCCGACAGCTTCGCGACCGACTTCTTGGCGTTGTCCCGCATGCTCTTGACCCTGTCGATCAAGGCGGAATCGTAATCGTCCCCTTTGCAAGGCTTCAGCCTGCCGAACGAGATGCCCGCGACCGCCGATTGCCAGCTTTCCCAATTTCCGCCGGTCAACGCCTCCGACGCCCGTTCGAGTCCGTCGATGTCCGCGAACAGCGTCTCGATATACGGTTCCGGCCCTCCCGGGCCGTGCGCGACGCGCAGCGCCGCCTTCAGCAGGCGAATCGTGCCGTCCAGCAGCAAGGAGGCATCGCGTCTAAGGGTGTCGACCCATAGCGAGCGAAGCAACGCGTCCGCTTCCGCATGGGAGAACTCCCCCGCTTGCATCCGGAGCCAATGCTCGGGCCAAGGATGGCTGCCCGCGAATTCGTGAAGCTCCAGCACGAGCTTATGCAGCGGCTCGTCGCTCCTCTCTCCGCCGAACCGGTTGGCGAGAGAGGAGAGCGCCCCCTCTTCCCCTTCTTCCGCGTAACGCTCTTCGAACAATTCGTCGAGCGTGTCCATGCGCAGCAGCTCGGCTTCGGTCTCGTTCGCCATGCGGAAACCGGGATCGAGCCCGATGAGCGGCGCGTACCGTTCGACCACTTCGAGGCAGAACGAATGCAACGTCGTCACCGCCGCCCGCGGCAGCAGCGCGATCTGCCTGCGCAGGTGCTTCGATTCCGGGCGATTCTCGAGCGCTTCTTCGAGCGCGTGGCGAATCCGTTCCTTCATCTCCGCCGCCGCCGCTTTCGTGAACGTGGCGACGAGCATCGCGTCGACGTCGAGAGGCTTGTTCTCGTCGGCGATCCGGGTAATCATCCGCTCGACGAGCACCGCCGTCTTGCCTGAGCCGGCCGCCGCGGCAACGAGCAAATGGGAGCCGTCCGCTTGAATCGCCGCCCATTGCTCGTTCGTCCAGCGGCTTCCTTCCGGCTTCCCGGGCCAACCGCTCTGCCGTTCGTTCGCCGTCATGCCGGTCATTCGGTTCCCCTCCCTTGTTCGCTTTCGCCCGATAGCCGTCTCCACAACTCGTCTCGGTCTGTCGTTTTTCTCAAAGTCTGATAAGCATTGCCTTCGACTTGGCTGTCGAAATGGCACACCGGACGGAAATCGCAAAACGTGCAAGGACTTCGCTTATCCAGCCGGTAAGGCGAGATGGCGACGTCGCCTTCGGTAATCCGCTTGCCGATCCGTCGGATTTGCTTGCGGACCGAGCCTCTGAGTACCGCCCATTCGGTAGGCGTCGCCACTTGCGAGCGCGCAGAGAACGTCCCGTCCTTCTTGAATTCGACGGGAACGACGACGGATTTGCCGCTATGGTTCAACGACTCGTCCATCAGCTTGACGGACTCCCCGTCAGAGAGCAAGAGACCTTGCATCCGGTATTGCCGCAGCAGCGCCTCGCGCGCCTCGTCCTTGGGCAAGCCGTTCGGCGTATGCAGGAACGGATTCTGCACGTGGAAATAGAGCACTCCCGCCGGTTCCGCCGGACGGCCGAGCCAGTGCGGGGCATGCGTGACGACGACGTCCAAATAAGTAAGCATCTGGAGCGATAGCCCGTGGGCGACTTCGTCCAGCTTCAACTTCATGGCGCTGGACTTATAGTCCATAATGCGCAGCAACAAGCCCGCCGAAGATTCGGCCGCGTCCACGCGGTCGATCTTGCCGGCGATGTCCATCCATCGCCCGTTTCCCAGCTCCAGGGACAACGGCGGCAGCAACCCTTGCGGCCCGAAATCGAGCTCCAACCCTACGGGCTTGAAGCTGGACAGCCCGGCATGGTTGCCGAGCACGGCCGACGCTTGCTTCACGATGTCGCGCAGCTTGCGGGCCATCACTTGATGGCGGTGCGTCGACAGCAGAATTTGCGATTGGACGCGAGGTAGCAGCTTGTCCACCGCGGCGGCGGCCTCGCTCTGCCAACGCGCGGCGTCGAGCCCCGCCGGGCCTTCCGCGAACAGCTTCTCCGTCGTTTGTCGTAGCGCCGCATGGAACAACTGGCCGATGTCCGGCGCATCGACCCGGAACAGCTTCCGCTCCCGCAGCTTCAGCCCGTGCGAAGCGAAGTGCTGGAACGGGCACGCGACGAAGCGCTCCATTCGCGAGACGCTCGCCAGCAGCCTGTCTCCGTAAAGCAACCGGCTCGTTTCCGCCGATAGCGGTTTTTCCTGGTTCGTATAATTCAAAGACGAGATGAGCGTGGACAGCTTGGATCGCCATTCGTCGCGTCCCGCCAGCCAGTTGTATACCGTCCACCAGCCGGGAGCGAGCGCTTCCCCCTGCTTCCAGCTTCTTAATCTCGCCAGAAGATGCGTCATCGCCCTTCCGGGTCTGACGGCGAAGCTCAGTTGCTCCGCCTCGCCCTGCGTCTCCGCGGGTTCCGCCGCCTCCGCTTGCACCGGGATACCCGGAAATCTCTTCCGCAGCTTGCCGATCCACTCCGAGGGCAGCAGACCTTGCCCTTCCTCGTCGGCGATCGGGTAGCTGATCCACAAATGGTCCGAAGCGGTCGTCAGCGTCAAATACGCCAAAAACTGCTCGTCCAGCAGCTTGCGGCGCGATCCGGGAGCCATTTTCATGCCCGAGGCCGCGAGCTTATCCCTTTCCTCTTCGGCAAGCAAGCCGTTCTCGGGAATCCGCATCGGCATGACGCCGTCGTTCGCGCCCAGCAAATAGACGATCCGGACGCGGTCCGAACGCGTTCTCTCCGGGCTGCCGACCAGCACGCCGTCCAGCGTCGGCGGCACCGCGCCCAACTTGAGCTCTTCGAGTCCCGCGTCCACCATCCCGGCGAACAACTGCGCGTCCGCGGCGTGGTCGCCCATCAGCTCGACGAGCTGATCCAGCAGCGTCATCGCCGCGTCCCAGAGCGGACGATGCGCGGCCGATTTCCCCGGCTTGCCTTCCGCCGCGTCGCTTTCCGCCCAGCTTTCCAGCATGTCGGCCGAGCCGGTCTCGTCCATGAAGTCGAACAAGCTCTCGCATTGCTCCCTGACGGATTCGGCGCGATCCATTCGCTCCTGAAGAGCGATCAACGGCTTCAGAAGGGCGTCCCGGACTTCTATCAGCCTCCGATGCTCTTCGTCGGGCTCGTCGTCCGCCGCCGTTCGTTCGTCCTCCAGATCACCCCGGAACAAAGGCCGCCACGATTGCTCGGATCGCCAGCGCCAGCCGTCGATGCCGACGGCGAGCGCGTAGTTCTCCAGCCGGTCGACCTCGTCGCGGGTTACGCGCCGGTCCGGCGTGCCGAGCAAGTCCGTTTTCGCGCAGCGGAACAGGGTTTCCGCCTTCCAGCCTCCGGTGACGCATTCCAGCGCCGAACGGATAAACTCCACGAACGGATGGTGGGAAACGCCGGCTTTGCCGTCCAAATAATAAGGAATGCCGTAATCGCCGAACACGGTGGCGAGCAAGTCGGCGTAGTCGTCCATTTTCCTGACGAACACCGCCATATCGCGCCAGCGCCCGCCCTGCTCCTTGACGCGCGACAGCATGTCGCGGGCGACGGCTTCCGCCTCCGCCCGGCGGTTCGCCGACGCGTGCAAGGAGAGACCGAAGCCCGACGATCCCGGCCGAGGTCCGGCGGATTCGTCCCAGCGCCGGCGATTGCTCCAATGGCGATCCAAGAAGGCTAGCGCCTCGTTATTCGAGAATCGGGGACCCGCGCCCCCGGCTTCGGAGGACAACTCGACGGCCGCTTCGATGCCGGCTCCCGTCGCTTCCGCCATTTCGCATAGCTGCGCGGACGTCTCCGCGGTCGGATGGAACAATTCCAGTTCGTCCGGTCTTTCCCCCGCTGCATAAAATCGGTCCAAGCAAAGCGCGACGCTCACCCGAGGCGCTTTGCGCAGAAGCGCTTCGACGACGTCGAATTCGGTCGGCGTAAAGCCGTGGAATCCGTCGACCCAGATTTCCGCGCCTTCGAGGAACGGCGCCGTCGCCGCTCCTTTGGCTAGCCAGCCGAGCATGTCCTCCCCGTCCAGCCAGTGGCCGGACAATTCCTTCTCCATGTCCGCGTAGACGAGCGACAAGTCGTGCAGCTTGTCCGCGAGCAACGCCGCCCGCGGGTCGCCGGAAGCCCGGCGGGCCGCCGCGGCCGCTTGATCGGCCAGCTTCGGGCTGTCGATGCCGTAACGCTTCATCTCCGTCAGCAGCCCGTTGATTCCCGTAATCAAGCCGTTCTCGGACTTGCCTCCCCGGTACAGGCGCAAACTTTCCCGGCGCGCCTCCAGAACTTTATGTAAGAGCATCGCTTTGCCGTTGTCGTGGATCGGCACGACGGCGGCGCCGCCGGTTTCCTGCATGACCCGGAAAGCGAGCCTGCGGAAGCTTAGCACCTGCGCCCTCATGAAGCCCGTCATTCCGGGCGTCGTCGCCATCGCGTATTCGGCTTGGAACGTCGCCTGCTCGGGAACGAGCAGCACGAGCGGAGGTCCGAGCGGGTCCCGTCGGATCTTCTCCCTGATTTCGTCCAATACGAATGTCGTCTTTCCGCTGCCCGAACGGCCCGTGATCAGCCTGAGCGACATGGAGCGCACCTCCTTCTGAATCTATCTTTTCCGACGAAAATCTCAACTTTTCCATTGTATCATAGGCGCCCCTTAGGCGCACAGGCGTTCGCTCAAACGACACAAATTGGATAAGGCGACGAATAAAAGAAGCTCGAGGGCTACTATGGCTAACGAAAAAGCCAAACAACCTGCAAATATGCAGGTTGTTTGGCTCGTATATTCAACGTTCAAGGACAACCTGCAAATATGCAGGTTGTTTACGGCTTTTCCAGCAAAACAGTCCATTTCGACTCAGCAAACTGCATTTTTGCAGGTTGAGTCGTTTTGACGATTTTTCACCGAATAAACTGCACTTTTGCAGGTTGTCGGAATTGATGCGCTTTGCTTTACGAAATATTCATATACCACTTCGTGCCGTCGTCGTACTTGAAGATAGCTGCGTCCGACCATAGCTCGACGTAAGCGACGTGTTTCCAGCGGCGCCGGAAATCCAAATCGTTCTTCAGAAGTCTCATCCGGCTGTCGAACCGGCTTCGGCTGCTCGGCGCCTTGGCCCGGTTATCGAGCGGCACCGCCCTTTTGCCGAACAAGATGACCTCGTTCACCATGCTACATCCCTCCCGTTTCCTTGCCTATGATCTAAAAGTAATCCGAAGGCGTTAGGAATGTTACCGGAGAGGGATGAAATTCCTTTGCCGAACGCTAACATTTTCTTAACGATTTGCCGTTCTTACAATTCTTTGCGGCTGCGAACCTCGAAAATGCCGAATTTCAAGTAATGGCCTTCTTCCACGCCGGCGAGCATCGGATGGTCTTTGCCCGCCCCGCGCCACTCGACGCGGCGGATAATCTTGCCTGCGTCTTTCGCCGCTTCCTGGATCGTCTCGAGGAACAGCTCCGGCCGAACGTGGTAGGAGCAGCTCGCGGTCACGAGATATCCGCCCTCGTTCAGCAGCTTCATCGCCTGCAGGTTGATATCCTTATACCCGCGGCAAGCGGCTTCGACCGCTCTCTTCGTCTTGGCGAAAGCCGGCGGATCGAGAATGATGACGTCCCACGTCCGTCCTTCGGAACCGAGCGGCTTGGACGTGTCCACCTTGGCGCCCGACGCCTTGGCGTTCGCCCTCGCTTGGCGTTCGTCGCGTCCCGAAACCTGGCCTCGCAAATATTCGAACGCGTCCGCCGCGACGAATTCGACGCGGTCGGTAAAGCCGTTGATCGCGACGTTATGGCGGGCCGTCTCCAAAGCGTGCTCGGAGATGTCGAGGCACGTCACCTTCTTCGCCCCGTAATCGCATGCGTGCAACGTGAAGCTTCCCGTATGGGCGAAGCACTCTAGCACGGTCGCGCCGTCCCAATAAGGGAACGTGACCAAGCCGCCGTTAGCGTTCACCGGCACCTTCGCCATCCCGCCTTCCGCCGTCTCTCGTTCCTCGAGCTTGATGCCGCTGCGCGCTCCCCAGCCTTTGATCAGCGGGGCGATGGACGCCCGGTTTTCCCGTTGGTCGAAGAAGTAGCCGGTCTTCTGTCCGCCTACGATATCGACTTGCACTTTGAGCCCGTTCTCCTCGATCTCGATATGCCGAGGACATTCCCCGTACAGGACGCCCGTCCGTTCTTCCAGCCCTTCCAGCACGCGGACGCCGACGTCGCTCCGCTCGTAGACGCCTTGCGGGGAGAACACTTCTATCAACGCTTCGAGCCACGCTTCCTTGGCGTTTTCCATGCCTAACGTCAGCACTTGGACGACCAAGACGTTCCCGAACCGGTCGACGACGAGGCCAGGAACGAAATCCGCTTCCCCGTACACGAGACGGCACGAGACGCTATCCCCCAGAAACCGGGTACGATGGACGGCCGCGCGTTCGAAACGCCGCTTGAAAAATTCGGCATCCATCTTCTCCAGCGGCTCGTACGACACGAGCCGCACGGTCATCTGGGAGGCCGGATTCCAATACCCCGTCCCCAAATACAGCCCGCGGTGATCTCTCACTTCCACGAGATCGCCCGGCGTCGCCTCGCCTTCCGTCTTCGCGATTTCGCTCGCGTATATCCAAGGATGGCCTTCCTCCAACCGAGGCCGCCTTCCTTTGTTCAACCATACCGCCGCTTGATTACCCATTCGCCGTCCACTCCTTCTCCGTTCATAAACTTGTCCTTAGCGCGCATAGTCATTAGGGGAGGTGCGCCTTATGTTCGCTCAATTGCTCGTCCCTTCCCTGCTCGGGTTCGCTTTGCTCCTGTCCGGCATGAAAGCGGTAGAGTCGTCCCTGCAACGTTGGGCCGGCCGCAAGCTAGCCGCCTGGATCTCCCGCTCTACCGCCACCCCGATCCGCGGCTTCGCCGTCGGAACGGCAGCTTCCGCGCTACTGCAGAGCAGCTCCGCCGTCACCGTCTTGACGATCGGCTTCGTCAACGCGGGCCTGCTGTCGCTGCCCCGAAGCTTCGGCATCATCCTCGGCACGAACGTGGGAACCTGCTTCACGACGGAGCTCATGGGCTTGCAGCTTCACCGCTACGGCTTGCCGTTGCTCGCCGTCGGCGCCGCTGGCTGGTTCGCGACGTACTTGCTCAACGAAGGCCGGGATTCATCATCCGCCCCTCGTCTTGCCCTTTCCTTGCGTTATATATCCGTCGCCCTATGCGGATTCGCGCTGCTGCTGATCGGCTTCAAGCTGCTGCAAGGCATCGGCCCGGCCATGAGGGACAACGGCGCCTTCGACATGCTCATGAACCGCACGAACGACGCCTGGATATGGGGCTTGCTCGGAGGGGCGGCGCTTACCGCGCTCGTCCATTCGAGCGCCGCCGTCATCGCCATGAGCATGGGACTCGCGGCAACTGGCGCGCTGAGCCCGGAAGCCGGCATCGCCATCGTCCTCGGCTCGAACGTCGGAACCTGCTTCACCGGCCTCGTCGCCTCGCTCGGAGGCGGCAAAGGAGGCCGCTTCGTCGCCCTCTCGCAGCTCGCGTTGAACGTCGGCGGCGCGCTGCTGTTCTTCCCGCTTGTCGGCGCGCTTCATTCGGCCGCCGCCTGGATCGCACCGACGGACCCGTCCGCGCAGATCGCCCACGCGCAGACGATCTTTAACGTCGCTTGTTCCCTCATCGCGCTCCCGATCGCCTACCTGCCTAAATTCCGCTGACGATGGCGACGCCCGCGCTGCTGCCGATGCGCCCGGCTCCGGCCCGAAGCAACGCGATCGCCGCATCCGCCGTGCGAATGCCGCCCGCCGCCTTGACGCCCATGCGGGCCGATAGCTCCCCCCGAAGCAGAGCGACGTCGCCGGCGTTCGCCCCGGATCCCGCGAACCCGGTCGACGTCTGCACGCAATCGGCGCCGGCCGCCTCCGCGATCCGCGCGGCGAGCCGTTTCTCCTCGTCCGTCAGCAGCCCCGTTTCCAACACGACTTTCACGAGGGCGCCTCCCTGCACGGCGAGGACGACGGCGGCGATATCCCGCTCCACCGCGTCCCGGTCCCCGTCCTTCAGCTTGCCGATCGCCATGACCATATCGATCTCCGAAGCGCCGTCGTCGAGGGCGGCGCCCGCTTCGAACGCTTTCGCCCTCGTCGCTTGCGCCCCGAGAGGAAAACCGACGGCCGCGCTCACCTTCACGCCGGTGCCGCCCAGCCTCTCCCGGCATAATCGGACCCATCCGCCGTTAACGCAGACGCTGCGGAAGCCGAAAGCGGCCGCTTCCTCGCATCGGGAAGCGATCTCGCGCGCTCCGGCGTCCGCGGTCGCGACCGTATAATCGATATAAGGGGCGAGCTGCGCGTCCGGATGCCAATCCGGAAACGGATGCCTATCCCGCATGAGCTTCACCTCGGAACATTTTTTCGAAACGCGCCTCTTTACTCGCTTTCCAGCCCAAGCTTCTCGTAAGCGAGCCGAAGCACTTCGTCGTTATTATCGTATCCCGAATCCCGCTGCAATCTCCACGCCTCGGAAGGCTCGTACCATTCGACGCCCGCGATCTCCTCGATCTGCGCGCGCAACGGTCCCTCTTCGGCCTCGACCAAATAATAATGCACTTCCTTGCGGACTTGGCCCAGTTCCCGGTGATCGTAGACGTAGGAGATTTCCTGGAGAGGAGCAACGATTCGTCCCGCTATGCCCGTCTCCTCGTCGATTTCCCGAAGCGCGGTTTGCTCGATCGTCTCGCCCGGCTCCATCTTCCCTTTCGCGAGCGTCATCCGACCGAACCGGTCTTTGATTAATTGAATCTCCGTCTTGCCTTCCCTGACTCTATATACGACTCCGCCCGCCGATATTTCCCGATGCATCGTCCGTTTCCCCTTTCGAGCGCCTATGTATAGGAAAAAGACTTCGCCCCGGAGGCGCGGAACGCTCCCGCGATCCCCCGGCGGTGAAATCTTTAGCCCGTTGCCTTTATGCTTGCATCGCTACCGGACGGGACGTCTCGGCCGTTCCGCGGTTGTCCGCGGCCAGCACCTCGAGCAGCTCGCCCTTGCATTCGTTGACGCCGGAATCCGTCACCCGCACGCGGCACAACGCGCCGATCAGGGAGGGGTCTCCGCGGAAAACGACTTGAATGTAGTTGTCGGTGTACCCGGAAAGCAGCCCTTCGCCTTCCGCGCCCTTCGCTTCGCGCTCCGGAATGACGTCGAGCTCGCGGCCGACCCACTCGCGGCCGTACGCCGCCTGCATCCGCTCGGATAATTCGATCAGCTTATGCACGCGCTCGTGCTTCAGCTCCTCGTCCACTTGTTCGTCCATGCGCGCCGCCGGCGTCCCCGTCCGCTTGGAATACGGGAACACGTGCATTTCCGCGAACTTCATCTGTTCCATGAACTTGTAGCCGTTCTCGAACTGCTCTTCCGTCTCGCCCGGGAACCCGACGATGACGTCGGTCGTAATGGCGACGCCCGGCATCGCTTCGTGAAGCAGGCGGATTTTCTCCGCGAACTCCGCCGTCGTATATTTGCGGCGCATCCGCTTGAGGATCGCGTCGTCGCCCGCTTGAAGCGGAATGTGCAGATGGCGGCACATTTTCGGAGAGCCGTTCAGAACCGCGATCATCTTCTCGTCGATCTGGCTCGCTTCGATGGAACTGATCCGAATGCGCTCCAACCCGTCGATCTTATCGAGATCGGCCAACAGATCCGCCAATCGGTAGTTCTCGAGATCGTCCCCGTAACCGCCCGTATGGATGCCCGTCAGCACGATTTCCTTGTAGCCGGATTCGACGAGCTGCCTGGCTTGGTTCAGCACGCTTTCCGGCTTGCGGCTGCGGGACAGTCCGCGCGACCACGGAATGATGCAGAACGTGCAGAAGTTGTTGCAGCCTTCTTGAATCTTGAGGAACGCCCGCGTGCGCTCAGAGAAGTCGGGAACGTCGAGTTCCTCGAATTCGCGCGTCTTCATGATGTTGCGGACGGCGTTGACCGGTTTGCGATCGGCTTGAATATCGCCTACGAACGACATCAGCTTCTCCCGGTCCTGCGTGCCGATGACGAGATCGACGCCCGGAATGGCCATGATCTCCGCGGGAGACGTCTGCGCGTAGCAGCCCGTTACCGCGATGACGGCGTCCGGGTTGCGGCGCACGGCTCTGCGGATGATTTGGCGGCTTTTCTTGTCGCCCGTGTTCGTGACCGTGCACGTATTGATCAAATACACGTCGGCCTTCTGCTCGAAGTCGACCTGCTCGTAGCCTTCGTTCTTGAACAGCTGCCAGATCGCTTCCGTATCGTAAAAGTTGACCTTGCAGCCCAGCGTATAAAATGCCACGTTCGGCATGTTCTAGTTTCCTCCCAACTCTCCGGACTCGTAAGCGAGGCAAGCGAGCGCGTATAACGCCGCCGTCTCCGTCCGCAATATTCTCGCTCCGAGCCCGATCGGTATCGCGCCGGCCGCCGCCGCTTCGTCGGCTTCCTTCGGATCGAACCCGCCCTCGGGTCCGACGACGACCATCACCTTCGGGGCGTCCGGCTTCGCGTAACTTCCCTTGAAAGCCGAGAGCGCGTTCTTCAATCCGCCCCCGGAGCGTCCTTCTTCCTCGTAGCAGAACAGCACGAGATCTTGTTCACCCGCCGACTTCAACAAAGCCTTCCACGAAACGACGGAATCGATGCGCGGCACGACGCTGCGGTGGCTTTGCTCCGCCGCTTCCTTTGCGATTTTGCGCCACCTGTCGACCCGTTTCGCTTCCTTGCGTTCGTCGTATTGGACGACCGTTCTCTTCGACAGGAACGGAACGAACGCGATCGCGCCCGCCTCGGTTCCTTTCTGGATGACCGTCTCCAGCTTGTCTCCCTTCGGGAGGCTTTGCGCGACCGTTACCCGCCAAGCCATCTCCGCGTTCGACGCGAGCCGTTCGATAATTTCCGCCCGAACGAGTTCCTTGTCGACCGACGAGATCTTCGCGAGCACGTCGCGGCCCGTTCCGTCGCAGGCGACGAAACAGTCTCCCGGCTTCGATCTCATGACGGCGGCCGCATGCCTGGCGTCGTCGCCCTCGAGCGTGACGGTATGCTCCCCCATCTGCGCCTCCGGCACAAAATAACGCTGCATTTCCGTATAGCCTCCCGTCGTTGCTCCGTCCTCTATCATAACGCGTCGCGGATGCCCGCGCCACCAGTCAATGCTGGCATTTTCAGCTTGCGTAGAACATGCTGCCGCCGAACAAGGCGTCCAACAACCGCACCATATTTTCGAAAATCGGATACCATTGATCGAGCAAAGGACCGATCGTCATGTTGCGCAATTGCGGAATGAAAATGATGAGCAAGAAGATGAACGTCGTCCATTGCGAATATTCCATGATTTTGATCCGCCAGCGGACCGGCAGGAATTCTTCGATAATCCGGTAACCGTCAAGAGGAGGAATCGGAATCAAATTAAATAAGAACAAGCTCAAGTTGATCGTGATCCAATACGTGGTGAAAATCCACATCTGGTCCGATAATCCATCGATGACGTTAATCGAATGAAGGAGTTCCAAGACGAACAGCATCAGAAAAGCGAGCAGCAAATTGCTGATCGGTCCGGCCGCTGACACGGCGATGCTCATGAACTTCGGGTTCTTGAACCGGCTCCGGCGAACCGGCACCGGCTTCGCCCAACCGAAGCCGCCGATGAGCAGGAACAGCATCCCGATCCAATCGAGATGGGCCATCGGATTCAGCGTAACCCGGCCTTCGTTGTAGGCCGTGTCGTCTCCGAATCTCCAGGCCGTCCAAGCGTGCGCGAATTCGTGCACGCTGAACGCGACGAGCATGACTAAAATAATAACAGGCAGATGCTCGAACTTGAACCAAAATATGTCCATCAGCCATCCCCCTTAGGTTTGCCGGCCACGAACGCGATCCACTCTTCTTGGCGGAGCACTTCGATAATTTCGAAGCCCGCGGCGAGCAGACCCGCTTCCACGATCAGCTCTTTGTTCTTGTAAATGCCCGACGTAATATAGATACCGCCCGGCTTAAGTACTTCCATGACGTCCCCGATGAACAACAAAATGATTTCCGCGAGGATATTCGCGACGACGATATCGACCGGCGGCTTGACGCCGTCATCCGGACGCGCGTTTCCTTCGTTCAGAATGCCGAGCAGATCGCTCAGCTTCGTCTCGACGTCGTCCGCGTAGCCGTTCAGCGCGACGTTCTCGCCGGCCACCTTTACCGCCATCGGATCCAGATCGAGCGCCAGCACCTTCGAAGCGCCGAGCTTCATCGCGCCGATCGCGAGCACGCCGGACCCTGTGCCGACGTCGATGACGGTCTCTCCGCCGTCGATGGCCCGATCGAGCGCCTTCAAGCAAAGCGATGTCGTCGGGTGCGTCCCCGTGCCGAACGCCATGCCCGGGTCGATATCGATGATGAGCTCGCCTTCCCGGGTCGGCTCGTAGTCCTCCCACGTCGGCTTGATCGTCAGCCTCTCCGTTATCGGCACCGGCTTGAAGTATTGCTTCCAAGCATCCGCCCAATCGTCTTCGTGCACGTCGCCGATCGAGATCGCGAACTCTCCCGCATCGTAGCCGAATTCCGGCAGGCCGACTAGCAACTCCTTCAATTGATCGGCGATCGGCTTCATTTCCGTGTCCTCCGAGAAATACGCCTTGAACAACGCGTAACCCGGCCTAATATCGTTAGTCGGCGTGTCGTGCAGTTCTCCGTAAGCGTCGTTCCGCGGTTTGTCCGCCGACCAAGCTTCTTCTACCGAGACGCCTCCCGCCCCTAGCTCCGTTAAGTAATGCGTTACCATCTCTTGGGACGTCTCCGTCGCAAGAACGGTCAATTCATGCCAGCGCAACCGAATTTCCTCCCCTGATGCTTCCATGCCCGTAATGCTCCCATTATACAGGAAGCCGGCAAAAAATAAAAAGCATCGCGCTAAGGGCGCGATGCCCGACGATCAGGGTGGATATGCACTATGCGCGAACGCCATTTACAGTATGCGGCCGCCCGCTTGCTCGATAACGGCTCTCGCTTGTTCCCTCGCTTTGTCCGGCACGTTGGCCGACAGCGTGAAAGCGATGGCGTTGCCCGCGAAGCCGGTCGCCGTCAGCCCGATTTCCTCGGCGAATTCCGCGCTGGCGTCGGCCAAGTCCGTTTCCGACCCGAACGCTTCCCCCGCGGTAGCGCGGGACAATCGAAAGCGGTCGCTTCTAAGCGCGGCTAGCTTACGAATGGCGGATTCGGCCTGGTCTTGCGTCTCGAATCCGGCATGCAGCGCTTGCATGTCCACCGGCTAATCCCCCTCGGCCCGTCGATCCGCTTGCGCCGCGCGCTCCGCCGCTTCCCGGTCATCCGAATCCGCCATTTCTTCGCTGAATTCGACGTCCTCCGCCGACGCGGTCGGCAATTCCTCTTGCTGCTTATTCAAATTAGCCAATGTCATTCCTCCCGTTTCGCGCCGTTCCAGACAGCCTCCGGCATTCTTCTATCGTTCTCTCCTCTCCGCCCGCTTATTCGCGACGGGACAGTCGATCTAAGAAAGACCGGAGGCTTTGCCTCCGGTCCTTTTACTTTTGGCGGATTTCCATAATGAAGCAATCATACCCATGGCCCTTGTTACTCTCGGGGTCGACCGATCCGACATCCCAGTTCCTGCCTGCGGCTGTTCGCGAAAATGGTCGAGTAGGCGGGGCCTCTCCTATCATGGATTGCGCCCCCTACCCCTCACAGATCCGTACGTGCGGGTTTCCCGCATACGG